>JACKOW010000004.1 GCA_024234055.1 Rhodanobacteraceae bacterium
GCACAAGACGTAGGGCTTGCGGACGGGGGTTCGACTCCCCCCGCCTCCACCAACAGACGGCCCCAAGGTGTTGAACCTTGGGGCTTTTTTGTGCGCATCAGAGAACCCATATCAACTTGCGTACCTCCACGCATTCGTCATCTTCTGGGCAGCAAAGCTGAACTTGGAACAAGAAAAGCAGTTCCCAAGGGACGTCGGCGAGCGGCAACACTGGATATGACCTTGCCCGAGAAACCGCGCAGCAGCAACCAGCGCTATCGCCTGACGGCACTCGGGCGGCAGTGGTTCAAGGCGCATTCTCCTGGCAGCTCTACCTGATCCCCGCACGATTTCCGTGCCGTTGCGCGGCAGATTGCCGCAGGACCGTTAACGGACTATATTCAGTCCTATGCGACGTCAGGAGCACGGTCATGCGCTACTCAACCCAGGTAAAGCCGATCAGCTATCTCAAGGCCAATGCCGCGGAAGTGCTGGCGCACCTGACCGAGCAGCGCGAGCCCCTGGTCATCACGCAGAACGGCGAGGCCAAGGCGGTGCTGCAGGACGTCGCGTCGTTTGAGGAGACGCAGGAAACGCTGGCGCTGCTCAAGATCCTGGCGCTCGGGCAGCAGGATGTTGACGCTGACCGGGTCAAGCCGGTTGCCGATGTGGTGGCGCGTCTGCGCGCCAAGCGCGCTTCGGCCTGATGCCTGCGGGACCGCCGCGCTACGAGGTTCTGCTGACGCCGGGTGCGGAGCAGGATCTCGAATCGATCCATGACCACATCGCCGAGTTTGACAGCCCGGCGAACGCGGAGCATGTGCTCGACGAGCTAATGAAGGCCGTGCAGCGGCTGGCCGAATTCCCGGAACGCGGCAGTCACCCGAAGGAACTCGCCGCGCTGGGCATCAAGGACTACCGCCAGACGGCATTCAAGCCGTACCGGATGATCTATCGAATCTTTGGCAAGCGCGTCGTCATCTACCTGATCGTCGATGGCCGCCGGGACCTGCAATCGGTGCTCGCGCGGCGACTGCTGGGCGGCTGACCCGCAGCATTCCGCCCCAACCCGCCGCGTTGCCGTTCAATCGACAATGGCGGAATCGAACCGTCAACCATCCGCCACCAAACCAACAAGGACCCCCAGTGATGGCGGCCTTTGTCTATTCATGAGGTCGAAGTCGAATCCCCGTACGCTTGCGGGTGTCGGCAGGAAGGCGTGCTTGCGGGCAATGTCCGTCTGTCGGGGGGCATCTGGATCACACCACCCGATCCGTACATCATTGGATACAAAGTTTGGAGTAACAGTGTATATCGCCGTTGTGGTGGTAGTCGGGCGGACCTGGGAAGGTGTCCGCCTTTGTATCAGAGAGGACATGGACGTTGGAGCACTCATCACTCAACCGAATCGGCTTTGGCGAATTCGTCGAGGCCTTCAAGCGCCACATCGAAGGGCTGCCAGGGCACAGCGACGCGGTCTTTGACGCCGCCACGCGCACCCTTCGCTATCGGCACGGCGGCCAGGACTACAGCGTCAACCCGAACAACTATTACCTCGATTTCGCCAAGGGCGATGTCGACCTTGAAGCCTTCCTGCAGGCCTGCTGCGCCGGTCTGCTGTCGATGCAGGCGCCGCGTCCGCAATCGCTGGAGCAGGCTGCGCCGAGTCTGCTGCCGGTGGTGCGTGACCGCCGTTATCTGGACATGGCCATCCTGATGGCCAAGGTTTCGGCGGCGAAGGCCAAGGTGGACATACCGAACTTCCCGTTTCGGGCACTGGCAGGCGAGTTGGTCGTGACCCTGGGGCTGGACACGCCCACCGCAACCAGCGTGGTCACCGCGAGCGAACTCGACGCCTGGGGCACCAGTTTCGATGCCGCCTACACCGTCGCGTTGGCCAATCTGCGCGCGCGCACTCAGGGCAGCATGCACGAGGTGCGTCCGGGTCTTTACGTATCACGCTGGGGCGATGGCTACGATGCCTCGCGCTTGCTGCTGCCGGAACTGCTCAAGCAGCTGACTCTGCGAGGCGAACCGGTGGTAGCGGTGCCTTCGCGCAATCTGCTGGTGGTGGCCGGGTCTGACGATCCGCCGGCGCTGGCGGCGCTGGCTCAGCTGGCCGCAAAGGTGCTGGGGGAGGAAACGCGACCGCTGTCTGCCGACGTACTGCACTTCCACGCCCAGGGTTGGCGCGAAGCAGCAGCATCGGTGTCACAGCAGCCACGCCTGCTCAGGGCCCGGCAACTGCTGCTGCAGCGCGACTACAACCAGCAGGCGGAATTGCTGAACCAGCTGAATCAGGCCCAGGGCAAGGATCTCTTTGTCGCCAGCTACAAGCTGGCCGAGAGCAGTGACGACAAGCCCTACCGAAACATCACCCAGGTGACCGAAGGCGTGGGCCTGACACTCTTGCCCAAGGCGGACGAACTGGCTTTTCTGACTCGCACGCAGGAATTCCTGCTGGTGCCGTGGACGGAAGCCGAAGCGGTGTTGGGAGCAGCACTCAAGCGCCTGGCCATCCATCCCGTTCGATATCGTCATCAGGGCTTCCCCGATGCCGCGCAACTGGAGCTCTTGCGCAGCAAGGCCTCGATCCGCCAGGCCGCGCCCGACCCGAAGCAGCGCATGGCAGCCGCAGCCGAGGATTTTCGTCGGGCCTACCAGGGCCAGTTCCAGCGCGACCTGAGCTACGACGCCGGCGGTATCCAACTGCTCGACCAGCTGATCGAAGACCAGCGTAGCCAGGGCGTGCCAGCCACCGACGCCTTTGTCGAAGGCATCGGCGCCTTTTTCGGTGAGGTGTTGCTGCGCCAGTTCGGTGGCGAATGGATCGTGCACAAGGAGCGCTTCTGCGTGCTCCTGGACGACAAGAACGGTGTTTTCCCGCTCGACAAGGTGGCTCGGCAATGGGCCAATGGCCGAGCCGGCGGCGATTCGGTGCTGGGCACCTACGACTCGGTCCAACGCCTGAGATCCGCGCAGCCAGCGGGCGTGACGACTGGCGCGTCGGAGCGCCCATCGGCCGACCAGGGACGTTCGTCACCGCTGCCAGAGGCGACTGATTATCCCTATCGCATTCCGGCGCAGCGCTCGGATTCGCGAATGCAACAGATGCTGGTGCAGGCCCGCGACAAGTTTGCCCGTTTGCGTACAGCCGCTGCGGCCGGCACGCTGGATGCCATGCATGCGGACAGTCCGAAGTGGCTGACCCACCGCGATCCGCTGATCGAGGTCAGTCACAACCAGGCCCTGCTGCTTCGGGAAGGCCGAATCGTCTGGGCGGCGCTGGTGATGGCCAACAACCTGCTGTTCAAGCCCGGCAAAGAGGACTGCCCGGCACTGCTGGTCTACAGCCTGGATCCATGGTTCGAATCACGGCCGGATGAATTGCATGCGATTGCTCGTCGAATCTTCGAGCTGAAGAACACCCAGCCGACCGAACCGGGCCTGCGTGCCCTGGCCAAGCTGGTCACCGAAGAGAGCGATCGCGGCATGGGCTGGCGCGTGCCCGAGGCACTCACCGACAGAGACGTGCGCGGTGCCATCTTCATGGTTTTCCGCCAGCACATTCCCCAGGGCCAGATGTGCGGTGAACGTTTTCCGATTCTGGTGCATCCCTCGACCGAAGCCGTGATGATCCTGCCCTTCGAAGGCTGGCCGGCCGAACTGGTGAAGGCCTGGAAACCCGGGGCCAGTCAGCGCAGCCTGGATGAAGTCCGGGCGCTCCCCGAGGGTCTGCGTATCGGCCATGCACCGAGCGTGGCGGCCGCCACCCACAACGGGCGCGAATTCATCTGGACCTTCCAGACCAGCGTGGAGGCAATGCACACCGAACTTCGCATCGTCGAGTACGGCGCCTTCAGTCTGGTTCGCGGCAAATGGAGCCCTGCCAACGGCGGCGAATTGCCCTTCGGCCCGCAGCAATTCGCTGATGAGTTCGGCTGCACTGACGGCCGACTGTCACCCGGCCGGGCTTTCAGCAATCCGCAGAACTCGCACCGCAACTCGCAACTGCGCTCATCCCGCCAGCTCTGGTATGTCATCGGCAAGGACGACGCCGGCAAGCTCTACCGCGGCGAAGCCGAGATCGAATTGCGGGGCACGCTGATTGCACCCGACAGTGAGCCGCTCAAGCCCGTCAAGGCCGGCGGTCTGGCTGCCATCGGCCGGCTTTTTGGCGGCAGCAAGGCCGCAGACTTGCTGCGCTACGACGGCGTCTACCGGGTCAAGCAGCAGCCCGAAGACGACACCAATTCCGCCCACTGCTATCTGCGGCTGTACCCGGACAAGACCGCCATCTACATCGATTCCGACGAGCAGCCCTCACAACTGTCAAAGTGGTTCAACATCCAGTCGCGGCATGTGCCCACCGGTTACTACAGCGTCAAGGGTGACAGCATCCGCATCGAAATCGCTGTCGGCCACACGTCCGTGGTGCTCTCCGGAACCATCGACAAGAACCGCTTGCAGCTGAACTTCCCGCGTTTCGCCAATGGCCCGATGCGCAACGACGAGTTCCTGTTCATGGGCTGGCGGCCGTAGCGGGGCACCGTGGGAGCGGCTTCAGCCGCGAAAGGGTTTGCCGCGAGCCTCGGATCCAGCGGTCGCGACGCGAGGTCGCTCCTACGGTGGGAGCTGCTTCAGCCGCGATCGGGGGTTTCGAATTCTGCGGTCGCGACGCTAGGTCGCTCCTACGGTGGGGCTCCAGCGGCGCCGCTGCTGGATGCAGGTCTAGCCCACAAACGGCAGGGCCCAGGCTGATCTGATGTTCAATGCAATCACCATCCCCTCTACCGTCTTCGCTGCGCTGCTGTCGGCAATGTCAATGCTGACCGGCGCAGTCGCTTCAGAACCGAAGCCTCCCATGATCACGCCCGCACGGACGCTGATGGATTTCCGCGAGAGCAACCAGATTCGCGGGTACGCGGCCAATGACGGCGTCATGGACGGACTCTCGTGGGGCACACCGAAACGGCAGAATGACCAACTGCGCTTCAGCGGCGTGCTCTCGCTGGCGAACAACGGCGGATTTTCCTCGGTGCGGACCACCGACCAGACCTTTGACCTGAGCGGGGTCGAGGCACTGAAGTTGCGGGTCAAGGGCGACGGCCGCAGCTACCAGTTGCGCTTGGCCACCGACGCGCGCTTCCGCGGCTCGCCGGTGTCCTATGGTGCCACCTTCCCCACCCAAACCGATCGCTGGATCGAGGTGCGTGTTCCGCTCGATGAGCTGACGCCGAGCTACCGTGGCTATCCGCTTGATGGTCCAACCCTTGATCGATCGCGCGTGCGCGAGATCGGCCTGCTGATCGGTGACAAACGCGAAGGGCCGTTCACCTTGTGGGTTGACTGGATTGCCGCGGAGTAGCTCGGTCGGCGCACGCCGCAGGCCGCGCCGGCGTGCCTACCGGCATCAGACCTTCTGCGTGGCAATCCACTCGTCGATCTGGCGCTCGAGGATGAAGATCGGCAAGGCACCGGAGCCAAGCACGACATCGTGGAAGCCCCGGATATCGAAGCTCTCGCCGAGTTCGCTGCGGGCTTTCTCGCGCAGTTCCAGAATCTTCAGCATGCCCACCTTGTAGGCCAGAGCCTGACCTGGGTTGACCAGATAGCGTTCGATCTCGGCGACGACTTCACCGTGGCCCATGCCGGTGTGGTCTTCCATGTAGGCTATGGCCTGTTCGCGGCTCCAGCGCTTGGCGTGCATGCCGGTATCCACAACCAGCCGCACAGCGCGGAACATCTCGGCCTGCAGTCGGCCGAGATTGTCCAGCGGCTTGCTCTGGAAACCCGCCTCCCAGGCGAGCTGCTCGGCGTACAGGGCCCAGCCTTCCGAATAGACGGTGAATCCGAGGAAGTTGCGGAACATCGGCAAGCCTTCGAGTTCCTGCGCCAGTGAGCCCTGGAAATGGTGTCCGGGAATGGCCTCGTGATAGGCCAGCGTGCGCATGCCGAAACGCGGGATATCGGCCACGCTGCGCAGATTGGCGTAGAACACGCCCGGTCGCTTGCCATCCAGTGAACCACGCTGATAGTAGGCACCGGGCGCGGTCTTCTCCGAGAATTCCGGAACCCGCCGGACTTCCACCGAAGCCTCGGGTCGATGATTGAACCAGTCGCCCAGATTGGCGTTGACCTCATCGATGATCGCCTGATAGTCGGCCAGGATCTGCTCGCGACCGGCCTCGGTGTCTGGATACAGCTGATCCTCACGCTTGCTGATCAACTGCACACGCGCACCGATGCTGCCTTCGGTGAGACCCTCGGCCTGCAGGATTCGGTCCATCTCGGTGCCGATGCGTTCGACCTCGGCCAGGCCGATCTGGTGAATCTGGTCGGCGCTCATGTCGGTGGTGGTCTGGTTGCGGATGCGCCAGGCGTAGTAGGCCTCGCCGTCGGGCAGGCGCCAGGCGCCGTCATTGCTGGTGGCCCTCGACAGCAGCGCCTCGTGATGGGCAATCAGACACCGATAGGCCGGATACACCACTTCGTCGATGGCGCCCGCCACCTCCGTGCGCAATGCCTCGCGGACGGATTCCGACAGTTGCTCAGGGGGAATCTTCGCCAGTTTTTCCTCGAAGCTGGTGTACAGCATGTGTTCGCGCGCCGGGGATTCGATGAATCCGCGCATCTGCTCGAGCACCTTCTCCACGGTGAACCGCGGCGGCAGGATGCCCAGCGATTCTCGATGTCGCAGGCCTTCCAGCACCTGATCGAACTTGTTGCCGATCAGGCGCAGCCGGCTGATGTAGTCACGGGCGTCGCGCTCGCTCTCGACGAAATGGCTGTTGACCATGAAATTCGGCACGCCGCTCTGCGCCCCGAACATCTGATTGATCGGAAAGTTGTGGTAGCGGAAGCGCTTGCCATCCTTGACCAGATCACCGAGGAAAGCATCGAAGATGTCGTAGGAAATCAGCGCCTGACCGCTGTAGTCAGCGCGCTCATAGCGTTTGAAGGTGGCGTAGTCCTGCTCCAGCTTGATCAACTGAGCCTCATCATGCGCCAGCGAATCATCCCCAAGCTTGGCGTTGTGGCTCTTGATGCCCATCGGCTCCAACAGGCGCATCTGCGTGAGCATTTCCGGATTGTCGAGCGCGAACTGCAGGAACACCCGACCATAGAACCAGTTGATGCTGAGCGGCTTGCCATACCAGGTGTGCGCTGCCAATGCGCCGCCCAGCAGCACCACGACCAACACCAGCAGGGAGATCCACTTGAGCAAGCGCTTGATCATGGAAGGCAGTTCTCTGAGAGCCAACCGTCGAGTTTGCCAGCAGACGCCGTCGTTCGAGACCGCCAATGGTCATGGTGGGCGCACCAGCGCGTATCCTGATCCGCCGCCCGGAGCTTTCCATGCTGAGCCTGCGCCCCCTGTGTGAATCCTGCGGCCGCCTGCTGCCGGCCGATTCGGCGGACGCCCGAATCTGCAGCTACGAGTGCACGTTCTGCGCCAGCTGCAGCGAGGATCATTTGCACGGGCAATGTCCCAACTGTGGCGGTGAACTGCTCGCTCGTCCCAGACGAGCGGAAGCAGCACCATCGCCTTCAACTGATCTCGCCGTCGCCAGCAGCGACCTCGGAATCGCGCTCGCAGAGCCCGACGACCTGGACGATCTGGCACCCCTGTTCGATCAGTACCGGATGTTCTACGAACAGGCCAGCGACCTCGCCGGCGCGCGGCAATTCCTGCAGGCACGAATGGCCCGCCGGGAATCAACCATCCTTCTGGCCAGGCGCGGCCCCGATGCATTGGGCTTCTGCCAGCTGTATCCGATCTTTTCGTCAATCTCCATGCAATCCAGCTGGCTACTCAACGATCTGTATGTGGTCGCCAGCGCGCGGCGCGGCGGCGTCGCGCGGCAACTACTGGATGCGGCCGTCGCATTTGCAGCGTCCGGGAACGCTGGTTGGCTGATGCTGCAGACCCATCGTGACAATCAATCGGCACAGCGCCTCTACGAAAGCAGCGGCTGGGTGCGGGATGATGAGTTCCTGACCTATTTCGCTTATCCGACGCGAGTGGGGTAGCCCGATCGCTGTTGCGCGCGTGCCGCTGAATGGTCGCTCCTTGTCGAGCTTGTGGCTCATTGCCCGTGAGCGGTATCGGGCCGAACCAAGTGGCTCTCCGTGAACCCATATTGCAAGTTGTTGATGCGTCATTGCGAGGAGCGCAGCGACGAAGCAATCCAGGGTAGCGCCGCACATCCCTGGATTGCTTCGCTACGCTCTCCATGAACCCATCTCGCAAGTTGTTGATTTCTTCCTCCGCCTGTAGGAGCGCCCTTGCGGCGCGACCGCTGCTTCGGACGTGCGGCTTGCCGGTCGCGACGCGAGGTCGCTCCTACAGGCGGGTTTGTGGTTCATGGCCCGTGCGCAGTGTCGGGCCGATACAGGTGGCTCGCAATGACGCCGGAACGATACCCGCACCCGTTGGATAGATCGCCAGCAGTCCCACAAGCGTCCCTCGGTCCGGGAACACCACAAATACGATAAATTCGCATTTGGCGTGCTCTTCTTCGTGACTTCATGAAAACGAGGAAACTGCATGTCGATCACGCGAATCCTGGGCCTTGGCCTGACGCTCTGCATTGAGGCACCGGCCTACGCCACTGGTCTGGCCACTTGTGAATCGGGCCCGAAGTCGGGCTGGCAGCCCACCGAGGTGCTGGAGAAGCAGCTCACCGAGAAAGGCTGGACAGTGCGCAGGATCAAGGAAGACGGCGGCTGCTACGAGGTCTATGCATTGAATGAATCGGGCCAGCGTGTCGAGGCCTATTTTCACCCGGTAACGCTCGATCCGGTTCCGACCGGGAACGATCATTGACCGCAAGGCCCACCAAGGTTTGGGACGCGCCCGTGCGCGTCCTGCATCTCTGTTTCATCATCGGAGTCAGCGCCGCCTGGCTGACCCGCCACACTCCAGGGAACTGGCATGAGTGGCTGGGCTACGGGCTGCTGGCGGCGGTGCTGCTGCGTCTGATCTGGGGCTTCGTGGGCCCGGCCAGCGCCCGCTTTGGATCCTTCATCCGCGGACCGCACACGACCCTCGCCTATGTGCGCGCCCTCAGGGCCGGGCAGGCGCGACGCTATCGCGGTCACAATCCACTCGGCGCGTGGATGATCCTTGCGCTGCTGTCGCTGCTGCTGCTCATCTGCTTGAGCGGCTGGTTGTCGACGACGGATCGCTACTGGGGCATCGCCTGGGTCATGGATCTGCATCTGTACAGTTCCTGGGCCTTGCTGGCGCTGATTCCGCTGCATGTCGCAGGAGCACTGCATGCCACCTGGAAGCATCGGGAAAACCTGATTGCGGCCATGATCCATGGTCGAAAACGCGCAGCCAAGGGCACTGATCAGGACGTCTGAGGCGGCCGCCGGTACTTCTTTACAACTTGGCTGCGCCGCGGCGCCGGCAATGACCGATGATGTGCGCGCTGGCAAGACGACAGGGCCAGTGCCACCGTTCTCGGGGATCGTCAGTGCTCGCCAACGGCATATCCTCACTCAGACCATGCATTGCCGGGCGGTGGACCATCATCGCCGCACCGCCGCTGTGGACCAGACCGATCCCGCCAAAACAGGCTGAGTCAAGAACGTCGGCCGCAAGCGCGGGAGTGAGCCCGTGATCCCGCGCTGGTTGAGAGTCCCCCCTGAAGCCGCCGGCAACCCGGTTCTGGCCGTGCGCTGGCGGGTGTTCCACGTCATCGCGCTGGTCATGCTACTGGGCCTGCCCTTCGTTGCCATCATCCTGTTTCAAAGCCACCGACTACTGATTGCCGGACACAACACCGCCGGTCTGGTGCCGCTGCTGGCTATCCTCATCGTCCTTGCTGCCCTCCGCCTCGCACGCAGCGGGCATCTGGACGCCGCTCGCGCCATGCTGGCCGTGCTGCACACCTCGCTGCTGGCCACCGGCATGTTGCTGGGAGACGGCCTCCACGACATGACCGTTGCGCTGCTTGGCGCCTCGATGCTGATCGGCAGCCTGCTTCTGGATCGATGGTCCTACATCGTTCTGGCAACGGCTGCCGTCGCCCTCTGTGGCGCGATCGGCCTGGCAGAAATGAACAGTTGGATGGTGACCGCCTACCAGCCCTTGCTCACCTGGGATCGCGTGGCCTTTGTCTGCATTACGCTGGCGCTGACGGCGATCCCGGTCAGGGCGCTGATGGAAGTGCTGGAACGCTCACTGATCGCCGTCACCGAGCGCAATCAACGGCTGGCCGAGAGCAACGCCGAGCTGCAGGCCCAGCGTGACGCCATCTCCAGCCTGGAGGAGCGATTCGCCAAGATCTTCCAGACCTCGCCCGATCCCATGCTGATCAGTCGGAAATCGGACGGCCAGATCGTCGAGGTCAATGAAGCCTGGGTGACCGTCTTTGGCTACCAGCGCAGCGAGTGCCTGGGCGTGACTGGCGCCGACCTCGGACTCTGGGTCGAGCCGGCTGATCGCGTCCTGCTGCTAGCCTCGCTCAAGGCCGGCAAACCGCTGCGCAGCTTCGAGACGCGCTTGCGCAAGAAGAGTGGCGAAGTTGCTGCGGTGTCGATGTCCGCCGAGGTCATCGACCTCGACGGTGTCGAACATCTGATCATTCCAGTCATCGACGTCACCGAGCGCAAACAGGCTGAAAGCCGGATTCGCTTTCTGGCAACACGGGATGCTCTCACTGGCCTGCCCAATCGCATGGCGCTGATGCAACATCTGGGCGAAGCCATGGCGGAAGCCAAAGGCACGGGCGCCAGCTTGGCGCTGCTGTTTCTGGACCTGGACCGCTTCAAGTCGATCAACGACTCACTGGGCCATCTGCTGGGTGACGCCTTCCTGCGGGCGGTGGCGCAGCGCCTCAGCCCGCTGCTCGGCGAGGGCGAAAGCCTGTCCAGGCTGGGCGGCGATGAATTCGTGGCGGTGATCAGCCCCTTGGGCTCGCACGAGCAAGCGGCGCAACTGGCGCAAAGGATGCTGGATGCGCTGCGAAGGCCACTGCCGGTGGAAGAACACGAACTCAGTCGCGACGCCAGTGTGGGCATCAGCATTTTTCCCGGCGATGCCACCGAACCCAGCATGCTGCTGCGAAATGCCGACACCGCGATGTATCACGCCAAGGCGGCGGGCGGCGGCGGCTATCGCTTCTTCACCACCGACATGAACGAGCGCGCCCAGCGTCGGCTGTGGATGGAGGAAGGACTGCGCTCGGCGCTGGAACTCGGTCAGTTTGAAATGCATTACCAGCCCAAGGTCGAGATCGGCTCCGGGCAAGTCACCGGATTCGAGGCGCTGCTGCGCTGGCACCATCCCAGTCTGGGCGAGATTCCGCCCAGTCAGTTCATCGAAGTGGCCGAAGAAACCGGTCAGATCGTGCCCATCGGCCGATGGGTCTTTGACGACGTCTGCCGGCAGATGGCGCAATGGCATTCACAGGGACTGCGCGCCAGCATCGCCATCAATCTGTCGGTTCGGCAGTTCACCACAGAACTATATCGCGACATCCGCGACACCCTCGCCGCCAGCGGTATCGATCCCAAGCTGGTCGAGGTGGAGATCACCGAGAGCCTGTTCATGCAGGACCCGATCGCGGTCGGTGGCATCCTCGGGGCGATCTCTGCCCTGGGTGTTCGCGTGGCTCTGGATGACTTCGGCACCGGATTCTCGTCGCTGACCGCCCTGCGTCGTTTTGCCATCGATACGCTGAAGATCGACCGTGCCTTCATCGTCGACATCGAACGCAATCAGCAGGATCTGGCGATCGTGCGTGCGGTGATCGGCATGGCCCGCAGCATTGGTGCGCGGGTGATTGCCGAGGGTGTGGAGCGCCAGGCACAGCTGGGCATCCTGCGTGGCCTGGGTTGCGACGAATATCAGGGCTTCCTGTACGCCCGGCCGATGCCTGCGGCGGAAGTGGAGGCCCAGTTCCTGAAGGGCAGCTAGACCGCATTTCTCACACCTGTTGCGGAAGATCGCGCAGGGCTTTGCGCTGAGGGCAAGGCGCGAGGGTGAGAGAGGGCAAGCTTGCATCGCATGCCATGCGCCCTCTCGAACGGGTGGCGGCTATGCCGCCACACCGGGCGAAGCAATGGTTGTTCCATTGCGACGACGAGCAACGCAGCCATCGGCGCAAAGAACCAGCGAGGGCCGCAAAGCGGGCAGATGCAGCCAAACAGTCTGTCACTGCTGCGTGCCTCGGAATCGCCTTGTACCACTGGAAGATTGGGGGCATCTGCTCGCGCAGGTGTGAGAAATGCGGGCTAGACCCGCGAATCCGGCTCGATCCAGGCCACCGTGCCGCCGATCCGGCCGGCGGCGGACACCGTCAGATGCGGCAACCCCAGCTCTGACAAGTAACGCGCTCCCGCGTCAACGCCGAGCAGCATGGCCAGCGTCGCTGCCGCACCCGCCACCAGACAATTCGGCGCCAGCACGCTGACGCTGGCAAAAGCCGTGACTGGCCAGCCTGTGCGCGGATCGACGATATGACCGTAGCGTTTGCCGTCCAGCAGCAGTCCGCGTTCGTAGTCTCCGCTGGTGGCAAGGCCGCCATCGAGCAATTCGATGCCGGCCAGGGCAGCGGGCAGTCGTGGATGACGCACACCGGCGCGCCACGGCGTACCGTCGACGTGAGGCCCGACCACGCTGAGGTCTCCGCCCAACTCGACGATGCCGTGCATCAGCCCCTGTTCCCGACACAGCGCGGCGGCGCGGTCGGCCGCATATTCCTTGACCAGGGAGCCAAGGTCGAGGCGCATGCCGGGCTGCTCCAGCCGCAACCACGGCCTTTGCCAGACCAGATGCCGCCAGCCGCCTCTGGCCATGGCTTGCGCAATCTCGGCCGGATTCGGCAGCGCATCGCCCGGTCCCGCCCACAAGCGCGCCAGCGCTCCGGCCGAGATGTCGAAGGCACCGCCGCTCTGCTCGTGCAACAGGCTCGCCAGATCCAGCAGATCGGCACTTTCGGCATCGAGTTCGACCGCTTCGCCGCTGCCAGCTGCAGCGCACCACTGCGCCAGCAGACTGTCGTCACGATAATGCGAGTACTTCCGTTCCAGACGATCCAGTTCGGCGATGGCAGCAGCAAAGGCAACCTCGGCGCGCTCGCGCGCCTGCACCTCGATCTGGATCGAACAGGGGCAGCCCATGCTGACGAAATCACGCCGCCAGATCCCTTCCACCGGCTGACTTGCCGACATCTGCACTCAATCGAACCGAAAGTCGAATCCAGCCTGGATCTGGGTGTAGCTGACGCGTCCAGGGTCATTGCCGGAACCGAAACCCAGGGCATCGGTGGCGCGGTGGCGCTCAATGCCGATCACCCAGTCCCAGGCGCCAATCTGGCGCCGCAGATCCAGGCTTGCGGAGACTCCACCCCCGGTGGCCAGTCGATAATCGCTGGAATAATAGCGCCCGAGTTCGCCCACGCTGGCAAAGGGCGCGTAGAAGCTGCTTTCGCTCTGCGTGTAATAGCGGAACCCCGGAATCACGCGCCAGTCCTGGGCCAGGGTCTGATACCAGTGCGCCTCCACGGTATGGGAATGCACGCCCCAGTTGTCGAGGGAATAGCGCCCGTCCAGATGCAGGGCCGCGTCGCGTTCGACCAGCGCGTGCCGATAGCGCAGCAGCAACGCTCCCTGCAGACGCTGATCCGGTCGGGCCTCGTTGAGCACGCGGTCGCCGGCGAAGAAGCGCTTGTAGGGATCAGACAGGAATCCGCTCGACCGCGTGAGCTGAAGCCCGGCCTGCAGCAGGCTCGACCGATCCAGAATGAAACTCAGGCCGGCCGACGCAGACCAGGTGTTCTTGGTGGCCTGCGCGATGCGTCCAAATTCGGCGGCATCGGTGGGATCGATCCGATCATGTGAAAAACTGGCGCCGAGTCCGAGCTCGATCGCGGCAGACAGGGGCCTGGACCATTCCAGTCCGACAGCAGTGGCGTGATAGTCATCCTCGGCCGAATAGCTGGCCGAGACCGTGTATTCCCGATCGTCGGCCAGAGCGCGGCGATAGCCCACGCCGAGCTCGCTGCGGCGATCATGGATGCTGGCGCCGCTCATCACCTGCAAGGGCTGGCCGTTGGCGTCCGGCACGCTGAACCAGGGCGACGAGCCGGACATCACCTCGTGGGTCAGATCCACACTGAGACTGGCGCCCTCGCCCGCCGGCGTCAGCAGCCGGAACTGCTCGCTGCGTACCCGATATCGACGATCGCTGCCGTCCACCGGCGTCAGCGCGAGCGCATCCTCGTCATAGTCTCCGTGGCGATAGCTGATGGACCGGTCCGCCGCAACCGGTTCGGCCGGTACTGCTGAGGAGCTGACCAGACCGGCCGAGGCCGCCAGCAGTTGCGCCAACAGGGGATTGGGTCGCAGGGCCATCTCAGTTGCAACCGCAGCCGCCGCCAGCGGCGCCGATACGGCCTGAACTGGCTTCCTTGCTGAAGCGCGTGTGCTCTTTCAATGCCGTTCGCATCGGGTCTGGATCCAGCTGCATGTCCCAACGCGCCAGTCGACCCCGCTCCCAAGGTTGCACCGGCGTGGTAGCGCAGGCACCGAGCAGGCAGGCTGCGCACAAGACCAAGGTCCAACGCCAGATCGGTGCGTCATTGATCATCAGTCGTCTCCAGCAGGGCGTGAATCCGCTCACGCAGAGCGTCCAGTTCTTCCGGCCTGAAGCCCACATTGCGCGTGTCAATCACGCCATTGCGGTCGAGCAGATACGACGTCGGCATGGTCGGTGGGGCGTAGGCGGTCGCGATCGTGCCGTCATCGTGAATGATGAACAGTCTGATCCGCCGGCGCTCGAGAAACCGCCGGGCCGAATCCAGGTCTTCGTCGACGTTGACGGCAAGGATTTCAAGATTCTCGGCGCCGATTTCCGCGCGAAGCGCCTCATACATCGGCAGCGAATGCAGGCAAGGTGCGCACCAGGACGCCCAGAAATCAACCAGAACCACCCTGCCACGCAGCTGTTCCAAGCTGATCGGCTCTCCCGTCTGCAGATCCGGTCCGGAGATGGCTGGCGCGGGCTGGCCGACGGCTACCGCCAGCACCGGCCCACCGAGTGCAAGCAAGATCCATCCAAGCTGCGCGGCCTTGCATACCACGGCCTATCTCCCCAGGACTCGCCCCCGTCAACGCTTTATACACCGGCTCGTCTAGAATGATGATCAAGTGCCTCGCAGTCGCCGCTGACTGAACCGCTTCAAAAGCCGCGTCAAACATCGCCTTGCCGCACGGGATCCACGCCATGAACGCAATCCAAGTCTTCATCCGCTGCTTGAGCCTGATACTGGGCCTGGGCGCATTCCAGGCACAGGCAGCGATAGTCACCGTGCGCCTCAGCAACAATGTGTTCACGCCCAATGACCTGACCATCAATGTCGGCGATACCGTGCGCTTCATCAACGATGCGGGCTTCCACGATGTGCGCGCCGACGATGGCAGCTACGGCAACACGCCGGCGGTAGCCGGATGGCAGTTCGACCACACCTACAACAGCGCCGGCGAATTCCGGGTCTATTGCACGGTGCACTCCAGCCCCGGTGCCAACATCAACACCAGCATGAATGCGCGAATCACGGTGATCGCTGCGCCCACCTTTGCCATCAGCCAGGGACTCAACGGCACCTGGGTCAACCCGTCGAATCTGGGCCAGGGATTCCTGTTTGATTTCAGCACTGCCAACAGTTTCATGTTCGGCGCCTGGTTCACCTACGACACCGCGGCCAGCGCGCAGCAGAAGCTGGGAGTAGCCACTTCCCGCTGGTTGACCATGCAGGGCAACTACCAGGGCGACACGGTCACGCTGGATGTATTCGAGACCAGCGGCGGCGTGTTCAATCAGCCAACCACGACCACCACCACCCAGATCGGCACGGCCACACTCCGATTCACCTCCTGCACCGAAGGCAGTCTGAGCTTTGCGCTGACCCAACCACCGATCAGCGGCACGATTCCGCTGCAGAAAGCACTACCGGCCTTCGGCAGCGGCTGTGCAGCGGCGACAGTACCGGAATAGGCAGGCGCCAGAACCAGCAGTTCGGACGGTGCGCTGCGGCGAACTGTCCGAGCTGCGGCGGAACACCAGATCAGGCCGATCGGAGCAGCTTCAGCTGCCGGCAAGCGTCCTGAGCAGGGTATGGCCATCGCCGTAGTCGATATCGGCAATGCGCCAGCCGTGCTTGTCCTGCTTCAACCGATAGCCGATCTCCACGGTCCGGCCGAAGTTGTCAAAACGCACCAGTGCGGTGACTTCGGTACCACTGACCTTGGGCACGGCAATGTCGAACTGGCTGATCTCGAAGTCCTGGGCGTAGTAGAAGGGATCGAAGTCCAGCGCACCGATCTCATCGGAATCAGGCCGATTGAGCTCCTGATCCAGGGCCTGCGCCAACTCAGGCGTAAAGAAGCGCGCGCGCTCGGCGCTGGCGGCTGGATCCAGCAATGGCCCCGCCCCGTTGTCATGCACGCGGTACAAGGTCCTCAGCAGATCCTGCGGCGAATCATTGGGCGTCGCTGCGAGCATCGGCAGACTGACCATCATCAAGAGTCCCATCCATATCCGGATCACCAGCGTTTCTCGATGCAGGAGCTGAGCGTGGATGCTAGCCCCGATTCAGCCACACCGCGCCCGCAGCGTGACAGACCTTGCCCGACGACGACCGTGATCGGGGCTGATGCTGTTGATACCGCCATCCGGCGGCATAGCCCCTGGAAGTTCGTTCATGAAACTGCTGATCGTCTCCATGTTGATGACCACTGCACTCGCCAGCGCCCCCGCCCACGCGCGTAAGGATTGCGAGGAACTCAAGCGCGAGATCGCGGCCAATATCGACGCCAAGGGCGTCAAGGCCTATACGCTGGACATTGTGGCCAGCGCCGACGAAAGCACTGCCAGGACCGTCGGCAGCTGCAACGGCGGCACCCAGAAGATCGTCTACCAGCGCGGCGCGGCCGCACCGGTCGTGGCTGTCAGCGAGATCACCAAGCCGGCGAACTGAGCGGGCACTCAGTCTGCCAGCGCCTGAATCTGCCGATTGCTGATTCGATTGACGCCCGACCCGGCTTTGCCGCAGAGGGCGACGACGGCCGTGGCCACGGCGCCCGCGCTGATGGCCCCGTACTGACGCAAGGGACCAATCAGCAGCGGGTTGAACCAGGGCGCCAGGGCCTGGGCGATGCCCTCGCCCGGGCGCGTTGGTCCGCTGCGCTGGCCCAGCAGCAGGCCCGGATGCAGGAAATCGACGCGGTTGAAGCCGAGCGCTTCCACCGCTGCCTCCATCTCGCCCTTCACTCGCAGATAAAGATTGCCGGAACCGGCCCGCGCGCCCACCGAAGACACTACCAGCGCCTGCGTTGCGCCCTGAGCACGCGCCAGCTGCGCCAGCGCCACCACCAGATCCCGATCAATGGCGGCAAAGGCTGCAGCCGACCCGGCCTGCCGCAGCGTAGTACCCAGCGCACAGACAAAGACCTGCGGATGCGCATCGGCTCTTCGCAACTGCTGAGCCACGTCTGCCAGACCGGCGGCGTCGTCTAGACCGGCCTGGATCGGGTGCAGATTCGGATGCGTCAGCGCCAGCGGCCGCCGCACCAGCGCGAATACGCGAAAACCCTCGGCTGCCGCGCGTTCCAGCAGTGCCGGCAGTGCCAGTCCGCCTACCAATCCGGTGGCACCGGCGAACAGCACATCTCCTGCTTGTCTATCGTCCATGGACCGCAGTTTACCTGGGTGCACATCAGCAAAGGACGCTCATGATCGGCACAAAGGATTGCCACCGTCGCCGGTTCCAAGACGTATGATGACCCTCAGGCCCATGAGTGAATCGACGATTGCCGGCGATGAGCGCTACGCCACTGGACGAGGAAGAAACGCCGCTGCTATGGGCCGATGACGAAATCGGCGCGCCGGAGCAGTTCTGGCGTGTCCTGATTGTCGACGATGAGCCGGCGGTGCACGAGGTCAGCTCGCTGGTGCTGAACAGCCTGCGTTTCCGGGAACGCCGCCTCAGCTTCCTCAATGCCTACGATGGCGCCCAGGCGCGGCGCCTGCTGGCCGACTATCCGGATATCGCCGTCATTCTGCTCGATGTGGTCATGGAGACCGACGATGCCGGGCTGCAGCTGGTCCGGCATATCCGCGAGGAGCTGGGAAACGATCTGGTCAGGATCATCCTGCGTACCGGCCAGGCTGGATTGGCGCCCGAGCGTCTGGTCATCCTCGATTACGACATCAATGACTACAAGGAAAAGACCGACCTCACCGCGCAGAAGCTGTCGACCGCGGTGGTTGCCGCCCTGCGCGGCTATCTGGCATTGACCGAACTGGCCGATCTCAATCGGGCGCTCGAAGACAAGGTGGCCCAGCGTACCCAGGAACTGGTGCAGGCCAACGCAAGGCTGCAGCAATCGCTGAATGCGCTCGAACAGGGCGAGCGCGCCGGTCGCCAGGTTCAGTTCAAGCTGCTGCCCCAGCCTGAGTGGACGCATGCTGGATTCCACTTTTCGCACCTGCTGATGCCCTCGGAGTTCATGAGTGGCGATTTCGTCGACTATTTCGCCATTGACGATGACCGGGTCGGCTTCTACATCGCCGATGTCTCCGGACACGGCGTGGCCTCGGCCTTCGTCACCGTTTACCTGAAGCGCTTTATCGCCACGGCGCTCGACAACCAGCGCCACGCGCAAAGCAGCGCCATCGCCGATCCGGCGCTGCTGCTGGGTCAGCTCAACCACGAGTTGTTGCGAGACCGGATCGGCAAGCACATCGCCATCTTCTACGGCGTGATCGATACCCGACTTTCTACCCTGCACTACGCCAATGCCGGGGCGACGCCCTTTCCACTGCTCGCTGACGGCAGCGGCTGTCGCTATCTGCAAGCACGCAGTACGCCGGCTGGCATGCTGGCGGGATCTGCCTATTCCAACCAGACGCTGACACTCAGCTGTCCGATGCGCCTGCTGCTCTGTTCCGATGGCGTGCTCGAGATCCTCCCCGAGCATTCCACCGAGCAGCGTTGCGAGCGTCTGCGCGGGGTGCTGAATCCGCAGATTGAAAATCTTGAGCAGATCCGGGCGCAGCTGGGACTCAAGCCCGAAGATCCGCACCCGGACGATGTCGCCCTGCTGCTGATCCGCTGGGACGCCCGCAGCGGCGAATCTTCCGACTGATGGACGTCATCATCGCCGAAGCGCACAGCGCTGGAGTCCATTTTCTCAAGCTCGGTGGCGAGTTGCGCCATGACAACGCCGCGCCGCTGGAGCAGTTGATCGAAGGCTGGTTCTCAGCTGACGCTGTTGCCGTCGCATCGGTTGTCATCGACCTTAACGAGCTTCGGTTCATGGACAGTACCGTGATCGGCCTTCTGGCCTGCATCGTCCGCGAACTGGCCGAACGCGCCTTGCCCCCAGCCACGGTGTTCTCGACCCAGCCTGAAATCAACCAGTTGCTGCACAGCCTGTGCCTGGACGACGCCGTCACCCTGGTCGAAGCCGGCAGTGCACCGGGAAGCGCACTGTCTCTGGCGGCGGTCGGTGATCAAGCGGGACAGGTCTCGGCCGCCAGCATCCTGCGCGCCCATGAGCAGCTGATCGAGTTGAACGAGGCCAATCGCGCCGCCTTTCAGCCAGTCGTGGATCTGTTGCGGCAGGGGTGAGGCGTAGGTGCGACACCGTATGACGCTATCGGATCATGTCGTCGTGCGGAAACTGAAGGACTTCATCGAGGCACCCGGGGCCGGGGCCAAGGGATCTGCCTCGCGTCGCGTTCAGCACCTGCGTCGAGGCTGGGCACTTGCCCCCTGCCCCAAGAACGCGCGTGCGAACCGTCTCATGATGAGGCGGGACCTGGCGGTAGCCGCTCTCGCCAAACAGACCGTAACACATTGATTTTAGGTTCACATAATCGGGGCGAGGGGCGAGGGGCAGGAGACCCGCCCCGCCGCACGATCTGACCATGCAGCGAGCTTGGGCCCCTGCCCCCTGCCTCTCGCCCCAGTTTGTTGCGCGAACAAGCGCACCGCCAGGGGCGACCGGGACTCCTACGCCTCCTCCACGGCCTCGAAATCGATCTCGTCCAGCCGCGTCGGCTCTCCGAACAGATGACCCTGCACGTAATCGACTTTGGCGGCGCGCAGCCAGGTCAATGCCTTCGGTGAATCGACGCGCTCGGCGATGACCTTGAGCTTGAGGGTATGCGCCATCTGCGTCAGTGACAGCGCCATGGCGCGATCCACCTCGCTACCCTGCTTTTCGGCGACGAACTCGCCACTGACCTTGACCAGATCCACCGGCAGCCACTTGAGGTGTGACAAGGAGTTGTTGCCGGCACCGAAGTCGTCCAGTGCAAAGCGGCAACCCAGCTTCTTCAGCTGGGTGATGAAACGTCGCGCCGCGTGCAACTGGAAGATCTCGCCGGTTTCGGAGATCTCGAAGATGAAACGGTCCGGCCGCACCCGGTGGCTGGCGAAGGTGTTCTCGATGTGCACCAGCGCCTCTGCGTCCTGCAGGGTCTGATTGGAGAGATTGATCGAGAATCCGACCCGGGAATCGTCACTCAGACGTGTGGCCATGCGCACCGCGCGCGCCACCACCCAGAGATCGATCTTGGGCATCAGGTTGGCACGCTCGGCCAGGGGCACGAACACGCTGGGGCTGACCCACTGGCCATCGCGATTGACCATGCGAATCAGGATCTCGTAGATCTGCTCACCGGTGTTGACCCTCGGCGTGCCGGCCTTGCCGCCAGCAGGCAGGCATTCGATGGGAATGATCGGGTGCCCGAGCAGGATGATCCGGTCCTCGCCCATGGCTTCGCGGATGCGCTGCGCCCATCCCGCTTCGAGCTCGCGCGCGGCGCGCGAATCGCTCTCCACCACGAAGATCTGGGTCTGGTTCTGGCCACGTCGCTTGGCCTGGGCGCAGGCTTGCCGGGCATTTTCCAGCACATACTCGGCGGAGGGCGAATCCTTGCTGACGATGGCAACGCCGACCGACACCGTGATTCCCAACGCGCGTCCGGCATGGTCGGTGTAACGGGCTTCCCGCAGCATTTCGCGCAGGCTGTCCGCCAGCGTGTAGATGTGTTCCAGCTGCACATCTTCCAATCGCAGGGCGAACTGATCGTGTTCGAGTCGCGCCAGGCCATCGTGATCGCGCAGGCGCGCCTGCAAGCGCTGACCAATGTCGACCAGCAGTTGCTGACCGGCAATTTCACCCGCATTTTCAAGCACCTGAGTGTAGCGATCGACGTCAATGAAGAGCACCGCGCCGTAACCACCGGACTTGCGTCGCTCCACCGACTGCGCCAGCTCGGTCAGAAACTGGCGCCGGTTGGCCAAGCCGGTCAGTACATCATGATCGATTTCCCAACGCACCCGCTCCACGCTCTTGCGTTCGGAAATATCGCGAAACACCACCACTGAACCTTCGGTCTCGCCGGCCACCAGCATCGGCACCAGACTGCATTCCACTGGCAGCATGCGACCATCGGCCGTGGCAAATACCGTCTCCACACGCACCGAGACATCGGCGCGCTCCACCGCCAACCGCAACTGACCGCCATCCTTGCCGACCAGTTCGGACTCGTCATTGCAACCCAGCAAGCGGCAGGCAGTGGGGTTGGCAAAGGTCACCACACCAGCCTCGTCCAGGCCGTAGACACCGTCGCCCACCGAACGCAGGATGCCGTCCAGGCGCCGCCGCTCGCTGTCGGTATTGCGGCGATCGTAGACCGAGCGCGCCAGTGCCTTGATGCGCGCCAGCGTCAGCGACACCACTTCGTTCTTGAACATGCACTCGACGGCGCCGGCATCCAGGCATTTCTGGATCAGTTCATCGCCATAGGTGGCGGTGATCATGGCCACCAGCGCGCCCTCGGTGGCCGGATCTGCGCGCAATTTGCGCACCAGCTCGTCGCCGGTGCCATCGGGCAGGTAATAGTCGACCACAATCAGATCGTAGCGTCCGGCGCGGGCTCGCGCGAAACCCTCGGCAATGCTCTCGGCCAGATCTACCTGCATGCCCTGCTGGGTCAGCAACTGGTGGTAGGTCCGGCGCACGCTGACCGAGTCATCGACCAGCAGCAGACGCATCGGACTTTGCGGCGTCACCCGTTCGGGAGGCGTGCTGAACAGCAGATTCGGCGACAGTTCGCTGATCGCACCCGGCACCTGCCAGAACTGCGACCACAGCAGGCGCATGGAACCGCCGCGGCGCTCCAGCCAGGAATCGAGCCTGGGCAGGGGCGCATGACTGAGGATCAGCAAGGGCAATACGCTGCCCGGCAACTCACGCACGATCTTCAGCAGCGCCTGACATTCGGCCGGTTCGCGCTCGGGTATGCCGATGACCAGCAAGGCCGGCAGCCTTGAAGCCACCACGCGCTGGCGCATCTCGTCGACGGCATCCCCGAAGCGCTCGAAATGGCAGGCGATACCCACGCCCGCCGATTCCAGCGTGCGCTCGAGCAAATTGCATAACGTCGCCGAGCGTTCGACGACCAGGATCTCAGGCATGAGGAGGCAACAAGAAGCGCATTCAGGAAGGCGCAATGTTGCAACAGTACGAACGGAATGAACAGGCCGACCAACGGCGCTGAAACGACTTTGTCACACCGCTCGGGAATGCTCCGCGGTCTTCGTCAAGACTGGAATCTTCCATGCGCAGCCTCTGTTTCGCCATTGCCGCCAGCCTGACTTTGCCCGGCATCGCCCTGGCTCAGTCCACCACCCTCAACCGGATCGGTGGCTACAACTCAGGCCTGGGGGAGGGATCCATCGAAATCTCCGCCTACGATCCAGCCAGCCGCCGCGTCGCCAGCGTCAACGGCGCCGATTCCAGCTTCGATCTGATCGATCTGTCCAATCCGAGCGCGCCGGCACTGCTCCAGCGCGTCAGCACGGCAGCGCTGGGCAGCCCCAACAGTGTCGCCATCAGCAACGGTGTGCTGGCCGTCGCCCTTCAGGACGCCAACCCTCAGAACAACGGCCGCGTGGCGTTCTATTCGACCAGCGGGACCCTGCTCGGCAGCGTGGCGGTCGGCGCGCTGCCCGACATGGTGACCTTCACGCCGGATGGCCGGTACGTGCTGGCGGCCAACGAGGGCGAGCCGGACACCGACTACAACGTCGACCCGGAAGGCAGCGTCTCGATCATCGACATCAGCGCCGGCATCGCTGCGGCAACCGTACGCCAGGTGCGCTTCAATGATTTCAACGCAGGCGGTCCGCGCAACGCGGAACTCCCGGCCGCAGTTCGAATCTTCAGCCCGGGTGCCACCGTGGCGCAGGATCTGGAGCCGGAGTACATCAGCGTCACCCCGGACAGTCGCACGGCCTTTGTCGGATTGCAGGAAAACAACGCCCTGGCGGTCATCGACATTCCGACCGGCACCGTCAGCCGCATTCTGGCCCTGGGATTCAAGAATCACAGCCTGCCCGGTCACGGCCTTGATCCGACCGATCGTGACTTGCCGGGGAACCAGCCGGCCATCTCGATCCGCAACATGCCGGTGTACGGCATGTACCAACCAGACGGTATCGCCGTGACCACCGACAGCAATGGCCAACCGGTGGTACTCACGGCCAATGAGGGCGATTCCCGCGACTACGATGCGTTTTCCGAAGAAGTTCGAGCGGGATCGGGCAGTTATGTGCTGGATCCGAGCATTTTCCCGGATGCCGCAACGCTCAAGCAGAACGCCAATCTCGGCCGATTGACCGTCACCAGAACACTGGGCGACCTCGACAATGACGGCGATTTCGACGCTATCTATGCCTTCGGCGGCCGCTCGATGTCGGCTTTCGACGGCATCAGCGGCGCTCTGCTGTTCGACAGCGGTGACAGCTTCGAGCAGACCATTGCCGCACAGGTGCCAACGCTGTTCAATTCCGAAGGGACAACGGCCAGCTTCGATGGCCGCAGCGACAACAAGGGTCCGGAGCCCGAGGGCATCGTCATCGGTGATGTCGGTGGTCGCAAATACGCCTTCGTCGGCCTGGAACGCATTGGTGGCGCCTTTGTCTACGATGTCACCAACCCGCGAGCGCCCGTGCAACTGGGCTACAGCAGCGCCCAGGGCGACGATGTCTCACCCGAAGGCGTGGCCTATATCAGCCCGGCACAAAGCCCCAACCAGCGTGCCCTGCTGCTGATGTCGCACGAGGTCAGCGGTACGCTGGGGGTCTATCAGGTCGATACCTGCACTGTCTCCAGCATCAACCTGTTCGCCCCCGACCAGATCCAGATCAGCGGCTACTGCCCGACCGGCCTCGATCTCTATTGCGTCCGCCAAGGTACGCCGCTGCAGGTCGCCACCGGCATCAGCGTCAACACCCAGGCGACGGTGACCGTGCCGCTGCAGTTTGGCGACCACTGCTATGCCTCGCAGCCGGGACAGAATGTGGCGATCAATGGTATCGAGGCGACACTCGATCGAGTGCCGATTCCGGCCACCCATCCGCTGGGCAGCCTGCTGCTGGCGCTGGCTTCGATGCTGCTGGGCGCGCTGACGCTGCGGCGGCAGCTGCGCTGATCAGCAGAGCAGGCGCCATCGCCAGGCTCGTGGCTCGACACTGCGCACGGGCCATGTACCTGGTAGCGGGCGCAAAGCGGCTTTGAGGAGGGCCGCGCGCCTGCGCGGCCGCTCTTGATCTTCTGGCACCCGCAAAGCGGCGCCGCAGCGCGGCGCGCTCCACAGCTGCCACCCCCACACACCAAGCACTCTTGCAGGTCCCGAAAGCCTCCTTTGACGCTCGCACTGGAGTCCAGACTCCAATCGCACGCTTTGCTGCTTTGCTCGGGCGCGATAGGCTCAGGGATTGCCGCTTGAACGGATCACGCCATGCCGAGTTTCATGCCCCCTGAGCGTTTGCTGTTGGGCCCGGGCCCGTCGAATGTGTCATCCCGCATCCTGCAGGCGCTGGCGCGCCCGACCATCGGCCATCTGGACCCGCAGTTCGTGGGCATGATGGACGAGCTCAAAGCCTTGCTGCGCTACGCCTTCATGACCGACAACCCACTGACGGTGCCAGTATCGGCGCCGGGTTCGGCCGGCATGGAGACCTGCTTCGTCAACCTGATCGAGCCGGGTGACACCGTGATCGTCTGCCAGAACGGCGTGTTCGGCGGACGCATGAAGGAAAACGTGCTGCGCATCGGTGCCACGCCGGTGATGGTGCAGGACGATTTCGGCAAGGCCATCGACCTCGACAAGGTCGCCGACGCACTCAAGGCCAATCCCGGGGCGAAGGCCCTGGCCTTCGTGCACGCGGAAACCTCCACCGGCGTCGAATCCGATGCCGAGGCCCTGTGCAAACTGGCGCATGAGCACAACGCGCTGGCCATCGTCGATGCCGTGACCAGCCTCGGCGGCATACCCCTGCGAGTGGATGCCTGGGGCGTGGATGCCATCTACTCCGGATCGCAGAAATGCCTGTCGGCACCACCGGGATTGTCGCCGGTGAGCTTTGGCGAACGCGCGGTCGCCGCGCTGAAGGCCCGCAAGACCCCGGTGCAGAGCTGGTTTCTGGATCTCAGCCTGGTCATGGCCTACTGGCAGGGCGAAGGCGCGCGCAGCTATCACCACACAGCCCCGATCAACATGCTCTACGGCCTGCACGAATCGCTGGTGATACTGCAGGAAGAAGGCCTGGAAGCGGCCTGGGCCCGGCATCGGACCAATCACGAACGCCTGCGCGATGGTCTGCAGCGCATGGGACTGGAACTGCTGGTCGACGAACGCCATCGCCTGCCGCAGCTCAACACCGTCTGCATCCCGGACGGGGTCGAGGATCTGGCGGTGCGGCGGCAATTGCTGAACCAGTACAACATCGAGATCGGCGCGGGTTTGGGATCGTTGGCCGGCAAGATCTGGCGCATCGGCCTGATGGGCGCCAGCAGCCATCCCGACAGCGTCGACCGCGTGCTGGCGGCCTTGTCCGAAGTGTTGAACCGACCGCTGTAGGAGCGACCTCGCGTCGCGACCGGCAAATCGGATCGCGATCTCGATCGCGGATGAATCCGCTCCCACGGTAGGAGCGACCTCGCGTCGCGACCGCGGCGTCCGTCGCGATGCCAATCGTGGATGAATCCGCTCCCACGGTAGGAGCGACCTCGCGTCGCGACCGCGTCGTCCGTCGCGATGCCAATCGTGGATGAATCCGCTCCCACGGTAGGAGCGACCTTGCGTCGCGACCGCGGCGTCCGTCGCGATGCCAATCGCGGATGAATCCGCTCCCACGGTAGGAGCGACCTTGCGTCGCGACCGCGTGGCCAAGATCGTGCCATGAGGCAAATTGAGGTCAAAAAGCAGATCGCAGAGAGCGCAGAGAATCAGCAGAGAGAACGCAGAGAAGCGCAGAGCGTCGAAGTCGGCCAGTCATCAGACAGGCTCTACTCCGTGTGCTCTCTGCTCGTTCTCCGTGTTCTCTGCGTCCGGCTCTTTCACTCAAGCCGCCTCAGTGCTGGATTTTCACGTCGCCGGTCGCGCCACCAGGGCGCTCCTACGAAAGCCGGTCGCGCCACGAGGGCGCTCCTACGAGAGCCGGTCGCGCCACGAGGGCGCTCCTGCGAGAGCCGGTCGCGCCACCAGGGCGCTTCCTACGGCCGGTCGCGCCACAGGGGCGCTCCTGCGAGAGCCGGCGCGCCACGAGGGCGCTCGTTTTGGCCCGGATTGAAACTGGCTAGAACGCGGCCTTGAACTCGACGCCCCAGATGCGCGGCTCGTTGAGGAAGCCGGTCAGGTTGTTGAAGTCGATGCCGCCAACGATGATCTCCTCGCCCAGGATGTTGCGGCCGAACGCGGCGACCTCGTACTTGTCGTAGTTCCAGGTGTAGCCCACCCGCAAGCCGCCTTCCAGCAGGGACTTGCCGCGAAACTCGCTGGCCTCGTACAGGAAGAAGTTGACCTCGCTGCGATAGGCCCAGTCGGTGTAAACGTAGAACTCGCCGGCGCCCATCGGCACGCCGTACCGGGCCGTGAAATTGCTGATCCACTTCGGCGCATTGGGAAGCGGGTTGCCATCGATCAGCACGGTGCCTTCGACCGGACCGGCCGGATCCAGCACCTCACAGCCGCCGCCACAGGGCGCAATCGCCAGGTTGCGGTCCTGAATTTCGGTGTCGTTGTAGCTGGCACCCACGGTCACCAGCAGCGAGTCGGTCAGATAGGCTTCCAGATCCAGCTCGAAACCCTGGCCGACCGACTTGTCGGCGTTGACCAGCGTGTTGAAGTTCTGCTGGCCACCGACCGCCGTCAGCTGCTGGTTGTCGACCTGGTAGTGGAAGACCGAAAAGCCGATGCGAGCCCGGTTGTCCATCAGATCGGTCTTGATGCCGGCCTCGAAGGACAGCACGTCTTCGGAGTCGGCGACCGACACCACATCACCGAACAACACCCGACCCTGAATGGACGGCGCCCGGAATCCACGGGCAACCCGTGCGTACAGATTGGACTGTTCATTCATGCGGTAAACCGCAGACAGATCCCAGCTGACGTCGCTGTCACTGGTCCGAACGCGCACCGGCGGCAAGGGACCCACACCCAGGAAAGCCAGCGGCGATTCGAAGCGTTCGGCAACGAAGTTCTTCTTGTCCTTGGTGTAGCGCACACCGGCGCGCAGCACCAGCTGATCGCTGACCTCGTATTCGCCGGATCCAAACAAGGCCCAGGCTTCATTCTTCTGGCGCTGCCGGGCTGATCCGTTCTCGACATTGCCGGCCAGCGAGTCGTAGCTGAAGCTGTCGATGGTGATGTCTTCGTCGAACCAGAAGACGCCGGTCTGCCAGTCAAATGCGCCCCAGTCGTTCGACACCAGCCGGAATTCCTGGGTGATCTGCGAGTGATCCGGCAGACCATCGGCGGATTCCGAGCTGAAGGGAATGACGCCAGGGCCGCTCGGCGGCGCAAAGACGGCGCTGAAGCCGCCATCAATGTCGCCGCGACTGTAGGCCTGCGCGTCTTCAAAGCCGGTCACCGAGTGCAGCGTCACCGAGCCGAGATCGAAGCTCAGGCGGGCGCTGCCACCATGGGTATCGATGTCCTGCCGGTTGATACCATCCTGGGAAACCTCATAGCGGTCGAAGCCCGGCACCAGGCTGTTTGCACCGGGGCGGATGATGTTGGCGCGGAAGAGTCGTGCAGAACCGCTCAGGCTGCGGCCATGGACATTGAACAAGGCCCGGCTCGATTCACCCTCGTACAGCGCCTGAATCCGGACAGCGCCATCCTCATAGCCCTCGAAGCTGCTGGTCGGCCCCGGCGCGTAGGTGTTGTCGACGTAGTCATCGCGGGTCTGAAAAAGCCCGGAGACACGCATCGACACCGTGGGGCTGAGCGCCCCGCCGATCGCACCCTCGATATTGCCCGAACCGAAGCGTCCGGCACCGATCTGGATATAGCCTTCGCTGGTCTGGCTGGGCTGACGCGATTCGAACTTGACCACGCCGGCAGGCGTATTTCGGCCAAAGAGCGTACCCTGCGGGCCGCGCAGCATTTCCACGCGATCCAGATCAAACACCGGGAAACCCTTCAGAATCGGGTTCTCCTGCACGATTTCGTCATACACCACCGACACCGGCTGCGAGGCATTGAGATCAAAATCGGTATTGCCAAAGCCACGGATGTAAAAGCGCGGGAAGGTGCGGCCGAAAGACGATTCGATGATCAGGCTGGGCAAGCGGCCGGACAGAAAGCGCACGTCCTCGCCACCGGAGCGGATCACGTCGAGTTTCTGGTCAGCCACCGTCGTGATCGAAATCGGGACATCCTTCACGTCTTCGACCTTGCGCTGGGCGGTCACCGTGACCGCTTCCAGGGTGGCCACATCATCTTCAGCCTGCTCTTGCGCCAGCGCCGGCGCAGACCCCAGAGCAAACAGGATTGCCAGACTCAGCGGGCGCAGGCTGGGCGCATTGGACCGGTTGATCATGAGTTTCCCCGATATGACAGTGGCGAGTGGGTGGAGCGGACCATGGATGCCCGTTCGGGTTTTGATAACAACAGAAAATTCCACGCGCTGCCACCGCAACTCGCTGGTTGCAAACTCGACGCCGATGAGGGGCTAATGCCGGGATGAAATTGCTGCTCACCGGGTCTGCCGGTCGCATCGGTCAGGCCATTCGCGCCGCACTTGAGCCCAGTCATTCGCTGATTGGCTTGGACAGGCTTGTCGGCCTGCATACCGATTGCGTCGCGGACATCTCCGACCGCGCCGCTGTACGCAGGGCCCTCGTCGATGTCGACGCGATCATCCACTGCGCTGCCCTGCACGCACCTCACGTCGGTCTGATCGACGATGCCGAATTCCATCGGATCAATGTACTGGCCACGCGGCAGCTGGGCGAACTGGCCCTCGATGCTGGCGTGACACATCTGATCCATACCAGCACGACCGCGCTCTACGGCCACGCGTCGACACCCGACGATGCCGCTGCGTGGATCGACGAAGACACCGTGCCGCAAGCACGAACCATCTACCATCGCAGCAAGCTCGACGCCGAGGCCGAGCTGGCTCGTTTGTCCGGGCAATACGGGCTGCGGGTGACCGTATTGCGCATGTCCCGTTGCTTTCCGGAAGCGGCCAATCTCATGGCCTGCTATCGCTTGCACCGGGGCATCGATGCCCGCGACGTCGCCAGCGCCCATGCCTGCGCACTGGCGAGGCGTGGTGACCTGTACGCTCGCTATGTGATTTCCGGGGACACCCCTTTTGAATCCCACGATCGGGTCGACCTGAAGCACAACGCGGCGGCTGTACTGCACCGGCGGGCGCCACAACTGGTCGAGGCGTTTGCGCGACGCGGCTGGCCGCTGCCGACGACGATAGACCGTGTCTATTCACCTGCCAGAGCGATGCGCGATCTCGATTGGCGCCCGCGCTTTGGCCCCGAGGAAGTGCTGCGTCAGTACGACGCCGGATCGCCCGAGGTACTGGCTCCAGAGCAGGAGCGACCTTGCGTGGCGACCGACAGACCGGATCACGATCTCGATCGCGGATGAATCCGCTCCCACAGTAGGAGCGACCTTGCGTCGCGACCGACAGACCGGATCGCGATCTCGATCGCGGATGAATCCGCTCCCACAGTAGGAGCGACCTTGCGTCGCGACCGCGGCGTCCGTCGCGATGCCAATCGCGGATGAATCCGCTCCCACGGTAGGAGCGACCTTGCGTCGCGACCGCGTGGCCAAGATCGTGCCATGGGGCAAATTTAGGTCTAAAAGCAGATCGCAGAGAGCGCAGAGAATCAGCAGAGAGAACGCAGAGAAGAGCAGAGCGTCGAAGTCAGCCAGTCATCAGACAGGCTCTACTCCGTGTGCTCTCTGCTAGTTCTCCGTGTTCTCTGCGCCAGGCTCTTTCACTCAGCCCGCGTCAGTGCTGGATATTCGCGCCGCCAGTCGCGCCACGAAGGTGCTCCTACGACAGCAGCGCCTGCACGGCCTCGATGTCGAAGGGCCAATCGAGCGCTCGGCCGTCGCTGGATTCCACGACCGGGATGCGCAGTCCGTAGGCCGCCCCCAACTCGGGATCAGCGTCGATATCGATCATGGTGATGATCCGATCGAGCCCGGCCTCATGCAGCATCGCCAGCGCCTGATCGCACAGCTCGCAGTGTTCACGGTGATAAAACTGAAGGCGCATCGTCACTCCGTGTTCGCAGCGTGGATTCGCCAAGCATAATCCTCGGCCCCGGACACACACTGAACACCGCCATGGCTGTCAGCGTTTTCGACTTGTTCAAGATCGGCATCGGCCCGTCTTCCTCGCACACGGTGGGCCCGATGCGCGCCGCCTGCCGCTTTGCCGGGCGGCTGGAAGAGCGTGAAGTGCTGGATCGTTGCGTGCGCCTGCGCGGTGAGCTCTTTGGCTCCCTGGCCCACACCGGCCGTGGCCACGGCACCGACAAGGCCGTGCTGCTGGGCTTCGAGGGCTCCGAGCCCGACCAGTGTGATCCGGATCTGATTCCGCAGTCGCTGGAGCGCATCCGCGCCAGCAAACGCCTGAATCTGCTGGGCAAGCACGAGATCCGCTTCGACGAGAAGACGGATCTGGTGTTCAACAAGCGCCAGAAGTTGCCCTATCACTCGAACGGCATGCGCTTCACCGCCTATGACCAGCACGACGACGTGCTTTTCACCCGAGACTACTATTCGGTGGGCGGTGGCTTTGTGGTCAACCACGACGAAGCGGCAGCGGATCGGATCGTCCCCGATGCCACGCCCATGCCCTACCCTTTTGCCAGCGGCGATGAGTTGCTGGCGCGCTGCGCGGAATCCGGCCAGTCGATTGCGCAGCTGATGTTCCAGAACGAACTGGCCTGGCGCAGCGAGGCCGACATCCGCAGTGGCCTGCTGACCATCTGGCAAGCCATGCAAGACTGCGTTACGCGTGGGCTGCGCGAAGGCGGCGTGCTGCCGGGCGGGCTCAAGGTTGTGCGCCGTGCGCCGGCCATGCAGCGCGAGCTGACGGCTCGCCCCGAGGCCAATCTGCGTGACCCGCTGACCATCCTCGACTGGGTCAATCTGTATGCGCTGGCCGTCAACGAGGAAAACGCCGCCGGTGGTCGTGTGGTCACCGCGCCGACCAACGGTGCTGCCGGCATCGTGCCGGCCGTGCTGCATTACTACGCCCGCTTCTCTCCCGGCGCCAACGATGAGGGCGTATTGAACTTCCTGCTGACGGCCGGCGCCATCGGCATCCTCTACAAGGAAAACGCCTCGATCTCCGGTGCCGAGGTGGGCTGTCAGGGCGAGGTTGGCGTGGCCTGTTCGATGGCCGCTGGCGGCTTGACCGCAGCACTGGGCGGCAGCGTGCTGCAGGTCGAGAACGCCGCCGAGATCGGCATGGAACACAATCTGGGGCTGACTTGCGATCCCATCGGCGGCCTGGTGCAGATTCCCTGTATCGAACGCAATGCCATGGGCGCGGTCAAGGCCATCAATGCCTCGCGCATGGCCCTGCGCGGTGACGGCAAGCACCATGTGTCGCTCGACAAGGTGATCAAGACCATGCGCGACACCGGCCGCGACATGCAGGACAAGTACAAGGAAACCAGTCGCGGCGGCCTGGCTGTGAACGTCATCGAATGCTGAGACGTCTGCTCTCGCTGCTGGCCCAGGGCTGGATCATCCTCGGCATCACGGTACTGCTGCTGTTCGTCAGCGATCAGCTGTTGCGCCAGGTGTTGCCGGCGCCAGCCGGCGACGCGCCCGTGGATGCGGCCCTGCAGGCGCCACCGCGCGAACAGGCCGACGCGGTCGCGGCTGACGACTGGATCAGTCAGTACTGGCGCGAGCACGCCGCTTCCCGTTACACCGAATGGCACAGCTATGTGTACTGGCGCCGTCGCGCCTACGCCGGTGAGCTGATCACGGTCGACGCGAATGGCTTCCGTCGGACCCCGCACGTGCAACCCAGGTCCGAGCGCCGCATCTGGCTGTTTGGCGGTTCGACCGTGTGGGGCACCGGCAACCGCGACTCGGGCACGCTGGCGGCGCAACTGGAGCAGATCTACCTGGAACGCGCACCGGAACTCGGCGTGCGGGTCGACAATTTCGGCGAGTCCGGCTATGTCAGCCGCCAGAGTCTGACGGCCTTCCAGTCGGCGCTGAATTGCCCGGAAGAACCTGCCGATCTGGCGATCTTCCTCGACGGCGCCAACGACGTCTATGCGGCGCTGCAATCAGGCACCGCCGGCTTGCCCCAGAACGAGGACAATCGCCGCCGCGAATTCAACAGCTCCAGGCAGGCCGGGCAACTGCTGCGGGCCTGGCTGTTGCGGCTGGAAGGCATCCTGCGACTGGCGGGCGTGTCGACCGCCACGGTCAACGAATCGGAATTGCCGACGCTGGCGCAGGCTATCACCAAGCACTATTTCAGCCAGATGAAACAGGCGCAGGCGCTGGCCATTCGCTACAACGTGGAGCTGATCTACCTGTGGCAACCCACCGCCTTTGACCGAAGCCCGCCTCGGGGCGACGAGGCTGCCATCGTTGGCGCATCGTCAGCCCTGCATGTGCAGCTGCAGCGACTGAGCACGCGGCAGGTATCGACCCTGCACCAGAGAGCGCAGCTGTCGCCGATCCTGCCGCTGGCAGATCTGCCCGCGATTTTCGACGGCAGTAACGACCCGGTGTTCTTCGATTTCGTGCACCTGTCCGAGGCCGGTCAGCGCATTCTGGCGGAGCAGCTGTACCAACTCAGTGTCGAGAGATTGCGCCAACGCCCGCCGCGGCAATTGCCTCTGGCTCAGTGCCATGATCGTCCGCTAGGCTAGGATCGGGTTGTTGGTTGTTGGTTGCTGGTTGTTGGTGGCAGGCGCCAGTCGTCAGCAGCAAGCGCTGGCGTTTCGTCTGGAGAGTGTTGCGGCATGGGTGTGAGACGCCTGTCAGAAGTCGGCCGAGGGTGCTGCGCAGCGGCTCCCCGGCGCTCTACGCTGCCCTGGAGGGCGAAGAGCTGCGGCGCCGCTTTGCGGTGCCAGGAGATCAACAGCGGCCGCGCAGGCGCGCGGCCCTCCTCGTCACCAGCCTTTGGCCTGACGCTGCTGCTCGCCCTGGCGCTGCTGCTGACCGCCGGCAGCGCCTGGTCCAAACGCATCTATTCCTACAAGGATGAACAGGGCGTCTCGCATTTCAGCGATCGTCCACCGACCGACGCGACCGGCGAAGTCAGTGAGCAACTGATCAAGGTCGACCCAAAAAAAATGGTATTCCTCCGTGAGGACGGGCCCGACACCGACAAGCGTTTCTCGTTGTGGAACGGCTATGGCGGCCCGATCGAAGTCTTGATGCGATTCGCGGCGGCCACCAACGTCGTCAGCGAGCCAGCCCTGCCCGGATCTCGCGTCATTGCAGCGCAGCAGCATTCGCTCATCCTGCAGGTTCAGCCGATCGATGAAAGGCGTCCGTGGAACTACAGCTTGAGCTATCACTACGTCCCCGGAGATCCAGCGGCACAGCCGGACCCGAGTGCGGTTTACCGACTGCCCTTCGGCGCACGGCCTGAGTCCAACGCATTGCGCCTGCTGTTTCGCAGACCGCTGGCCATGTTGCGCAGTGATCGCCCAATTGGCGAGGTGTTTGAGCTGTTCTGGGCCCTGCGCGCCCTGCACCTGGCAGTGGCACCGCTGGTCGCGGAATCGCAATCCACTCCGCTGCATGTGGATCAGGGCTTCGGCGGCGAATACAGCCACAAGGACGCCCACAGCTTTCATGCCGTCGATATCGCGATGGATGAAGGCACGCCCATACGCGCGGCCCGCGCCGGGGTGGTCATGGCGGTGGAAAACGACTTCTACGGTGCCGGCACCGATCTGGCCAAGTTTGGCGACCGGGCGAACCATATCCGCATCCTGCACAGCGACGGCACCATGGCGGTGTACGCGCATCTGGCACTGGAAAGCGTGATCGTCGGCATCGGCGATCGAGTCCGCGCTGGCGAACTCATCGCCAAGAGCGGCAACACCGGTTTCTCCTCCGGCCCGCATCTGCATTTCGTGATCCAGCGCAACAGCGGAGGCACGCTGGTATCAGTGCCCTTTGCCTTCACCGTGAACGGCCAGCGCGTCGAACCCACCCAAGGCAAGATGCTCGGCGGTCAGTAGGGCGAAACTCGCTCGCAATAGCCGCACGCATGGAACCCCTGGATTACTTCCCCCGGATCAAGTCCGGGGTCGCAAAGACACCAGTCCATCACCCATGTGCCGAAGTAGGCCGGGTCCGCGCGCCCTGGCGCTTGGGCCTTGTGCAAAGACGGCAAGCGCGCGGCGCCCGGCGAACCAGGCCGCGGCCGCCGGCGCGAACCACCGACGACGCATGACCCGATCCGCCGCGCGCCGGAGCCGCGCTACTGCGGGAGGCACCGCAGCCGCGGCCGCAAGCGGCCTCTCTCAGCGCCGCTCCGAAGCGCTCGACGCACTCTTGACGCCAATACAATCTGCCCCGCTCTCAGCCCGCCTTCTCAGCCGCATGCTTGGCCAGCATCATCCAGGTTTCGATGACGGTATCGGGATTCAGCGACACGCTTTCGATGCCCTGATCGAGCAGCCACTCGGCCAGGTCCGGGTGGTCCGACGGGCCCTGGCCGCAGATGCCGATGTACTTGCCACGGGCCCGGGCCGCCTTGATCGCCATCGACAGCAGCGCCTTGACCGCATCGTTGCGCTCGTCGAACAGATGGGCAATGACCGCCGAATCGCGGTCCAGGCCCAGCGTCAACTGGGTGAGATCGTTCGAGCCGATCGAGAAGCCGTCGAACAGATCCAGGAACTGATCGGCCAGCAGCGCATTCGACGGCAGTTCGCACATCATGATCACCTTGAGGCCGTTCTCACCTCGCTTGAGGCCGAATTCGGCCAGCGTTTCGATGACCTTGCGGCCTTCGTCGACGGTGCGTACGAAGGGAATCATGGCCCAGGCATTGCTCAAACCCATCTGCTCGCGGACTTTCTTCAGTGCCCGGCATTCCAGTTCAAAACAGGGTTTGAAGCTGGGATCGATGTAGCGCGAGGCGCCGCGAAAACCCAGCATCGGGTTTTCCTCGTGCGGCTCGAAGGCCTCACCGCCCAGCAGATTGGCGTATTCATTGGATTTGAAATCCGACAGCCGCACGATCACCGGATTGGGTGAAAAGGCTGCGGCAATGGTGGCAATGCCTTCGGCGAGGCGATCGACGTAGTAGCTGACCGGATCGGCGTAGCCGGCTATGCGCTGGTCGATGCGTGCGCGCAGTTCCGGCGTCTGCTGGTCGTATTCGAGCAGCGCCCGCGGGTGCACGCCGATATGCGAAGCGATGACCATTTCCAGGCGGGCGAGGCCAACTCCGGCATTGGGCAGCATGGCGAAATCAAAGGCGCGCTCGGGGTTGGCCACATTCATCATCACCTTCAGCGGCGCCGGCGGCATGTCACCCAGGCGCGCCTCGTGACGGTCAAAGCGCAGCAGTCCCTCGTAGATGAATCCGGTATCGCCCTCGGCGCAGGACACAGTTACGTTCTGACCATCAGGCACCTGCCGGGTGGCATCACCGCAGCCGACGACAGCTGGCACACCGAGTTCGCGGGCGATGATGGCGGCGTGGCAGGTGCGGCCGCCGCGATTGGTGACGATCGCGCTGGCGCGCTTCATCACCGGCTCCCAATCGGGATCGGTCATGTCGGCGATCAGCACATCGCCGGGCTTGACGTGATCCATGTCGTCCAGCGACTTGACCACCCGCGCCGGGCCGGCGCCGATGCGCTGACCGATGGCGCGGCCTTCCGCCAGCACGGTGCCACGCTCCATCAGCTTGAACTTCTCCTGCACCTGCAGATGACCGCGGCTCTTCACTGTCTCTGGCCGCGCCTGCACAATGTAGAGCTTGCCGGTCAGGCCATCCTTGGCCCATTCCACGTCCATCGGGCGCTGGTAGTGCTTCTCGATGGTCATGGCCTGCCGCGCCAATTCATGCAAATCGGCGTCGTCGAGACTGAATCGCGTGCGCTCGGCGGCGGTGGTTTCGACGATGCGCACACGCTCGCCCGGCGCGTCGCTGTAGATCATCTTCTGTTCCTTGGAGCCGAGCCCGCGGCGCAGCACGGCGTGGTGACCACTGACCAGCGTCGGCTTGTAGACGTAGAACTCGTCCGGATTCACCGCGCCCTGCACCACCATCTCACCCAGGCCCCAGCTGCCGGTGATGAAGACCACATCCGGGAAGCCTGATTCGGTGTCCAGCGTGAACAGCACGCCCGAGGCACCGGCGTCCGAACGCACCATCTGCTGGATGCCGGCCGAGAGGTAGACGTCCTCGTGCTTGAAACCATGATGGACGCGATAGGCAATGGCGCGATCGTTGTAGAGCGAGGCAAACACCAGTTTGATGGTGGCCAGCACGTCCTCGATGCCACAGACATTCAGATAGGTTTCCTGCTGGCCGGCAAAGGAGGCGTCGGGAAGATCTTCGGCGGTGGCCGAGGACCGCACCGCCACCGCTGCGTTCTCGGTGCCGATCTTCTGGCACATCTCGGCATAACCGGTGCGCACCGCCTGTTCCAGTGCCTCTGGGAACACGCCGTCGGCCACCCAGCCGCGAATCTCCTTGCCGACCTTGGCCAGCTCGCTCACATCCTCGATATCCAGCGTCTGCAGGCGATCAAAAATGCGCTCGGACAAGCGGTTGGCCTGGATGAACTCGCGGAAGGCATCCGCCGTGGTCGCAAATCCGCCGGGCACGCTGACCCCGAGATGCGCCAGCTGGCTGATCATCTCGCCCAGGGATGCGTTCTTGCCGCCAACCTGGTGCAGATCGGCCATGCCCACGTGATCGAGCCAGAGGATTTGGGGATTCACTGGTGTCTCCTTGCAAGATGCCGAAGTGCCGAGAATCGATCCCCGGCGCGAATCAGGCGCTGAACAGAGGCCGCGGATAATGCTTGGCCAGGCTAGAGTGCGCCAGCGAAAAAGCTCATCCCGACCAGGGATTGATCAGTTCGATACCGCAGTTTTCGAAGTCTCGCGTGTTGCGCGTTGCCAAGGCGGCGCCATGTAGCTTGCAGATTGCCGCAATCTGGGCGTCTGCGAGACTGATTGGCCGCCCGAGGCGCTCCCTGACCAGGGTCAGATCCGCGAGCAGCACGGTGGCTGCGACGGTGTAGGGCAATACCCGGCCGGAAAAGTCCTCCTCGATGATGCCGTTGATGGCTCTTTTCAGCTGCTCCTGGCGCCGACCTGACGGCAGACGCTCCGCGCCATAGCGCAGTTCCGCAGCAGTCACCACCGTGATCATGCACTCGTTGATCACCAGTGAGGCAAACCATTGTTGAACGGTGACATCCGGTTTCTGCCGCATCAGCTCCGACAGCACATTGGTGTCGAGAACGATCACGCTTCGAAATCAGCCGGTTTGACGGCATCGGTGCGCTCCGGCACTTCCAGTCGAATATCTCCCATACCTTTGACGCGGGCGCGGATCGACCTCAGCAGTTCCTCACCGGTGGCTGCAGAACTGTCAGTCGCAGCTGCCAGCAGTCGGCGAACATGCTCCTCCATGGAGATCCCGCGTTCAGCCGCAGCGACGCGCAATCGTCGCTTGAGGTCTTCATCGATGTTACGCACCGTCAACACACCCATCGCTGCCTCCAATGACATCAATGCTGTCAATGACGTCATTATCTGACCAGGCAGCTCGCGCTGGCAAATGCTTCGTCTCCCGGTTGCCGCCGGAGGCCGAGGAGGATTCTCAATACAACTGCCGATTCATCCCCAGCGACTGCATGATCTTGCTGGCAATTTCCTCGATGCTCATGTGCGTGGAGTGCATCACCGGGATCGATTCGCGCTTGAAGAAGCGCTCGGACTCTTCCACTTCCCAGCGACACTGGTCGATCGATGCATAGCGACTGCCAGCGCGGCGCTGTTCGCGGATCTGGGCCAGACGATGCGGATCGATGGTCAGCCCATAGATGCGTTCACGATGCGGCCTGAGCTTGGGCGGCAACTCGCCGTTCTCCAGATCTTCCGGAAGCAAGGGGTAGTTGGCAGCCCGCACCCCGTAATGCAGCGCCATGTAGAGGCAGGTGGGCGTCTTGCCCGAGCGCGACACCCCCATCAAGATGACTTCGGCGTCGCTGAAATTGGATTGCACGCCGTCATCATGAGTCAGCGCGTAATTGGTGGCATTCATGCGCGCCTCGTACTCGGCCGAGTCGGCGCCGCCATGGGCCTTGCCTACCTTGGGCGTGCGCGGCACACCCAGTTCCTGCTCCATCGGCGGAATGAAGGGGGCAAACACGTCCAGCATCAGCGCTCCACTTTCAGCAATGAGCGAGGACAGATGCCCGTCGACCACGGTATTGATGACGACCGGACGATAGCCGGTATCGTCGCCGAAACGGCGGATCTCGGCGGCTGCGGCCCGGGCCCGAGCCTCGTTGTCCACGAAGGGCAGTCGCCGCGTCTGGAAGGGGATGCCGTCAAACTGCGTCAGCACGCTGTGTCCAATGGTTTCGGCGGTCACCCCGGTACCGTCGGAGACATAGAAGATGGCGCGTGCCTTGGTAATCATCCTCGTCCTGCAGCAGTTCCTTGATGTGCTTGATACTACGGCTCGCACCGGCATCGAAGTGTCACCAGTCGTTCCGAACCGCCATTCAGCCGGAGCCTTGCGGGCCCAACCCGCCCGGGGAGACCGTCGCTTCGATTGACGAGACTGCCGCAAACGCGTTCTATTGCAGCATCGAGCCCTTCGATCCACAGGCAAGCCCGTGAACTATCGCCATGCCTTTCATGCCGGAAACTTTGCCGATGTCCTCAAGCACGCGGTACTGGTGGGCTTGATCGAGGCGCTCAAGCACAAGAACACCCCCTTTTGCGTGATCGACACCCACGCCGGTCGGGCCCGCTACTCACTGAGCTCCGAAGAGGCGGAGAAGACCCGGGAATTCGCCAGTGGCATCACGCCGCTGCTGGGCTTGAGCCAGTTGCCGAGCTTGCTGCATGTGTATCTGAATCTGGTGCGATCCTTCAATGCAGGACATGCCACCGCCCTGCACACCTACCCGGGATCGCCCTTGATCGCAGCCTCATTGATGCGCGAGCACGACCGCCTGATCGCCTGCGAGTTGCAGCCGGACGAAGCCCGCCACCTGAAGCAGGAATTCGCCCGGGATGCGCGAGTGGCCTGCCATCATCGCGATGGCTATGAGGCGCTTCGGGCCCTGCTGCCGCCGAAGGAAAAGCGCGGGCTGGTACTCGTCGATCCGCCTTACGAGGCCCAATTGGGCGAGTTCGATTTCATCATCGAAGGGCTGAAGGACGCGCATCGGCGCTGGCCTGGTGGAACCTACGCGATCTGGTACCCGATCAAGCTTCGCCAGGACATCGAGATCTTCTATCGGCGCCTGGCCACGCTGCCCTTCGAGAACATCCTGCTGGCCGAGTTCTGCCTGCATCAGCCCAACAGCGCCCTGCGCCTGAACGGCTGCGGGATGGCACTGATCAATCCGCCGTACCGATTCGATCACACCCTGGCCGAGGTATTGCCGGCACTGGCCCGAGCGCTGGAGCAGAGTCGCTACGGCAGTCACGAGCTACGCTGGCTCAAGAAGAGCTGACGCCTGTCAGCGGCGCCTGGTCGCTGAAACCTCGAGCGCAAGGCTCAATCCACCACGGGAGCAAACACAATGAAACTCGGTGCATTCTCGATCAGCCTGGCGGTCAAGGACATCGCCGCATCCCGCGCTTTCTACGAGAAGCTGGGCTTCACGGTCTTCGGCGGCAATCAGGAACATCACTGGCTGATCCTGAAGAACGGCGATCACCTGATCGGATTGTTTCAGGGCATGTTCGAACGCAATGCGCTGACCTTCAATCCCGGCTGGGACCAGAATGCCCAGCCCCTGGACGAATTCACCGACGTACGCGAACTGCAACGCCTACTCAAGGCGCAGGGCGTGGCCCTGACCACCGAGGCTGACGAGAACGGCAGCGGCCCGGCCCACATTGCCATGCTCGATCCAGACGGCAACCCGGTGCTGATCGATCAGCACCGCTGAGCATGGCTGGCGCGACTGGGTCGGCGCTGCCGATCCGAGTTAAACTGTGCGCGTTTCCGGCCGATCACGCTGAGCCATGAGCGAACCGAGCTTTCAGATCGTCTTCCGCGGCAAGATCCTGAGCGGCTTTACCCGCGAACAGGTCCGCAGCAATCTGGCGCAGTTGTTCAAGTCTGCTCCGGAGCGCATGGATGCACTGCTCGACGCACCCAAGACGGTGCTCAAGACCGGGCTCAGCCGGGATGCAGCGGGTCGCTATCAGGAGGTGTTGCGCCAGGCTGGCATCATGGTGGCGGTGGTCAGCGATGCGCCCATCGCCCCCGTGATTCCGGTGGCAGCCACCCCAGCGCCGACCCGTGAGTCGCCGCCTCAGCCATCAACCGCGGCGGCAGGTGCAGAACCGGTCCGGACCGACACGGTGACGGCTGTGACCGAATCTGCCGACGCGCTGAGTCTGGCGCCGCCCGGTGCCACGATCCTGCCGCCGCCTGTACGCAAGACCGCCGAGATCGACACCTCCGCGCTCAGCCTGGCCCAGCCCGGCGTCACCCTGATCGACAGGACCCCGGTTCCGGAGCCCACCTTCGATCTCTCAGGCATCAGCCTGGCCAACGACGACGGCCCGATAGACCGAAGCCCCAAGGCTGCCGCTGCAGCCATCGATGTGTCCGCGCTGAGCCTGACCGAGCAGCCGCCCGAGCCCGAAAAGGAACCGAGCGCGCTGCAGAAGTTGCTATCTGCTTCTATTGATTGATGCGGCGACAGGATGGCGGATGAATCCGCTCCCACAGGCTGGCCACTGGTACCTGCGCCCCTGTGGGAGCGGGCTACGCTCGCGAAGGCTGTGCCATCGCCGTCACACCCTCAGATCCGTCGCACCCGGAAATTCCGCCCCTTGATCTTGCCGGCGGTCAGCCGATCGAGAGCGCGCGCCGCGTGGCGGCGATCGATGGCCACATAGGAACGCGTGGCGTAGACATCGATCTTGCCGATGGCATCGGCGGTCAGGCCAGCTTCTCCGGTCAGCGCGCCGAGAATGTCGCCAGGACGCAGCTTGTCACCGCGACCACCGTCAATTCGCAGCGTCACCATCTTGGCCGGCAATGGACTGGGTGCGCGGGTGCTGGTGGCCCCGGACTTGCTCCAGGCCAGCGGCGCACCCTGGCTGGCTTCCAGCGCCAGTGCCCGTGGCAACTCACGTGGCGTTACCAGGCTCAAGGCCAGACCGCTGCGCCCTGCCCGCCCGGTGCGACCGATACGATGCAGATAATCATTGGGATCCGGCGGCAGTTCGTAGTTGACGACGCAGGCCAGCTCGGAGATATCCAGTCCGCGCGCGGCAACATCGGTGCCGACCAGCACGCTGCAGCTGCGGTTGGCAAATCGCACCAGCACTTCGTCGCGGTCGCGTTGATCCTTGTCACCATGCAGCGCCAGAGCGGCAAAGCCCATGCTCGCCAGCATTGCCGCCACCTCGTCGGTGTCGCGCCGGGTATTGCAGAAGATCACGCAGGATTCGGGGCGACGCTCGGCCAGCAGATTGGCAAGCAACATCGGCTTTCCGGCCAGATCGACCTGGAAGAACAGCTGCTCGATCACCGGCTGTTCGGAGGCGCCATCCACCGTGACTTCGATCGGATCACGCAAGGTGTTCTGGCAGATCGCCCGGATCTCTTCCGGGAACGTGGCCGAGAACAGCAGACTCTGGCGAGTCTTCGGAGTCTTGCCGGCAATCTCGGCGATGGCCTCGGCAAAGCCCATGTCGAGCATGCGATCGGCCTCGTCCAGCACCAGGGTTCGCACACCATCCAGATGCAGCGCGCCCTTGCGGATCAGTTCCTGGACCCGCCCGGGTGTGCCGACGACCACATGCGGGTCATGCACCAGTGACGCCAGCTGCGGGCGCAGCGCAACACCGCCGCAGAGGATCGACAGCTTGAGGTTGGGAATGCCGGTGGCCAGGCGCCGCAACTGCTTGCCCACCTGATCCGCCAGTTCGCGGGTCGGACACAGCACCAGGCCCTGGACCTTGGTCAAGCCCGGATCCAGTCCTTGCAACAATCCCAGACCGAAAGCCACGGTCTTGCCGCTGCCCGTCGGCGCCTGTGCAATCAGATCCTTTCCGTCCAGGATCGGCGGCAGACTCTGCGCCTGTATCGGTGTCAGCGCGGTGTAGCCGGACGCATCCAGCCCCTGCATCAGGGTGGGGATCAAACCCAGTTTCGAGAATTCGCTCATCACCCATGATCGCAGGAATGGACCGGCTTGGGCGTAACTATCCGGAAACCGGCAAGCGGCAGGCGGTCAGCGCGCGCCAGTGCGGTTCGAACTGCTCCGGCGTCATGACCATGAATCCAGCCATCCTCTGGCTGCGCCTGGAGAGTACCAGCAGCGCGCGGTCCCGACTCAGCAGCGCGCTTGCGCCGACATCGGCCGCCAGTTCCAGGAACATCTGGTCGTCGGCATCGGCACAGCGGGGAAGCCGAACTCCAGGGCTCTTGCCGCAGTGGCTATGCCAGCCTATCAGGCGGTCGTAACGCGCTTGTGCCCTGTTCTGCCGCGACGCGGACAGGCCGAGCTTGGGCCGCGCCAGCACCTGCTGCCATTCCACCCGCATGGGATCGGAGGCCAGGGCTCGGATCGATCCTTCTTCGAGCGCCTGCATCAGCCACAGGCATCGAGGATCCTCGAACACGAACAGATCGAGGCAGACATTGGTATCGATCACGAGCGTGGTTGCCATCATGAGTGCATGATGGGCCGAGGCGTGCAAGCGAGCAATCGCCGCCATGGCTTGCATTCCCGGGGCGCGGCCGCATATCCCACCCAACCGTGCACTGTTTCACTTTTGCCGGCCTCGTGTATCCGGATCGCTGACCTCTGGGTGATTGCCCTTGGCGCGGTGGCACTGGAGAATCCATGCACCCTGACAGAAGCGACGCCCACCGTGAGTAATGCAGAACCTGGTTCCGTGGCCAATCTACGCCAGCTGTGTGCGCCCTTCGCCAAGCCGCATCTGGGCAAGGCTCTGTGGCAGATTGCCGACACCCTGATCCCCTTTCTGGGTCTGTGGTCATTGATGGTCTACGGCGCGGTCTCGGGTTGGAACTATCTCTGGATCCTGCTGCTGGCGCTGCCTACCGCGGGCTTGTACGTACGCCTGTTCATCATCCAGCACGATTGCGGGCATGGCTCCTTCTTTGCCAGTGCCAAGGCCAACAACTCACTGGGCGCCTTTCTGGGAATCATCACGCTGTTCCCCTACAGTTACTGGCGCAAGACCCACGCCGTGCACCACGGCACCTCTGGCAATCTGGATCGACGCGAATTCGGCGACGTCGACACGCTGACAGTGCGCGAGTATCTGTCACGCTCCCGCTTCGGGCGCTTCTGCTATCGCTTCTATCGCGCCACGCCCGTGCTGCTCATCATCGGTCCGGTCTACCAGTTCATCATCAAGCACCGTTTTCCCTTCGATTTGCCGCGTTCGTGGAAGAAGGAATGGGCCAGCGTCTGGCTCAACAATCTGGTGCTCGCTCTGGTTTTCGGCGTGGTGATCTACGCGGTGGGCTGGAAAGCGCTGGTGATGGTGCACCTGCCGATCCTGCTCATTGCCGGCGCGCTCGGCGTGTGGCTTTTCTACGTGCAGCACACCTTCGAAAATGCCTACTGGGTGCGTGGCAAGGAATGGAGTTCCGAGCAGGCTGCAGTGGCCGGTAGCTCTTACTATGACTTGCCGCGGGTGCTTCATTGGTTCACTGGGAACATCGGCTACCACCACATCCATCATCTGGCCAGCCGCATACCGAACTACCGTCTGCGCGAGGCTTTCAAGTCACACCCGCTGCTGCAGAAAGCCCCGCGCCTGACGCTGTGGACCAGCCTCAAGAGCGCCCGATTGAAACTGTGGGACGAAGATCTGCAGCGCATGGTCGGCTTCCCGCGGCGCGCGCGCGGCTGAGTCAAGGCACCTGCTGTGGGAGCGGGCTCTGCCCGCGAGCTTTGCGCGATATGCCGACCCTGATCGCGGGCAGAGCCCGCTGGCCAGACATTCCGCAAGCTATTGATTTGAGGGCACGCGGGCACGAAAAAGCTGCAACCTCGCTGCGTAGCCGCTTTCGCATGCCCTCGGGCCCTCGCGGCTGGACTTAGCGCAATCCCAGCAAACGCGGCTCGATCTCCAGCTCAACGCCGAAACGCGCCTCAACGTCGGCCTGGATACGGCGCGCCAGCCTGAGGATGTCGGCACCGCGGGCGCGGCCGTAGTTGACCAATACCAGCGCGTGTTGCTGATGGACACCGGCATCACCTTCGCGGTGACCACGCCAGCCGCAGGCATCGATGAGCCAACCTGCCGCCAGTTTGCGTGAGCCCTCACCCGCGGGATAGACCGGAAGCACCGGGTGACGCTGCTGCAGGTCCTCGGCGATTGCGATCGGCACCAGCGGGTTCTTGAAGAAACTGCCGGCATTGCCGAGCACTGCCGGGTCGGGCAGTTTGTGGCGGCGGATCGCAACCACCGCGTCAAACACCGCCTGCGGCGTAGGCTCGCTGACGCCACGCGCAGCGAGTTCCTCGGTCACACCGGCATAGCCGAGCACCAGTTCAGGCCTCGGAAGCAGCGCAAATTCAACGGCGGTGATCAGCAGGTGCGCGCCTTCCGCTCGTTTGAAAAGGCTGTCCCGGTAAGCAAACCCGCAGTCCCTGGCCTCGATCCGACACGCCCGTCCGGTGCGCTGATCGAGGGCCTCGACCGCGACTACAAAGCGCTCCAGCTCCACACCGTAGGCACCGATGTTCTGGATCGGCGCCGCACCCACATGACCCGGGATCAGCGCCAGGTTCTCCAGACCAAAGGCGCCGGCCGCCAGGGTCGCGGCGACGAAGCCGTGCCAATTCTCGCCAGCTGCCGCGCGCACATGCGTACGACCGCCAGCGACTCCCAGCCACTCGATACCTCGCAGCTGCGGCAACAGCACCAGCGCATCCAGATCATCGACGATCAGCACATTGCTGCCGCCGCCCAGCACCTGCACCGGCAGCTGCCATTGGTCTGCACGAGCGAGTGCGTCGAGCACCTGGGCCTCGTTCTGGGCCCGTGCCAGCCAGGCCGCCCGCGCCTGAACGCCGAAACTGTTCAATTCAGACAGATCGGCATCGGCAGTCAGCTCAGCCCGCATGTCTCGCACCTGATGCGAAAGATCGCGCAAGGCTTTGCGCTCAATTGCGGTTTAGCTGCGCTGTGCACGCAGGGCCTCCACGCACTCGCCGATCAGCTGCGGTCCGCGATAGATCATGCCACTGTAGAACTGCACCAGACTGGCGCCAGCAGCCACCTTGGCGACCGCACCCGCGCCATCGACGATACCGCCAACGCCGATGATCGGCAGCCGTCCGCCCAGCCGCTCCGACATGCCGCGCAGCACCGACGTCGAGCGTTCCAGAAGCGGCTTGCCGGACAGGCCACCGGCCTCCGCAGCGAGCCGATGCCCGGCGATCACCGCTCGATCGACGGTGGTATTGGTGCAGATCAGCCCATCGATGCCGGACTTCAGCAAGACCTCGGCGATGCCGTCCATCTCGGTCGGGCTGAGGTCTGGCGCGATCTTGAGCAGCATCGGTTTGTGCTTGCCGTGAATGCCGGCCAGTCGCTGCTGCGCTTCGCGCAGGGTGCCGATGAAGCGCGCCAGGGCGTTTTCTTCCTGCAGATCCCGCAAGCCCTGGGTGTTGGGTGAGGAAATGTTGACAGTAATGTAGCTGGCCAGCGCATAGACCCGCTCCAGGCAGAGCAGGTAATCATCGACCGCGCGCTCGTTGGGAGTGTCCTTGTTCTTGCCGATGTTGATGCCCAGCACACCCTGAAAACGGCTGCATTCGATGTTGCGAACCAGTGCATCGACGCCCAGGTTGTTGAAACCCAGCCGGTTGATCACGGCCAGTTGCTCCGGCAAGCGGAACATCCTCGGCTTGGGATTGCCAGCCTGCGGTCGCGGCGTGATGGTTCCCACCTCGATGAAACCGAAACCCAGCGCCGCCAGGGCGTCGATATGTGCTGCATTCTTGTCCAGACCCGCCGCCAGACCCACCGGGTTGGGAAAATCGATGCCGAACACGCGAGTCGGCAGCGCCGTGGGGCGCGTGGCCATCAGCGGGTTCAGGCCCATGCGGTAGGCAGCTTCGATCGCCTTCAAGCCCAGCTCATGGGCACGCTCCGCGTCCAGCGCGAACAACAGGGGCCGAGCCAGTGAGTAGATCGACATGGTCAGAGCTCGCCTTTCAGAGACTTGGCATAGACCTCGAAATAGAGATCCTCGCGCCTCGGCTTGCCAAAGCGTTCGTCGCCGTAGGGAAAGGGCGCTGTTTCGCCGGTCGCCACGTAGCCGCGGCGCAGATAGAAGGCAATCAGCTCGGCCCGCGTCCAGATCACGGTCATGCGCACCTGACTGAGCCCCATCGACCGAGCCCGCCGCTCACATTCGCGCAGGATCGCATCACCAATGCCGCCGCCCTGCAAACCTGGCCGCACCGCAAACATGCCGAAATAGGCGGCGTTCCCCTGTTGTTCCAGATGCGCGCAACCGAGCAGCTCGGCGTCGCGCTCGGCCATCAGGATGATCGAACCCTGGCGAGAGATCGTGTCCCGCAAACCCTCGCGATCGGTACGCTGCCCATCCAGCAGATCGGCCTCGGTGGTCCAGCCCTGACGACTGGCATCGCCGCGATAGGCGGATTCGACCAGTGCCAGCAAGGCATCAACGTCGTCGAGCGTGGCAGAGCGGAACTGGAGTGGTGCGGTCATGACGGCTGGGTGCTGGGTTTGGGCGAAAAGGGTCACAGTTAAGTCGTCAACAGTAATCGGTCAAGAATGACAAGGCTTCGACCCTGCCTGCTGCAGCCATTCAACGGGAGTCAGCGCCGGCATCCGGCGGGGTCTCGTGTTCGTAGGTCCAGACTTGTCTGGACGCATTTTCATCACCGAGCGAAGAGCGTCCAGACAAGTCTGGACCTACAACAGCACCATCCGCGCAAGGTCATGGCCCGTAGGCAAAGTTGAGCCGACACAGCCGCTCGAAACAACTCGGAACGATACCCTTGACCCTTCACTGCTCCTCGGCACTGCCTCCCACCGGTGGGTACGAGCGCTGTACATAGTCCTCGATCATGCCGACAAATTCCTCGCTGATGCGATCGCCGCGCAACGTGGCCACCTTGGCACCATCGATGAACACCGGCGCGGCCGGGCTTTCGCCGGTGCCGGGCAGGCTGATGCCGATGTTGGCATGCTTGCTTTCGCCGGGTCCGTTGACAATGCACCCCATCACCGCCAGCGTCAGATTCTCGACGCCGCGGTACTGCAATCGCCATTCGGGCATGCGCTCGCGCACGTGTTCCTGCACGGTCTTGGCCAGCTCCTGAAAGAAGGTGCTGGTGGTGCGTCCGCAGCCCGGGCAGGCGGTGACCATCGGCGTAAAGGCCCGCAAGCCCATGGTCTGCAGCAACTCCTGGGCCACAATGACCTCACGGCTGCGGCTTTCCCCGGGTTCGGGGGTCAGCGAGATGCGGATCGTGTCGCCAATGCCTTCCTGCATCAGTACCGCCAACGCTGCGGTCGAGGCCACGATGCCTTTGCTGCCCATACCGGCCTCGGTCAGACCCAGATGCAGCGGATAATGGCTGCGTCGCGCCAGCTCGCGATAGACCGCAATCAGCTCCTGCACACCGCTGACCTTGCAGGAAACGATGATGCGATCAGCAGGCAGACCGATCTCTTCGGCCCGTGCCGCACTGATCAGGGCCGACTGGATCAGCGCCTCGCGGGCAACCGCGGGGGCGTCCAGGGGCGCCGCCGATTGTGCATTCTCATCCATCAGCCGGGTCAGCAAGCCCTGATCCAGACTGCCCCAATTGGCACCGATCCGAACCGGTTTCTGGTGGCGAATGGCATGCTCGATGATGGTCGCAAACTGGGTGTCGCGCTTGGCACCAAAGCCAACATTGCCGGGGTTGATGCGGTACTTGGCCAAGGCCTCGGCGCATTCAGGGTAACGCGACAGCAGCAGGTGGCCGTTGTAGTGGAAATCTCCGATCAGGGGCACCGGCACCGACATCCGGTCGAGCTTGTCGCGGATGCGGGCCACCGCCGCCGCCGCCTCTTCGGTGTTGACAGTGATCCGCACCAACTCGGAGCCGGCACGCCACAGCTGCGCCACTTGCCGGGTGGTGGCCTCGATATCGGCGGTATCGGTGTTGGTCATGGATTGCACCACGACCGGAGCGCCACCACCGACGGTACTGGCGCCGACGCGCACCGCAAGGGTCTGCCGACGCGGGAGTGCGCCAAAGCCGGGAATCTGATCAGTCATTGGATATCCGACACGCTAGGGACGGGACTCGGGACTCGGGACTCGGGACTCGGGACTCGGGACTCGGGACTCCGGAAGATACTCAAACCTGAGTGAACGGGTGGCAAGTGCCGATGCGTGCGAGCCTCCCGTAGAGCCGCCTTTCCCGTGCCCCCTGCCCCGTCTCCCGTACCGCGGCTCTCAAACCGTGGACCAGATCTCGTCCAGTTCCGCGGCGGGCGGCGCTTCCGGCGCGGCCAGCGTCGCCTCTGAGCGCTGATCTCCATAGCGAAATTGCTTGTAGGCGCCGGTGTTCTCGATCAGGTCGAGAGTGTGCAAGGGCTCGACGAAGTCGCGCTCCTCCATGCCGTGGGGATCGGGCAGCCGCAACAACTCGAGCCCGCCGGTGGAATCAAGAATGGAAGGCGCCAACAAGGTGGGATGCTGACTGCCATCGATGGCCAGCGGCGCCAGCAACAGTCCGCGGAGGATGACCCGGCTGGTCTGCGCCTCGCTGGTGGCGCGCACCGCCACCGCTTCAACCCGGCGGCTCAGCAACTGCACGCCAGCCTCCAGACCGTCGTTGTTGCCGCCCTTGAGCCAGCGCAGAACGCCCACCATCCAGTCACGCGGATCGTCATCCTCATCGTCCTCGTCCACCGGAGCCGCCAGTGCGATCAGTTCGCCGACCTTGGCCTTCATGCCCTCGGCGTTTTCCCAGAACAGGCGATAGCCACCCAGACTCTGGTCAATCACGCGGACCTTGTGCATGGTCGGCACGGCCGACTCCAGACTCGCCTGTGCCCACGCCGCCGAGCGCTCACGGTCACTGAGATTGATGCCGCCGCCCAGTTCGCCAACGAAATCCTTGAAATCACGAACACCGGCAGCCAGGTAATGCACGGCGTGCAAGCCCATGCAGGTATCCATCTGGTGCTCCGCCGGCAGACGCGGGTGGTTGCGCTCGCCGCTGAAACTCCAGGCGAGCATGAGCTTTTCGACCACATCCGCCGAAATTTCGGGCCCATGGCCCAGACGACCGCGCACGGCAATCGGACCGTCCTGGTGATGCAGCACCCGCACCTGATTTTCCAGCGCTGACACCAGCCCGGTGGCATCGAGACGCCAATAGCGCCCCGCCACTTCGGCAGTGGGTGACAAGGGCGGCGAATCCGAACGCGGATCGATGACGAAGGATCCAGTGGTGCCGTCGAGGTCGAGCCGGCATGCGGCCGACCAGATCGTCGCCGCGGTCCCGACGTCAACGATCTCCTTTTGTGTCAATCGGTAGGGATTGCCGATGAAGCTGAGCAAGGTCTGCAGATAGACACATTCCGGCGTCAGGGTGACGCCAGGTACCTGGGGATCGGTGACGGCCTTCTCCGACAACTGCGCCTCGAAGGCGAAAGCCGCCAGTCGATGCAACAAGGTCCACACGCCCGAGGGGATTTCGCTGTAGGCGATATAACATTTCGTCAAGGTCTGCGAGCAATGCACCAGCGCGCGAACCAGGGCCAGTGCTGCACTGCGGCCACGCAGGAAGGGAACGTGGCCCTTGGGTGCGCAATAGTCGAACACGCAGGTGGCAAAGCCCACCGCCAGCTCTCGATGGAAATCTCGCATCACCGCGCCGATCTGGCGCTTCTGCAGCGGCAAGGGCAATGCTTGCCCCAGCACATGTCGCTCCATGCTGGAAATGACCACGGACACCGGATGGCGCATCTGTTCCAGGATGTCGATGCGCTGATTGGGATCGACTTCGAGCTGATTGAGCTCCTTCAGGCCGTTGTAGAGCAATCGGGCGGTAGCGCCGCTGTTGGCCAGCGGCAGCGCCTCGATCCACTGGCGCACGGCCTTGCCGGTACTCGGGAAGGCGTCGCGACCGGGCCGTTCGCGTTTTGGAAGCGCCCCCCCGAGCAATTCGAACGCGCTTTCTGCCATGTGCTGGAACTCCCCCGACTCAGTCTTCGGATCATAGCGCGCCGGGCCCGGAGACGATCATTTCACATTCAGGATTGCAGCGGCCCATCACGGTACCTACACTCCACGCCTTGGGGACTGACATGGCGAGGGCGTCTGATGAGCGAAATCCTAGAGATCGCTATCGTTGGATCGGGGCCAGGTGGCATCAGTGCCGCGGCGCGCGCGGCAGAGCTGAAAGTACCGCATGTGTTGCTGGAAGCGGCTCCGCACCTGTCCAACACGATCTTCCGGTACCAGAAAGGCAAACACGTCATGGCCGAACCCGAGGCCCTGCCGCTGCGCTCGCCGCTTGAATTCTCTCAGGGTAGTCGCGAGTCGATTCTCGAGGCCTGGGACCAAGGAGTCGCCAAGATCGGGGTCAACGTCCGACACGGCGCCGAGGTCTCGGCGATCAAGAAGGTCGACGATCATTTCGAGATCAGTATCGGCCGCACCGACAAGGTGCGGGCACGCAATGTGGTGCTCGGCATCGGCCTGCAGGGCAACATCCGCAAGCTCGGCGTGCCCGGCGATGACGCGCCCTTTGTCCAGTATCAGCTGGACGATCCGGACGAATACGAAGCCGAGACCATCATAGTGGTCGGCGCCGGCGATGCCGCCATCGAGAATGCCGTGGCGCTGGCGAAGCAGAATCAGGTGATCATCGTCAATCGCCGCGATGAGTTTGCCCGCGCCAAGGAAGGCAATCTGCGAAACATCCTCAAGGCCATCGAGGATGGCACCATCGAGTGTTACTACGGCGCTGCTCCCGAGCGGGTGGACAAGCTCTCGGTGGGCCGCAAGCCCGGCCGACTGATCCTGAACACACCCAAGGGCCGAGCGCAGATCCTGTGTGATCGCATCATCGGCCGCCTCGGCGCCAATCCGCCCCGGGCCTTTGTCGAAGCCTGCGGCGTGGTGTTCCCGAACAAGGATCCCTCGGCGGTACCGGCCATCAGCGAGCGTTACGAGAGCAACGTGCCCGGCCTCTACATTGTCGGCGCACTCGGCGGCTATCCGCTGATCAAGCAGGCCATGAACCAGGGCTACGAGGTGATCGAGTACATCCTCGGCAACAGCGTCGAACCTGCCGACGAACCGCTGCTGCGCGCCAAGTTCGAGAAGATGCCCGGGTTCACCAGCGTGTCGGCGGCCCTGGCCAAGATTCAGGCGGCGGTGCCGCTGCTGGCCACGATCACGCCGCTGCAGCTGCGCGAGTTCATGATCGATTCGCAGATCCGTTCGCCCAAGTCGGGCGAAGTGATCTTCAAGCGCAACGATTACACCAACAGCTTCTTCTGCATCATCGAGGGTCAGGTTCAGGTGGCCATCGACGATGCCGGCAAGAACCGGATCACGCTGGGCGCCGGAGAGTTCTTTGGTGAAATGAGTCTGATCTCCGGACGCCGGCGCAGTGCCACCGTCTATGCCGGACCGAACTGCGTGCTGATCGAAACGCCGCGGCGCTCGATGCAGAAACTGATCAATTCGGTGGACGCGGTGAAGAAGCTGGTCGACCGCACCTTCATCGCCCGCGCGCTGGCTGCCCGGTTCGGCGCCGACGTGACCCAGGCCCAGATCAACGAGGTGGTTTCCGGCGCATCGCTGGCCCGCTACAAGGCTGGCGAGACGCTGTTCCGCGAAGGCGACGAAGGCGACAGCCTGCACCTGGTGCGGGTCGGTTCGCTGACCATTTCCCGCAGCATCGGCGGTCGCGACGTGGTGCTTTCCTATGTCCCTGCGGGCAACTACGTGGGCGAGATGGCCATCATCGGCGGTGGCAAGCGCTCGGCCACGGCCAAGGCGGCGGTGGCCACCGAGACCATCAAGGTCGATCGCGATTCCTTCAACAAGCTGCTGATGCAGAATCCGACACTGCGCGGCAAGCTGGCCATGGAAGTCAAGCAGCGCACCGCAGAGAACATCACCATGCAGGCTGCAGCCTCCGGCGGAGACCTGATCTCCTTCCTGGTAGGCCAGGGTCTGGGTGAAGCCACCGATGTGCTGCTGATCGACGAATCGCTGTGCGTGCGCTGCGATAACTGCGAGAAGGCCTGCGCCGAAACCCACGGCGGCACCTCCAGGCTGGATCGCGAGGCTGGCCCCACCTTTGCCAATGTCCACGTGCCGACTTCCTGTCGGCACTGCGAGCATCCGCACTGCATGAAGGACTGTCCGGCCGACGCCATCCACCGCGCGCCCAATGGCGAGGTGTTCATCGCCGACAACTGCATTGGCTGCGGCAATTGCGAGCGCAATTGCCCCTACGGCGTCATCCATATGTCGGCCAAACCCAAGAAGAAACCGGGTCTGCTGCAGTGGCTGCTGCTGGGCGCCGGACCGGGGCCCGGCAATTCGCCCTACGACCCGGATAGCCACGAGAAGAAGGCGGTCAAATGCGATATGTGCAAGGACCTGAAGGGCGGCGCCGCCTGCGTGCGCGCCTGCCCGACCGGAGCTGCCATACGCATCAGTCCGGAACAGCTGCCCGAATATGCCTACGCACGAGGACCGTAAGCCATGCATGATTCGATCCTCGACTACCGCGGCTACCGCTACCTCTGGGTCTCGTTGATCCTGTCGATCGGTTCCATCGCTGCCTATCTGTGGCATGACCCCATCGGCGTCCCCAACGGCGGCTCCTGGCTGGGCTATACCCTCGGCACCATCGGCGCCCTGCTGATCCTGTGGCTGCTGTGGTTCGGCATCCGCAAGCGCCGCTATGCACGGGCCAGCAGCAGCGCCCGTGGCTGGTTGTCGGCCCACGTGTACCTCGGCACCACCCTGATCCTGATTGCCTTCCTGCATTCAGGTTTCCAGGTGGGCTGGAATATCCACACGCTGGCTCTGGTGCTGATGCTGCTGGTGATCTTCAGCGGCTTTTTCGGTGTCTACGCCTACCTGCGTTTTCCCTCGTTGATGACGCGCAACCGCGCCGACTCCACGCGCAAGGCCATGCTGGAGGAGATCCGCGAGTTGGATCAGCAGGCGCTGCAGATTGCCGACAAGGTCGACAAGAGCATCCACGACACGGTGCTCGGGTCGATTCAGCATGGGCAACTGGGCGGAGGCGTCTGGGCACAGCTGACCGCGCGGGATGATTCCGCCGCGGCGCTGGCCAAGCTCAAGGACGCAGTCATGAACGCCGACTCTGGCAAGGCGTCGTCCACCAAGACTGGCCAGACCATGGTAATGATGGTCGACTTCCTGGCCAACCAGGCCAACGATGGACAGAGCGAGCAGTTGCGGCGCCTGATCGACCTGATCTCGCGCAAGCGCTCACTGGCGTCTCGGGTGGCGCGTGACATTCAGCTGCAGGCGATGATGGAAATCTGGCTCTACGTCCACGTGCCACTGTCGCTCGGACTGCTCGGCGCTTTGACAGCGCACGTCCTGTCCGTGTTCTTCTATTGGTGATCGTGTGCGGCGCCGGGCGCGCCACGCTCCAGATCTGAGGGCGATTCGTGAGCGAAATTATGGGAAGAGACATCGGGATCGCGGGCCGTGATCCATCCATCCTGAATCTTTACGGGTCACGCTGCGCCGCACGTGAGCCATCCGCGAGAGGGGACCTCACGCCATGAAATGGTTCATCCGACGCGTCATCAAGAAGGGCAAGGGCAGTATCCAGGTCGAAGAGGAAATTCACTTCGGTGAAACCCTGACCATCGGTCGCGCCGCCAACCAAGCCATTTTCATCAACGATCTGCGCGCCGCTCTGGAGCATGCGCGCGTGGTGGCGTTGGGCAACGGTCGCTATCGCATCGAATCGCTGGTCGCCGCCGGGGTGCGCATCAACGGACAATTCGAACACACGGCCACCGCCGGCGCCGGCACCCAGATCGAAATCGGCAATCTGCGCATCACCCTGGTGGATCCACCCAAGGACTTCGAAGCCGCCGTTGAAGTCGGGCTGGTGGACAAGTCCGAGGTAGCTGCGCGCGAACAGTCCGAGGCCCTGCCACAAAGCCTGGCCGAAGCCGGCATGAGCAAGCGCAAGTGGTCCTGGGCGCTGCTCGCCATCACGTTGACGCTGGGCCTGTTGCTGCCACTGATGGCGCATTACGTGCCCACTTTCCGCTCGCAGATCAAGGACGTTCCAGCATTGGGCCTGAATGCCTGGGAATCCGGCCCCCTGGCCTCCGCTCACCACACCATGGCCAATGACTGTCAGAGTTGTCATGGCGCGCCCTTCCAGGTGATCCAGGACGACAAATGCATCGTCTGTCATGCCGGCACCAAGGCCCATGCCGATCCAGTGCGCTATCCGCTGCCGGAGATCGCCGAATCACGCTGCGCCCACTGTCATCGCGATCACAACGGCGACACCGGACTGATCCGCGCCGATCAGGAGCTCTGCAGCGATTGCCACAGGAATCTGAGCGAACGCGTCAAGGGCGACACCCAGCTGGTGGATGTCGGTGATTTCGGCAGCAACCATCCGCAATTCAAAGTGCTGCTGCCAGCCTGGGATGCCCAGGGACGATTCACGCCAGAGCGCGTGAGCATGGACAAGAAGCCGCTCACCGAACAATCCGGTCTGAAGTTTCCGCATGCCAAGCATCTGGCCAAGGAAGGGCTGAAGACCGCCGACGGCGTTCAGGTGCTGAACTGCGCCAGCTGCCACCAATCCGAGCCCGGCGGCGCCCTGATCGCACCGATCAACTTCGAAAAGCACTGCCAGTCCTGCCACCGCCTAGACTTTGACCTGCGCATGCCCGATCGCCAGGCACCCCACGGCGATGTCGCCGAAATCCAGTACATGATTTCAGAGTACTACTCCAAGGTGGCCCTGGAGGGCGGCTACGACGACGTCCAGGCGCCGGTTTCCGTGCGTCAGCGCCGCCGCCCCGGCCAGCCCCCGGCCACCGCGCAGGAACAGCGTGAAGCCCTGACCTGGGCCCGCGACAAGGCCCTGCAGACCACCGACACGCTGTTCCAGAGCCGCACCTGCACGGTTTGCCATACCGTCTCCAAGGATCCAGCCGCGACTCAGGCCGGATGGGTGGTCGCACCCGTGCGCGTGGCCGGCAGCTGGTACGAAAAAGCCAGCTTCACCCATGCCAAGCACAGCACCATGGCCTGCGGCGACTGCCACGCTGCGGAGCTGTCCCAGTTCAGCTCGGATGTGCTGATCCCGGACATCGGCGTTGCAGGTGCCCCGTCGACACAGGCACCGTTTGCCTGTCGCGATTGCCATGGCGGCGAACGAGACAAGAAGCTGCTGCAGAGCACGTGCATCGATTGCCATGGCTTCCATCAGGCAGAGATGCCCTTGCACGCGGAGAAGAAATAGACCTCTTCCGGGACAGCCTTCATGGGCCCGGCAGAATTGCCGGGCTCGGCATTCTCAGAATTGCGCCCAGGCTCGTCGACCGTGCTTTCTGGAACATGCAGGATTCGAGCAGACGAGGATTCCCGGCGTCATTGCGAGCCGCCTGTGTCGGCCCGACATTGCGCACTGGCCATGAACCCGCCGTCGTAGGTCATGTTGTCCGCGTCAGCGGACTACGTGACATAGAGTTGCGTCACGTAGCTCGCTACGCGAGCAACATGACCTACAACAGCAAATCAACAACTTACGATATGGGTTCATGGGGAGCCACCTGTGTCGGCCCGACACTGCGCACGGGGCATGAACCCTCCCCGACCTTCGGGGACGACTGGGGAGCGGTTAGGCGAGAAATCCCATGCAACGGTCATGGTACCAGCGACTTTCCGGATTGCGAGTGACTCGCAGCCAAGACCGTTGGGCCAAGCGCCGGCATGGTCGGGAAACCATGCCGCAAATCCCAGCGGCAACCTAAGTTGCCGCTGGGCTCAAGACGGGTCAGCGGTTCCTGCTGGCAAAGCGAGCGCGACAACCGCGATCCACCCACAATCCGCGGCGCGGCGTGTAGCCCCAGGACAAGCCCTCGATGCAGGGGCTGCTGGAATACTGCTCGATCAGCACCGGCGGGCCCTTGCGGCGATCCCAGGAGCAGATGGCGTACTGGTTGTCGAGGCTGGAGCAATCCATCCAGTAGGCGTTGTACTGGGTGGGATCGTAGAAGCCGCCGCTCGGCCGGTAGGCTTCAGCGAACACGCCAGCGCAGCCGCGATCCACCCAGATCAGGCCAGGACGCTGACCCCAGGTACGACCTTCAATGCACAGACTGCTGCCACGCAGCTGGCGCAGCAGCGTTGCCGGTCCGCGGAAAGCCACATTGCACTCGCGATAGCCCTTGACGCTCTGGCAAGTCATTTCCGGGAGCTGACCGACCGACGGCGCAGCCTCGGTGAACTGACCGCGGCAGCCGTTCGATACCCAGACAACGCCCGGGCGATGACCCCAGGTGCGGCCTTCAACACAGCGGGTGCTGGACAGCTGACGATCGAGAATCGGCGGATTCAGGAATCCTGTTCCACACTCGCGATAGTCACGATCGTTGGACTCGCACAGCACGGTCCGACCACGCGCCGGCAGCGGCGTGACCCAGCCGGGAGTCGTGATCTGACCAGGCGGCACATTGTTCGGGTAGGTATTGCCATCAACCCGATCGCGCAGTGACTGCACCATGTCCTGGGTGATCTGGGCATAGCTCCAACCGCGCGGAATCTGTTCGAGGTAGAACTCCAGCTGGTCCTCCGGCAAGGGTCGTCCTCCGGACAGCTCGCCATACTGCTTTTCAAGTACCCGGATCTGCTCGGGCTGATCGAGCTTGCTCAGGTTCTCCGGCGCGTACGCCTTCTCGCCTCCGGTCGTGTTCTGGGCCGCCAGCTGGGCGCTGGCAAAGGCCACTAGTACGAACAGCAGATAAAGTCTCTTCATCGTCCAACTCCCGCAGAAAGGCGCCCGGTCGAAGGCGCGGCAAGGCCATGGTACCGTGCCGCGGTGGAACTTGTGTCGGTCAGGATCAGATCTGTTGCAACTGGACCATGCCCCGGTTCAGGACCAGACAAGGAGCCGCAATTCCCCCACGGAAACGGCCTTTTGCGTCAAGGAAACGACCATTCGTCGTGAAAGCGGGGTTATGATCGGGGCGCTGCAGGGCACTGGGGGCCGTACGGCAATGGGAACTTCGGGAGGATGCTCGATGGCTTGGGGACGCTTGCACGGCGTTGGTTTGGGAATGGCCCTGGCGCTGCTCGCCGGATGTGGCGGCGGATCAGGCCCCAGTACAACCGGAACGGCACCACCCGTGTCTGGTCCTTCGCAGGGTTGCAGTGGCAGTTGCGCCAGTGCTGCCTCCTTCCTCAGCGCATCGGACGTCAGCACCATCCTGGCGCAAGCGATCGCCGAGGCGCAGGCCAACAACGTACCCGCGACCATTGCCGTGGTCGATCGGGTCGGCAATGTGCTCGGTGTCTATCGCATGACCGGCAGCCCGGTGACGGTCACCATTCATTCCGAACGCACGATCAGCGGCGGTCTGGAGAATCTGATCGTACCGTCCGAATTGGCAGCGATCGCCAAGGCGCTCACGGGTGCCTATCTGTCCAGTGAGGGCAACGCCTTCACCACCCGCACGGCCAGCCAGATCGTGCAGCAGAATTTCAATCCGGGCGAAAGCAATGCGCCCTCCGGACCGCTGTTTGGCGTGCAGTTCTCCCAACTGCCCTGCTCGGATTTCATGACGCGCTTTTCCAGCGAACAGGCGATCGGCGCCGGTCCGCACCGCTCCCCGCTTGGCCTGTCGGCTGATCCGGGCGGCTTTCCGTTGTACAAGGATGGTGTGCCGGTCGGTGGCATTGGCGTCGCCGCGGATCCGGACTACACGCTGGATGTGCGCATCTCGGATCGCGATCGCGATGTTGATGAGCTGATTGCGCTGGCCGGTACCTTTGGCTTCGGCGCCCCGGCCAATCGTCGCGCTGACACGATCACGGCGGACGGCAAGACCTTCCGCTACAGTGATGTCGAGTACAGCGACCTGGCGCGTGCCGCCGGCAATGCACCAGCACTGTCGACGCTGGCCCCCAGTGTGGGCCAGGTGATCCGCGTGCCCGCCTACGCCGACGCCCAGATTCGAGCCGGCACGGCCTTTGGAACGCCAGCCTCCGGCGTACGACCGGCCGATTCGGATCTGTCCGACCTCGACGCCTTCGTGATCGTCGACAACAACAACAACAATCGTTTCGCCATCCGTGCCGGCACCGAGGGCAACAGCAGTGCACTCAGCGCCGAAGAAGTCCGCACGCTGTTGCGCGAAGCGCTGAAAGTCGCCAATCGGGCCCGCGCGCAGATTCGCCAACCGCTGGGCAGTCAGGCTCGGGTGAGCGTTTCCATCGTTGACACCCATGGCGAAATCCTCGCCATTGCGCGCACCCGTGACGCCCCGATCTTCGGCCTTGATGTCAGTCTGCAGAAGGCGCGCACCGCTGCCTTCTATTCCAACCCGGCCGCCGCGGCGGATCTGCAAAGCCTGCCCGACGCCGTCTACCTGAACGCCAGTCTGGACAGCGCCGGCGTGCAGTTCCGCACCGTCGCCAACAGCTCCATCGGCGCCTATGTGACGGCGGTGCGTGACTTCCTCGGTCTGCCAGGCGCGCTGTCCGACGGTGCCTTTGCCTTCTCCGACCGAGCCGGTGGCAATCTCTCGCGCCCCTTCTATCCAGACGGCATCATCGGCACGCCGCCTGGACCGTTTTCAAAGCCCTTCGAGTCCTGGAGCCCATTCACCGTCGGCCTGCAACTGGATCTGGCCTACAACCAGATTGCCTTGCACGTGGCTCACTATCTGAATCAACGGCCTTCCGATGGCGTGTCACCGCCGCCCACCGGCCTGGCACTCTTCCTCGACGGCCAGTTGCTGGCGCCAGCCCCGACTGCCGCCAACCCGATCCCACTGCCGGACATCGGCTTCAGCTGCAGCGGTCTGCAGCGACTGCGCAATGGCACTCAGACCTTCCCCGGCAGCGTACCCATCTACCGCGGCGAGCAACTGATCGGTGGCATTGGTGTCTCGGGCGACGGCGTGGATCAGGACGACATGGTGTCCTTCCTCGGCCTGCACAACGCCGGGGTGGCGCTGGGTGGCGCCATCGGCAATGCGCCGCGCGAACGTCGTGCCGACCAGCTGGTGCCACGCGGGGCCCGACTGCGCTATGTGCAATGCCCGCAGGCGCCCTTCCTCGATTCCACCGAACAGAATGTGTGCGAGGGCAAGTGATATGAGCCTCTGTCTCTCCGCTGCTCTGGCCACTCTGCTGTGTCCGCTGGACCTGCCGGCCAGCTCCCTGAACACCATGACCCCGTTCATCGGCGGCTCACTGCCCGCCTATCTCTACGACCCCAAGAAGTCCGCGCTGGTGCGTCGGCGACCAGGGCACCCGATACCCGAGTCCACGGTTCGCGCGGATCAGAACCCGAACAACATCGACCCCGCACCGGTTGATGCCGTTGGCGAGTTCATCCCGGTCCCCGATCGCTGGCGGCTCATGGAAACGCTGGGTTTCAAACATCCCTGGTACGACCCCTACAACCAGAACATCTGGAAGGGCGACAAGCCGATCCATGAAGAGGACTGGTTCCTGAGCCTGCTGGCAATCTCCGACACGGTGATGGAGCCGCGCTCGGTGCCGACGCCGGTCGGCCCGCAGTCGAGCGCCAATCCGGGATCGATCGACATCTTCTCCGGCTTCGACCAGACCATCTTTTCGCAGTCGGTGCTGGCCGGCCTGGTCTATTACAAGGGCAACACCACCTTCAAACCGCCGGAATACGAATACCGCCTGACCCTGGCCTTCAATTACAACCGGGTCGAGGTCGATGATGTGCGCGCACTGACCATCGATCCGCGCAAGGGCAAGGTCCGTGATGACGGCTTCATTGCCGTGCAGGAGATCTTTGCCGACGTGCATCTGCGCGATGTCTCGCCGCGCTACGACTTTGACGCCATCCGCGTCGGCATACAGCCCTTTTCCAGTGATTTCCGCGGATTCCTGTTCCAGGATCTGCAGTTCGGCGTGCGCCTGTTCGGCAACCGCGACAACAACAAGAAGCAGTACAACCTGGCCTGGTTCCGGCGCGTCGAGAAGGATCTGAACTCGGGCCTGAACGATGTAGCCGAAGGCCTGCGCAATGACGACGTCTTCATTGCCAACTACTATTGGCAGGATCTGGGTCGTCTGGGCTTCACCTCGCAGGCGACCTTTGCCTACAACCGCAATCGCGACACCGAGTTCTTTTTCGATTCCAACGGTTTCATCCAACGCCCCTCATCACTGGGCGTCGAACAACCGCGCGAATACGATGTCTTCTATCTGGGATACAACGGCGATGGTCGTCTGGGCTGGCTGAATCTGTCCACCTCCGCCTATTTCGCTTTCGGCAAGAACGACAACACCTTCACCGGTGAAGACAGCGACATCCGTGCGGGCTTCTTTGCGGCCGAGTTCTCACGCGATTTCGACTGGATCCGGCCGCGGGTGTCGATTGCCTGGGCCAGCGGTGACGATGATCCCTTCGATGATCGCAGCACTGGCTACGATGCGATCTTCGAGAACCCGATCTTCGCCGGCGCCGATACCAGCTATTGGATTCGGCAAAACATGCCGCTGGTCGGCGGTGGCGGCGTCACGCTGGCGACGCGCAACGGCATCCTGCCTTCGCTGCGTTCCTCCAAGGAGCAGGGACAGTCGAACTTCGAGAATCCCGGCTTGCGCCTGATCGGCGTCGGCGCCGACTTTGATCTGACCCCGGAATCCCGGGTATCGGTCAATCTCAACCAGCTCTGGTTCGACGATACCGCGGTGCTCGAAGTCGCCCGCAATCAAGCGCCGATTGATCGATCCATCGGCACCGATTTCTCGGTGGCCTGGATCTGGCGCCCCTTCATGTCCCAGAACGTCGTGGTACGCCTGTCGGGCGCCTTGCTGGAGCCCGGCGCTGGTCTGGCCGATCTCTACGGCGACGACCACACGTATTACACCGTTCTGGGTAATGTGATCCTGACGTATTGAACGCGCGAGAGGCCTGCATGAAGCCCATCACCGCTGCCCTGCTGACGCTTTCATCGATTGCGCTCTGCCAGTTTTCCATTCCTGCCATGGCTGCCGGCGGCGAGACCCCGGTGGATCGGGTCTATGTCACGGCCCCGGACGCGCCGCGCAATCAGACCCAGGCTGCGGCCGACGCCAAGAGCGCGGGCTGCATGAGTTGCCACAATCCCATCGATCAGAAATCGATGCACGCCTCCCCCGCCGTGGTGCTGGGCTGCACCGATTGCCATGGCGGCGACGCCACGGTGATGGGCCCGGCCAGCGCTGGACACGCACAACCTGCCCCGGGTCACGGCCACGACAGCGACTCGGAACATGGCCACAGCACCACCGCCTACGCCCCCGACTACATGGCGGCCATGGAAAAGGCGCACGTGTTGCCGCGCTACCCGCAAACCTGGCACTACCCACGGTCGAGCAATCCGGAACGCACTTACACGCTGTTGAACCGCGAGGCGCCTGAGTTTGTGCGCTTCATGAACCCCAGTGACCTGCGTATTGCCCATGAGGCCTGTGGCGCCTGTCATCAGCCGATCATCGAAGCCGCCAAGCGCTCGATCATGGCCACCGGCGCCATGCTCTGGGGTGGCGCCTCGTACAACAACGGCATTCTGCCGTTCAAGCGCTACATCCTCGGCGAGGGCTATGAGCGTGACGGCACCTCGGCCATCATCAATGCACTGGAGCCGGTGACGCCGGCCATGCAGATGCGCGGCGCCCTGTCGCAGCTGGTGCCGCTGCCGGCCTGGGAAGTCATTCCTCCCGGCGACATCTTCCGCGTCTTCGAACGCGGTGGCCGCAATATCAACACCACCTTCCCGGAAACCGGGTTGCCCAATTCACTGGGCCAGATTCAGCGTCTGGAAGAGCCTGGTCGTCCGGACATCAAGCAATCCAATCGCGGCCCCGGCACCGGGCAGCGCATTGCCGTTCCGGTGATCAACATCCACAAGACCCGATTGAACGATCCCAACATGTGGTTCATGGGAACCAACGACCAACCCGGCGACTTCCGCAATTCGGGCTGTTCGGCCTGCCATGTGCCCTATGCCAATGATCGCGACCCCCGCCATTCCGGCCCCTATGCGGCTTTTGGCCACATGGGGCAGAGCCAGCAGGCCGATCCGACCATTCCCAAGGATCAGCCCGGACATCCGCTGAAGCACGCATTCACGCGCTCGATTCCGACCAGCCAGTGCATGAACTGCCACATGCATCAGCCGAACATGTTCATCAACACCTTCCTGGGCTACACCATGTGGGACTACGAGTCCGACGCGCCCTTCATGTGGCCGGAACAGCAGCGCTATCCCACTCACGACGAGATGCGCAAGGCGCTGGACCGCAACCCGGAAGAAGCCGTGATCCGCGGCAAGTGGTCGGACCTGGACTTCGTCAAGGACGTGTCGCTGCTCAATCCGAAACTGAAGGACACCCAGTTCGCCGACTATCACGGTCACGGCTGGAACTTCCGCGCCATCTTCAAGCGCGATCGCAAGGGCAATCTGCTGGATGCCGAAGGCGCCAAGGTTGACGACGCCGATCCGAAGAAGTTCGAGAAGGCCGTCCACATGTCGAGCATCCATGTCGACCTCGGCATGCATTGCGTGGATTGCCACTTCGCCCAGGACATGCACGGCAACGGCCACATCGTCGGTGAAGTGGCCGCCGGCGTGGAAATCCAGTGCAAGGACTGCCATGGCACGCCCGACAAGTACCCGACGCTGATCACGTCCGGGCCGATGGCCAGCAAGGCCGGTCGGGACCTGTCCAATCTGCGCAACCCGGATGGTGAAAAGCGCTTCGAGTGGATCGATGGCAAGCTGATCCAGCGCTCGATCATGCAGAGTGGTCTGCAGTGGGAAATGTCGCTGGTCAAGGACACCTCGGATCCAGCCAACCCGGCCTACAACGCCAAGGCCGACCGCGCCCACACCATGAGTCGCGACACCGCAAAGCAGACCTACGGCAAGGACGTAGCGCCGGCTGATTACGCCCATGGTGAAGACAAGATGCTGTGTTACAGCTGCCACACCAGCTGGACCACCAGCTGCGGTGGCTGCCATCTGCCCATCCAGGCCAACTGGAAGACCGATCGCCATCACTTCGAAGGTGGCGCCACGCGCAATTACGCGACCTACAATCCGCAGGTGGCGCGTGACGACGTGTTCATGCTGGCCAAGCACGGCGAGGTCAAGGACTACAAGTACGCGCCGATGCGCTCCTCCAGCGCGCTGATCCTGTCGTCGACCAATTCCAATCGCGAGCGCATCTACATCCAGCAACCGCCAATTGCCGCATCTGGCTACAGCTCGCAGGCTTTCGCGCCGCATTACCCGCATACCGAGCGCCGTACGGAGACCAAGACCTGCACCGACTGTCATCTGTCCGAACAGAACGACAACAACGCCATCATGGCGCAGCTGCTCGGTCAGGGCACACGTTTCATGGACTTCCTCGGCTTCAACGCCTGGGTGGGTGGCGATGGTGAAATCAGCGCCATCCGCGTCACCGAATGGGAAGAGCCGCAGGCGGTGGTCGGCAGTTATCTGCATCGCTATGCCTACCCGGACTGGTTCAAGCAGCACGAGGACAATGGCAAGCAGCTGACCGAGGGCTACGACCATTCCGCCGGCTATGCCAACTGCCTGCAGATTCGCGGCGAGTACGTCTACGTGGCCGAAGGCAGCAAGGGCATTCGTGTCTACGACGCCGCCGGCATCGCCAACAAGGGCGTCAGCCAGCGGATCATCACCGCACCGTTCTCGCCGCTGGGTCACGACACCCATATCGACAGCGCCAACGCCACCTGCGTTGTGCTGCCGACCACCCAGCCGGTGCAGCCCTCTCGCAATGAGGGCGATCTGATGCGCAAGGTCAATCTGGAGCAACCTACGCATCCAATCTACCGTTATGCCTTCGCCACCGATGCCGAAGAAGGCCTGATCCTGATCGACATCGACAGCCTGTATGACGGCGAGCCGCGCAACAACTTCCTCAAGCGCAGCCTGACCTGGAACGAGAATGGCGTGCTTGATGGCGCCCGCCATCTGGCCATCGCCGGCTACTGGTTCTATGTCGCCACCCCCAAGGGCATCGTGGTGCTGAACATGAATGACCCGATGCAGCCCAAGTACGTGCGTACCGTCGCCATCAGCGATGCCCGGGCCAGCCAGCAGCAGTTCCGCTATCTGTTCGTGACCAGCGCCCGCGGCCTGGAAGTCATCGACATCACCAATCCGGAGCAAGCCGAACTGGTGCCGGGGGCCGTGGTGCCCATTGCCGATGCGCACAAGCTGCACGTGGCCCGCACCTATGCCTACGTGGCCTCGGGTGCGGAAGGGTTGACCATCATCGATGTGACCAAGCCGACCGAGCCCAAGCTCTATCAGCGATTCAATGCGGATGGCGCCATGTCCGATGCCCGGGACGTGACGGTCGCTTCCACCAACGCCTCGCTCTATGCGTACGTGGCCGATGGCGTCAATGGCCTCAAGGTGATCCAGCTGACGGGTCCGGACATACAGCCCAAGTTCTACGGCTACAGCCCGGAACCCAAGCCCACGCTGATCGCCTGGTACCCCACCGGCAAGCCAGCGCTGTCACTGTCGCGAGCGCTGGAGCGTGATCGCGCCGTCGATGAAACCGGCGGTCAGATTGCGGTGCTCGGACGGGTGGGCTCGCGACCCCTGAACGAGGCCGAGCAACGCGCCTTCTTCCTCGACAAGGATGGCCGACCCTGGTTCGTCCATGACGAAGTGGACGGCCCGCGCGGCATCACCTCACCGCCGCTTCCTTGGAAGAACAACCGTATCTACGATCAGCAGAAGGACACGGCCGAAGCAGTCCAGCACTCCTTCGAGCACTGAGCTCCAGACCGGGCGCAGCGTCCCCAGGGCGCTGCGCCTTTTCTTTGCGCAGTCCACCAACTTTTCTGGTTCTTTCGCGTAACGGCGAACCCGGATCACACAGTCGAAAGGTCACCCGGAATGCACGCTGCGCCGGATCGCGAGGCTCGCCTCGTGTTGGGTTTCGGGGCCCTGCTGGCAGCCACTGGCGTTGCCATGGCCGCACTGGGCTCACATGCCTTTGCCGACATCCTGGTCGGAAAGGCGGCCTTGCGCTTCGACAGCGCCTTGCGCCTGCATCTGATGCACGCCCCTGCCCTGCTGGCGCTGGGTGCCACGCGCGGCCTTGCCCGTACCCGCTGGTGGCAAGCGGCCACCATCGCGATCGCCCTGGGATGCATCGTCTTCTGCGGCGGTCTGTATCTGGCCGCTCTGGACGTGAGTGCCGTGGTATTGGCCGTTGTGCCGGCAGGCGGCAGCCTGATGATGCTCGGCTGGGTCACAGCCTTGGTGGGATATGTCCGCGGTCCGGCAAGCTGAGCCACAGCACGAGCGTACGCCCGGCGGATGGCTCTCACCAACAATACGCCCACCCATTGATTTACTGATTTTGCGAAGAAGGAGCGTGGGGCAGGTGTCCCACCTCGACGCATGACCCGACTGTGTCGCGACGCGGGTCCCCTGCCCCCTTGCCCCAGTTTCCCCAGCCCCCGCTGAGTGTGCAGACAAGCGCTCCGCCCCCGCAACCCGGGATTACGCAACCCACTTGACCAGCAGCCAACTTCGTCTTTGGTCCAATTTGCCCGATTTCTGACGTCGCAACTCGCCGTCTGTTCACTTGCGCTGGCTATACTCGCTTTCTTTTCGGCGCTTGTTGCGCCGCATCATCATCGTCCCTGAATTGCCAAAGCCGTGTCTGCCGACCTGAACCAGTCTTATCTGACCTCGCAGCTCTCCGGTTCCAATGCCGCTTTCGTTGAAGAGCTGTACGAAGCCTATCTCGCCGATCCGAATGCGGTGGATACGCGCTGGCGAGCCTATTTCGACTCGCTGCAAACTGCCGGACGGCGCGATGTGCCGCACAGCCCGGTATTGCAGCGCATAGGCGAACTCTCGCGCAGTCATGGCGGGTGGTCGGCCTCTATGGCCACCAGCACGGCGCATTCGGTTGATCAGCACAAGCAAGGCGCCATGTTGCGTCTGATCAATGCCTATCGCGTGCGCGGCCATCTGGCGGCCAAGCTCGATCCGCTGGGCATGGTGCCACCGGCCTCGGTGCCCGATCTATCGCTGGCTTTCCACGACGTCGGCGAAGCCGACCTCGATACCGAATTCGATGCCGGCTCGCTCATCGGCGCGCGCCGCCGCAAGCTGCGAGATGCCGTCGCCCAGTTGGAAGGCGCCTATTGCAGCTCAATCGGCGCCGAGTACATGCACATCAGCGATTATCCGCAGCGGCGCTGGATGCAGGAACGCTTCGAGGGTACGGCCGGCCAGTTCGGCTACACGTCGGAACAGAAGAAGCGCGTGCTGGATCGCCTCACGGCCGCTGAAGGCCTGGAACGCTATCTGCACACCAAGTACGTGGGCCAGAAACGCTTCTCACTGGAGGGCGGCGACAGCCTGATTCCCATGATCGACGAGATCATCCAGCGTGCTGGAGCCGGTGGATCCAAGGACGTGATCATTGGCATGGCCCATCGCGGCCGCATCAACGTGCTGATCAACACGCTGGGCAAGCCGCCGCGCACGCTGTTTGATGCCTTCGAAGGCAAGGCCGAGGAGAATCCGGACCCGGCGCACTCGGGCGACGTGAAGTATCACCTGGGCTTTTCCTCGGATGTCATGACCCCGGGCGGCACCGTACATCTGGCGCTGGGCTTCAACCCTTCGCATCTTGAGATCATCGATCCGGTGGTCGCCGGCTCTGTTCGTGCCCGCCAGACCCGTCGTCAGAACGAGGATCGCACCCAGGTGGTGCCGATCCTGGTTCATGGCGATGCCGCGTTCTCGGGCCAGGGCGTGGTCATGGAGCTGTTCCAGATGTCGCAGGCACGCGGCTACACCGTCGGCGGCACCATCCACATCGTGGTCAACAATCAGGTGGGTTTCACCACCAGCAATCCGCTGGATACCCGGTCCACTCACTACTGCACTGATGTCGCCAAGATCGTTTCGGCGCCGGTGCTGCACGTCAATGCCGACGATCCGGAGGCGGTGCTGTTCTGCGCTCAGGTGGCGCTGGACTACCGCCAGACCTTCAAGCGCGATGTCGTCATCGATCTGGTCTGTTATCGCCGTCATGGTCACAATGAGGCCGACGAACCGGCAGCAACCCAACCCCTGATGTATCAGAACATCCGCTCCCGGCCAACGACGCGCGAACTCTATGCTCGCCGGCTGGAAGCCGAGGGAGTGATCCAGCCAGGCGAAGCCAAGGCCATCAGCGACCGCTATCGCGATGCGCTTGAGCGCGGTGATGCGGTGGTAGCTGAACTGACCACGGTCGATCCCAGCCAGGCCGGCGTTGCGGTTGACTGGACGCCCTATCTGCACGGCAAGTTGAGTGATCGCGTGGCCACCGCAGTGCCGGCCGAACGCCTGCAGGCGCTGGCGCACTCCATCAACTCTCTCCCGGCTGACCTCAAACTGCATTCGCGGGTGGCCAAGGTCTATCAGGATCGGCTGAAGATGGCTACGGGCGAAGTCCGCATGGATTGGGGTTTCGCGGAGACCATGGCCTATGCGACGCTGATCGACGAGGGCTACAACCTGCGTCTGTCCGGTCAGGATTGCGGGCGCGGCACCTTTTTCCACCGCCACGCCGTACTTCACGACCAGAACACGGGTGCCACCCATACGCCGCTGCGCAAGCTCGTGGATGTACCCGAACGCGTCACCATCATCGATTCGCTGCTGTCCGAAGAAGCCGTGATGGGCTTCGAATACGGCTATGCCACTGCGGATCCGCGCACGCTGACGATCTGGGAAGGCCAGTTCGGCGACTTCTGCAACGGTGCCCAGGTGGTCATCGATCAGTTCATCAGTTCTGGCGAAGCCAAATGGGGACGTCTTTGTGGGCTGGTGCTGTTCCTGCCGCACGGCTACGAAGGTCAGGGCCCGGAGCACTCCTCGGCCCGTCTGGAGCGTTTCCTGCAACTGAGTGCGCTCGACAACATGCAGGTCTGCGTGCCGACCACACCGGCGCAGATGTTCCACATGCTGCGTCGGCAGATGCTGCGTGGCACCCGCAAGCCGCTGATCGTGATGACGCCCAAGAGCATGCTGCGCCATCGTCTGTCGACGTCGACCCTCGACGAACTGACCAACGGCGAGTTCCAGCGGGTCATCCCCGATTCGATGATGTCAGACCCAGGACAAGTTTCGCGTGTTGTGATCTGCAGCGGCAAGGTCTACTACGATCTGGTGGAAGAGCACGAAAAGAGCCATATCAAGGACGTTGCCATCGTTCGGATCGAGCAGCTCTATCCCTTCCCGCGCGAGGAACTGAAGGCGGAATTGGCGCGATTTGCAAATGCCCGCACCATCGTGTGGTGCCAGGAAGAACCGATGAACCAGGGTGCCTGGTACCAGATCCGGCACCAGCTCAAGGCCTCGATCTCGGCCGAACAGAAGTTGCATTACGCCGGCCGCGACCGCTCGCCGGCACCGGCAGCTGGCAACACCAACACTCACAACCGTGAACAGGCGGCGCTGGTCCATGAGGCGCTGTCCGTTGCCGACCCAGGCAATACGCCGAAGTCGGACTGAAAGCTCGACCACGAAAACCAACAAGCGCTAAGGATCATCCATGACCGTCGAAGTCAAAGTCCCCATCCTGCCGGAATCGGTTGCCGACGCGATCATCGCGACCTGGCACAAGAAACCCGGTGACTCGGTTACTCGTGAAGAGAACCTGGTGGATCTCGAAACCGACAAGGTGGTGCTCGAAGTACCCTCGCCGGTGGATGGCGTGCTGGTCTCGATCGTCAAGCAGACCGGTGACACCGTCACCAGCCAGGAACTGATCGCCACCATCAAGGAGGGCGCCGCCGCAGCGGCAGGGCCGGCCAAGCCGGCGGCTCCGGACGCCGCGAGTTCCGAGGCCCGAGTCCCGAGTCCCGCATCGAGTGATCAGGCCCCTTCGGTGCGCCGCATTGCCGCCGAAACCGGCATTGATCCGGCCACCGTCAGCGGCACAGGTCGTGGCGACCGCGTGACCAAGGAGGACATGCTCAAGGCTCAAAGCGCCCCGGCAGCAGCACCCACCGGCAAAGCCGTGGCCACCACTGCCGCCGCCGGCACCGCCATCAGCCTGTCCGGCGAAGGCCGTGCCGAGCAACGCGTACCGATGACCCGGCTGCGCCAGCGCATCGCCGAACGCATGATGCAGAGCAAGAATTCGATCGCCATGCTGACCTCGTTCAACGAGATCAACATGAAGCCGGTCATGGACATCCGCAAGAAGTACGCGGATACCTTCCAGCAGGTCCACGGCATCAAGCTCGGGTTCATGAGCTTCTTCGTCAAGGCCTGCACCGAGGCCCTGAAGCTGCACCCGATCATCAACGCCAGCGTTGATGGCAACGATGTGGTCTATCACGCCTATCAGGACATCGGTGTCGCCGTGGCGACGCCCAAGGGTCTGGTCGTGCCGGTGTTGCGCAATACCGACTCTCTCGGCCTGGCCGATATCGAGAAGGCCATCGGCAACTTCGCCAAGCAGGCCCGCGAAGGCGGCATGCAGCTGGAAGATCTGCAGGGCGGCACCTTCACGATCACCAATGGCGGCACCTTCGGTTCACTGTTCTCGACCCCCATCGTCAACCCGCCGCAGAGTGCGATCCTGGGCATGCACGCCATCAAGGAACGCGCCGTGGTCGAAGACGGCCAGGTTGTCGCCCGCCCGATGATGTACGTGGCCATCAGCTACGACCACCGCATCATCGACGGCAAGGACGCCGTGCTGTTCCTGGTCGCCGTCAAGAACTTCCTCGAAGATCCGGTGCGGTTGATGTTGCATCTGTGATCTGTGGATCACGGATGAGTAAAAAGTGAAACGTAAAACGTCAATGGGAGTCGGCAGTGCCGATTCCCTGTCGGGCACGCAGTCTGATTGACGTTTAACCTTTTACGTTTGACGTGCCCCATAGACACCTCGCGTCGTGCCCTCGCCGACCAGCCACAAGGTAAACCCACCATGTCCTCCCAATTCGACGTCCTCGTTATCGGTGCTGGCCCGGCTGGCTATGTCGCGGCGATACGCGCCGCTCAACTCGGCTTGAATGTCGCCTGCATTGATGAGTTTCTGGGCAAGGATGGCAAGCCGGCGTTGGGTGGCACCTGTCTCAATGTGGGCTGCATTCCGTCGAAGGCGCTGCTGGAGTCGACCAAGCAGTTTCATGCGCTGACGCATTCCTTCAAGGACCACGGCATCAGTGCCGGCGAGCCGCAGATGGATGTGCCGACGATGATCGGACGCAAGGACAAGATCGTCAGGCAGCTCACCGGCGGCATTGCCACCCTGTTCAAGGCCAACAAGGTCAAGAGCTTTGCAGGGCGCGGCAAACTGCTGTCGGGCAAGCGCGTCGAGATTCGATTTCACGATGGTGCGACCGAAGTCGTCAGCGCCAACCACGTCATTCTTGCCGCCGGCAGTGTGCCAATCCAGATTCCGGGCATCCCCTTTGATGGCACCCACATCGTCGACAATGTCGGAGCTCTGGATTTCACGGCAGTTCCCAAGCGCTTTGGCGTGATCGGGGCCGGCGTGATCGGTCTGGAGATGGGCAGCGTCTGGAAGCGACTCGGCAGCGAGGTCACCATTCTTGAGGCCCTGCCCGATTTTCTGGCGGCCTGCGACGCCGACATTTCCCGTGTTGCCGCACGCGAATACAAGAAGCAGGGTCTGGACATCAAACTCGGCTGCAAGGTCACGGCGGCCAAGGTCACCGGTGATGAAGTGCAGATCAGCTACACCGATGCTTCTGGCGCCGAACAGCAGCTCATCGTCGACAAGCTGTTGGTGTCGGTGGGTCGTCGCGCTTACACCCAGGGCCTGCTGGCTGATGACAGCGGCGTTGCCCTGAATGCGCGCGGCCAGATCCAAGTCGACGAGCATTGCCGCACCAGTCTGGACGGTGTCTGGGCTATCGGCGACTGCGTGCGCGGACCGATGCTCGCGCATAAGGGCTCTGAAGAAGGCATTGCCGTCGCTGAACTGATCGCCGGCAAGGCCGGTCATGTCAACCTGGATACCGTGCCGTGGGTGATCTACACCGAGCCGGAAATCGCCTGGGTGGGCAAGACTGAAAAGGAACTGAAGGACGCCGGCATTCCGGTCAAGACCGGCAGCTTCCCCTTTGCGGCCATCGGTCGAGCCATGGCCATGAACGAAGCCTACGGCCAGGTCAAGGTTATTGCCCATGCCGAAACCGATCGAGTGCTCGGCGTGCACATGGTCGGACCGATGGTCTCGGAACTGATCGCAGAATGCGTCGTGGCGATGGAATTCCAGGCTTCCAGTGAAGACCTGGCGCGCATCTGCCACGCCCATCCGACGCTCTCTGAAGCCGTGCACGAAGCGGCTCTGGGTGTGGACAAGCGCGCCATTCACCGCGCCAACTAGCGTGCTCCCCCGATACGCGAAAGCGCATTCGGGGGCGAAACGCTACTGCGGCCCGGACGCCTGAATTCCGCGACGCTTGCGCAGCGGGGTGAGTTTGATGGTGAGTTTGCCGGCCGGGGCGGGCTTGGGCGCCAATCCCAGCTGCGCCTTGAGCTTGCCCAACCAGCCCGGCGACTCGGTCTTGGGCGGATATTGGGCCAAGGTCTTCTGGTACCGTGTACGCTCATTCTTCCAGAAACCCTCGGCGGCGCTACAAACCACATCGGCCATGAAGTAGCCCCGTTCCTCGAAGGACATCTGCAGGGGATCGTCGCGGAATCGTTTCAGCTCAATGAGATCTGCCATCACCAGCTGCGGATCCCAAACCACGCCATCCAGTGCCTCTGCCACAGTCGCGGCGACGATGAAGGCCTCCATGCCGGCAGCACCCGGAACGCCAATGCGCGCCGCTCTGGAAAACTGCCCGTAGAGTTCGACCAGATCGGCGTCATCGTGTTCCTTGCCGGCGGCACAGATGTCGATCCGCATCGCATCCTCACCGCGCCACAGACCCGGGGCGGAAGAATCCTCGTCGGCAATGGGTGTTTCGGCCAACCAGGGCGAATCCTCCCCGGCGTCCGGGAGCACCAGCCTGGCAGGAAAACCCAGTGCCGCCCATCGGCGCTGCACGCGCGCGACCAGATCCTCGGGTACAGCGTTGAACAGGATGCCGATATCAAAGCTCATCAACGCTGCCGTCTGGTCAAGAATTTCGGCAAATCTACCAGACCTGGCCTGCGACTGATGGCCGTGCGTGGCCTCGGACCTCATTCCACGCTAGGCTTGGGTTCCCTGCGTCTGTGGACCGATCGCCTGTGACCGAATCGTTGCCCACCGCCAATCCGCGCGTTGCCTTTGTCGCCAGCCGTACCGAGCCGGCACAGGCCGCGCTGGCAACGCTGACCCGTCGCTATGCCCACGTGCCAGTTTCCGAGGCAGACATCATCGTCTCCCTGGGCGGTGATGGCTTCATGCTGCAGACTTTGCATCGTCATGCCGCCGAACGCCGTATCCCGGTGTTCGGCATGAAGCTCGGCAGTGTCGGCTTCCTGATGAATCTGTATCGCGAGGATGGGCTGATCGAGCGCCTGTGCGTGGCCCAGCAGGCCGTGCTGCACCCGCTGCGCATGCGTGTGCTCGGCGAATCCGGGGGCTTGCACACGGCGCTGGCCATCAACGAAGTCTCGCTGCTGCGACAGACCAAGCAGGCCGCCAAACTGCGCATTTCGGTCGATGGCATCGTTCGGGTGGAGGAACTGATCTGCGACGGAGCCATGCTGGCTACGGCCGCCGGCAGCACCGCCTACAACCTTTCGGCCTACGGCCCGATCCTGCCGCTGGGCTCCGACGTGCTCGCCCTGACGCCGATCAGTCCCTTCCGCCCGCGGCGCTGGCGCGGCGCCATCGTCAAACGCACGTCGGTGGTCAAATTCGAAGTGCTGGACCACTACAAGCGCCCCGTCAGCGCCACCGCCGACGCCACCGAAGTGCGGGATGTGGTCGAAGTCGAAGTGGCCGAAGCGCCCGATGAGGCCATGGTGGTGCTGTTCGACCCTGAGCACAGTCTGGAAGAGCGCATCCTGTCGGAGCAGTTTGCGATGTGAGAGGAGCGGGAAAAGGGAAAAGGGGAAAGGGAAAAGGGGAAAGGGAAAAGGGAAAAGGGAAAGCGAACAGCAGGGACCGAACCATGTAGTGATTCTCCGTGCGTAGGCCGAGGGTGTCGCGCAGCGACTTCCCGGCGCTCTTGATCATCGCAACGATCTGGCACCCGAAGGACGCGCGGCGCAGAATGGTCATGCAATCCGAATCAACATCCAACCCTTCCCTTCCAATCCTGCGTGACAAAGTCTGCTGATGTCCCACCCCGCCAAGCCATCGCTGCCCGCCCCAGACCCTGACTCTTCCCGGGTCCCGAGTCCCGAGTCCCGAGTCCCGGCTGCGGTACTGGACCGCCTCGTCGTGGCCATCTCCTCGCGGGCCTTGTTCGATCTCTCGACCGAGCACGAGCTCTTCGAACGCGACGGGCTGGATGCCTATCAGGCCTATCAGCTGGCTAACGAGGATGCGGTGCTGCGCCCGGGGATCGCCTTTCCGCTGGTGCAGAAGTTGTTGCGACTGAATCAGCTGCGCCCGGATACGCCGCAGGTGGAAGTGCTGCTGCTCAGCCGCAACAGTGGCAATTCTGGATTGCGGATCTTCAATTCGATCGAGCACTACGGGCTGGAAATCGTTCGGGCCGCATTCACCAATGGCGCACCGCCGCATCAGTACATCAAGCCTTTCGGCGCCAACCTGTTTCTGTCGGCGAACGCCGAGGACGTGCGCCAGGCGCTGGTGGCCGGGTATGCCGCAGCCAGCATCCTGCCCTCACAGGCCAGCGCCAATGCCCACCCGGAGTTGCGCATTGCCTTCGATGGCGATGCGGTGCTGTTTTCCGACGAGGCCGAGCAGGTCAGCCACAGCGAAGGCCTCGATCGCTTTCACGAATCGGAAAAGGCGCTGGCGCATCAGGCGCTGTCCGGCGGCCCCTTCCGCAGTGTGCTGTACGCGCTGCATCGCATCCAGGCGGCCTTCCCGGCTGAACGCTCGCCCATACGCACCGCTCTGGTCACGGCCCGATCGGCACCGGCTCACAAGCGAGTGATTCTGACGCTGCGCGAATGGGGTGTGCGCATCGACGAAGCGCTGTTCCTGGGCGGGCGCGACAAGGGTCCTTTCCTGGCCGCCTTCGGTGCCGACATATTTTTTGATGACCAGCGCAAGAATGCCGAGAACGCCAGCCGCTTTGTCCCCACCGGGCATGTGCCGCATGGCGTGGCCAACAAGGGTCAGTGACCCTCAGACTCGCTTGCTGCTTCGTTCAGGTGGCAGAGCGGAGCTGCAGATATGCTGGAAGAATGAATTACCGCATCGTTTCCATGCTGCTTCTGACCGCCATGCTTGGCGCCTGCGCCACAAGTGGGTCCATCGCCGTCAAGCCGGCCGACGCACCACCGGGCCTGGCACCTGCCCCGGAACAGCGCAGCGCCGATCTCAACGGCCCCTTCGAAACCGTACCGCGCATGCCCTCGCGGGAACTCGTGCCCGGCCTGGACCTTTCCGGGCCCGGTTATCGCATCAGTTCCGATGCAGCCATCGTCGACTACTACGGTCAGTTCGAGATGCGCAGCGATATGGGCACGTTGACGGCCGACGGCGCCCAGGAACTGCGTCTGCGCGTGCGCGAACTGCCCGCGGTACGCACGCTTGATCAGGTCACGACTACCGAGGTTTTCACTGACGCGGTGTCTCGCGGCGTGGAAAAACCCGCCGAAGCGGTCCAGCAGGTGGCTACCCAACCCAAGGACACACTGGCCGGATTGCCCCAAGGAATCGGCCGGTTTCTGGTCCGATCGGCCCTCAACATCAAGGATCTGGCCCTCGACATCAACGATGCCGCGGTCAACGCGCGCGAAAAAAGTGACGCCGAAGAAGAAGAGGAAGCTGCTGCGGCCCAGGAGCGCCGAAACGCCCGTGCCCAGAAAGTGGCGACTTCGGCCACGCTGAATTACATCGGCTACAACAAGGCGCGTCGCGAGATCGCACGGAATGTCGGTGCAGATCCCTACAGCACCAATCCCTTGCTGGACGAGCGCCTGGACCGTTTGGCCTGGGCCTCCTGGTCCGGTGCCAAGCTCAGCGGCCTGACCATCGGCCTGATTGGCGGTGTCGCCGGCCAGGCCCTCGGATATGCGCGAGATGCCTACAAGCTGGTTTGGGAACTGCCACCGGAAGACTTGAAGCGCCGCAATCTCAAGGTGCTGGCGGAGTTGGGCATCGCCGGAAAGTCGGCGCGCGATCTGGTCCGTCGCAGCAAGGCCTTCACCCTGACCCAGCAGACCGAATTCGTGGAATTGCTGCGATTGCCGCTGTTTGCGCCGGCACGCGGTGAGCTTTTCGATCTGGCACTGGCGGCAGAGCGGGAAATACATGCCCGCTTCCTGATCGATGCCATGCGCATGCTCAAGACCGTGGCCGAAGACGAGCACCGTACCCAGGCGCAGGCCACGGTCATCGGTGCTTCGCCCGCCCTGCGCTTGCGGGATGGCAGTTACGTCATGGCCGTGCCGGTGGACTACCTGTACTGGTCGCCGGAAATCGCACAATTCGTGTGGCGCGACGACTTGATCGGCAAGCGCAATCGTGTCCTGGTGACCGGCAGCGTATCGCCGCAGGCGCTGGATGCGTTCTCGCAGGCCGGCTGGATCGTCCGCGAACGCATCGATCCCTATCGCAAGGAAAAGGAAGCCGAAGCCGCGCAGACGGCACCATTACGTGGAATGTAGGCCAAATCATTGGTGCGTCATTGCGAGCCACCTGTTCCGGCCTGAAACTTCCCACGGGCCATGAACCCGCCGTCGTAGGTCATGTTGTCCGCGTCAGCGGACTACGTGACATCAAGTTGCGTCACGTAGCTCGCCACGCGAGCAACGTGACCTACAACAGCAAATCAACAAGGTACGATATGGGTTCATGGACGGCGTAGCGAAGCAATCCAGGGATGTGCGGCGCTACCCTGGATTGCTTCGTCGCTGCGCTCCTCGCAATGACGCACCAATAACCTACGATATGGGTTCATTGCTGCGTGGAGCGACCTCGCGTCGCGACCGGCCGACAGCACGTCCGCAGCAGCGGTCGCGCCGCAAGGGCGCTCCTACGAGCGAAGCTTGTAGTTCATGGTCACAGGTGGCCGCGATGACGCCAGGGTTTCCTGAGGAGCACGATCAGCCCAAAAGGGCCCAACCCCAAATCGGCTCTTCTTCGCGACCTTTCTGCCTTTCCTTCGCGTCCTTTGCGGCCCGCTGTATTCCCGGCGCAAAACGATCGTGCGGCCCAAAGCCGCCCGCAGCTGCCAGCGCTCAGTCCGCGCTCTGACCCGCCGGAATCTCGGACAGCGTCCGCTTGTGGCGGGCTGCGATCGGTTTGATGCGCGCAACCATAGCCGCTGCCACCTTGAGACTGCCGGCAATCAGATTGCCACTGTCGAACCAGTTCTCTTCGCCTTCGAAATCCAGCACCACACCACCGGCCTCACGCACCAGCAAGGCGCCAGCCGCCATGTCCCAGGGCATCAAACCGTACTCGAAGTAGCCGTCGAGCCGTCCGCAGGCCACATAGGCCAGATCGAGCGCGGCCGAACCGGTGCGGCGGAGGTCTTCGGCGTCTTCCAGCAAGGCCTTGACCATGCGCATCTGGGTGGCAAAGCGGGCACGTTGCCGAAAAGGGAAGCCGGTCGCAATCAGGGCACCGGGCATACCCTGGCGCGGACTGACGCGGATGCGCCGGTCGTTGAGATAGGCGCCGCTGCCCTTGCTGGCGTGGAAAATCTCGTCGCGGACCGGATCGTAGATCACACCATGCTGGATCACGCCGTCTTCCATCAGGGCAATGGAGACCGAGCAGTGCGGAAATCCGCGCATGAAGTTGCTGGTGCCATCGATGGGATCAATGACCCAGACGTAGCGCGAATTCCCCAGGCGACCCGACTCCTCTCCCCAGATCGCATGATCGGGATAGGACTTGCGGATTTCCTTGATGATCTCGATTTCGGCCAGCTTGTCGGCTTCGGTGACGAAGTCGTACTGGCTCTTCTCGGTCACGGCGATGGCATCGGCGCGATGGATGCTGCGCTGGATGACCGTGCCCGCCCGGCGCGCTGCCGCGATCGCGATGTTGACAGCAGGCTTGGCCATGAGCGCTATTCCGGGTTCGATCGACAGAGCCGCGTAGGTTAACAGACCCGACCGACCGCACCCAAGGAACTTGGGCCGATCCGGCAGGTCCCGATTCAGCCGAGCATGCCGCAAGCCTTGTCCAGCGCCACCAGAAAGCGGTCGACCTCGTCAGCGGTGTTATAGAAAGCCAGCGAAGCCCGCAAGGTGGCATTGACGCCAAAACGCTGCATCAGCGGATGCGCGCAATGCTGGCCCGAACGCACGGCCACACCCTCCAGATCCAGCAGCACTGCCAGATCCGTGGCGTGCGCGCCGTCGATCACAAAACTAGCCACCGCCACCCGATCCGGCGCGCTGCCGATGAAACGTAGCCCGGGGACCGCCGCAAGACCGTCGCGCAGACGCTCACCCAGCGCCTGTTCGTGTGCGGCCAGGGCTGCCAGATCCTGAGCCTGCAGATATTCGATGGCCGCAGCCAGGCCGACAAATCCGGCAATATTCGGCGTGCCCGCCTCGAAACGGCGCGGTGGTGGCGCGTAGACGGTGCCATCAAAACTGACCGACTCGATCATTTCCCCACCACCGATCCACGGCGGCATCGCTTCCAGCAGCTCCCGACGGGCCCACAGCGCGCCGGTACCGGTGGGCCCGAACAGCTTGTGGCCGGTGAAGACATAGAAATCGCAGCCCAGTTCGGACACGTTGACCTGCATGTGCGGCAGCGCCTGCGAACCATCCACCAGCAGCGCGATGCCACGGGTGCGGGTGTGCTCGGCGATGGCTGCAATCGGGTTGACCGTACCCAGCACATTCGACACATGCACCAACGCAACCAGCTGCGTGCGCTCGTTGAGCAAGCCGTAGAGGGCCTCCAGATCGAGCGAGCCATCGTCGTGGATGGGCGCCACCCGCAGCACGGCACCGCTGCGCTCGCACAGCAGCTGCCAGGGCACGATATTGGCGTGATGTTCCATCTGACTGACGACCACCTCGTCGCCGGCCTTCAGGCGCGGCGCCAGCCAGGAGTGCGCAACCAGATTGATCGCCATCGTGGTGCCACTGGTCAGCACCACATCCTGCGCGGAAGAAGCACCGATGAAGCCGGCGATACGCTCGCGCGACTGCTCGTACAACGTGGTTGCTTCCTCGCTCAGCGTATGCACGGCGCGCGCCACATTGGCATTGTGTTGCCTGTAGAAGCTGGCTACCGCCTCGATGACCACCGACGGCTTCTGTGCCGTGTTGGCGTTATCGAAATAGATCAACGGCTTGCCGTGGATTTCCCGGCGCAGGATGGGAAAGTCGTCACGCAGTGCTTCAATGGTCATCGGATTATCTGCTTCCAGCTTGAGTGGCAGTCGTGGCCGCGCCTTGGGCGCCGAGCACTTCTGAGAGCCCCAGTCGGCCCTGGCGGTGCGCTTGTTCGCGCGTCAAACCGGGGGCGGTCCTCGGGACTGCATTTTTTGTCCGCAAAGGACGCAAAGGACGCGAAGATTTCAGAGGTCGGCCGGCTGAGCGCGATCTATGGCGATATCGCCAGCTGACATCATTGATTCGCTCTACTTTGCGTCCTTTGCGTCCTTTGCGGAAAATGTTTTTGATTCAAGCACTTGCGGCATGCTTGGTGAGAGCAGCTTCAGCCGCGACTTGCACGCACCCTCATCGATCAATCCACCAGCCCCTGCGGCAAATGCACCGCCACGCGCTCGGCCAAGGCCGCGCGCAGCGTCTCATCAGCCACGGCGGACAGCACCTCTCCGCCAAAAGCCAGCGTCAGCATCTGGCGCGCCAGCGCCATCGGTATGCCGCGCGAACGCAGATAGAACAACGCGCGATCGTCGAGCTGGCCCACGGTGGCACCGTGCGAGCACACCACTTCGTCGGCCTCGATCACCAGTTCCGGCTTGGTGTCGATCTCGGCATGCGCGGACAACAGCAGATTCGCCGTCTTCAGATGCGCTTCAGTCTGGTCGGCGCCCGGCGCAACCGTGATCAGACCATCGAAGACCGAGCGCGAACGCGCATTGGCGATCGCCTTCCACACAGTCTCCGACCGCGCAGCGCCTGCCGCATGGGTCAGCGCCAGCTGGGTGTCATGGTGCTGTCGTCCCTGCAGCGCGACCAATCCGTGGACATGGACGGTGGCGCCGGCAGCCGCCAGCTGCAGCTTGAGATCATGTCGCGACCACAGGCCGCCCAGTTCCAGCACCACCAGCGATACCTGCGCTCCATCTGCACAGCGGATCTGGGTCTGCTGCACGGCTTGGGCCTTGGCACCCATGTCCTGAAGGCGAATCAGCGTCAGTTGAGCCCCCGCTTCCAACTCGATGTCGAACACCACATTGCTGAGCCCAACCGCCTCGTCGCCGCCAAACCAGTGTTCGACCAGGGTGATCGCCGCGTTCTTGTGCAGCTTGAGCCGGATGCGCGTTTGCGACAGTCCCAGCGCGTCGTGTTGCAGAGCCAGCCGCCAGATGCCAGCGACAGGTCCATCAACCTCGATCTGCAGACTTGCCGGCAAACCCGCTTCGTTGAGCAGGCGGAAGGCATCTGCCGCCGTGCTTCCTGGTAGGAGCGACCTCGTATCGCGACCGCCATCTTCGGACCGGGCGTCCGCGGTGACCGCAGCCGCGAGGTCGCGACGCAAGGTCGCTCCTACAGGGGCTGGCTTGCGACGCGAGCTCGCTCCCGCGGAAAGCGAAACGCCTTGTGGCACGTCAGAAATCAACACCCAGTCGCCCGCCGTCAGCGTTGCCAGGGTTCCGCCGAGGCCCGCCAGTTCGGGCGCAGCCATGGCTGCAGCATGGCCAGCGACCGGATTCAGCGTCTGCAGGGCGCGCAGCGAGCTGTAGCGCCAGGACTCCGTCTTGGGCGTGGGCAGACCTGCGGCCACGAATCGGCGTCGTGCTTCAACGGCAGCGGGCTCGGAAGACTCCGGCAGCGCCGCAAGCAGGCGTTCGGCCAGGGCGTCGCTCATGCAGCCGCTCCGAGCTCGCGCTCCTTGATCCAGTTGTAGCCATGCTCTTCCAGCTGCAGGGCCAGCGACTTGTCGCCGCTCTCGACGATCTGACCATCGGCCAGTACATGCACGAAATCCGGCACGATGTAATCGAGCAGGCGCTGGTAATGGGTGATCACGATGAAACCACGATCGGGCGAACGCAGACGATTGACGCCTTCGGCCACGGTTTTCAGAGCATCGATATCCAGGCCCGAATCGGTCTCGTCGAGGATGGCCAGACGCGGCTCCAGCATGGCCATCTGGAAGATCTCGTTGCGCTTCTTTTCGCCGCCGGAGAAGCCCTCGTTGACTGCCCGCGTCAGCAGTTCATCGGAGATCGACAGCACCTTGAGCTTCTCGCGCGTGAGCTTGAGGAACTGCATGGAATCCAGCTCCGGCTCGCCGCGATAGCGCCGCTGCGCGTTCAAGGCGGTGCGCAGGAAATAGGTGTTGTTGACGCCGGGAATCTCCACGGGGTACTGGAATGCCAGGAACACGCCCTTGGCGGCGCGTTCCTCGGCCGGCAAGCCCAGCAGATCCTCGCCCAGATAGCTGACGCTGCCCTCGGTCACCTCATAGCCTTCGCGGCCGGCCAGCACATTGCCCAGCGTCGATTTACCGGCGCCGTTCGGCCCCATGATGGCGTGCACTTCGCCCGGTTTGACGCTGAGCGAGAGTCCCTTGAGGATGGTCTTGCCCGCGACTTTGGCGTGCAGGTTGTTGATTTCGAGCATTGCTGTTGTACCCATCATTCTTGTGTCCTGGATGCAGCTGCATCCGCAATCGTCACGTAGCCCTGCGGCCAACGTGACCTACAAAACTCGCCACTCGGAAGGTCGTGCTGCTCGAAACGCGAGCTACGTGACACCAGGGTCTAGCCCACCGCCCCTTCCAGACTCACTTCCAGCAGCTTCTTGGCTTCCACCGCAAATTCCATCGGCAGTTCCTTGAACACCTGCTTGCAGAAGCCATCGACGATCAGCGACACCGCATCCTCCTGGCTGATGCCGCGCGACAGGCAGTAGAACAGCTGGTCGTCGGAGATCTTCGAAGTGGTGGCCTCGTGCTCGACGATGGCGCCCGGATGTTTGACCTCGATGTACGGAAAGGTGTGTGCGCCGCATTGCTTGCCGATCAGCAAACTGTCGCACTGGGTGAAATTGCGCGCGCCGTCGGCATTCTTCTCGACCTTGACCAGTCCGCGATAGGTGTTCTGACCGCGCCCGGCAGAGATGCCCTTGCTGATGATCTTGCTCTTGGTGCGGGCGCCGATGTGGATCATCTTGGTGCCGGTATCGGCCTGCTGGCGATGATTGGTCAGCGCCACTGAATAGAATTCGCCGACCGAATCGTCTCCACGCAGCACGCAACTCGGGTACTTCCAGGTGATGGCCGAACCGGTCTCGACCTGGGTCCAGCTGATCTTGCTGCGATCGCCACGGCAATCACCGCGCTTGGTCACGAAATTGTAAATGCCGCCCTTGCCGTTCTCGTCGCCCGGATACCAGTTCTGCACGGTCGAATACTTGATCTTGCCGTCGGCCAGCGCGACCAGTTCGACGACGGCCGCATGCAACTGGTTTTCATCGCGCATGGGCGCGGTGCAACCTTCCAGATAACTGACTTCGGCACCCTCCTCGACCACGATCAGGGTGCGCTCGAACTGCCCGGTATCACGGGCGTTGATGCGGAAATAGGTGCTGAGCTCCATCGGACAGCGCACGCCCTTGGGCACGAACACGAAGCTGCCATCGGAAAACACGGCCGAGTTCAGCGCCGCGAAGTAGTTGTCGGAAGTCGGCACCACCGTCCCCAGATACTGGCGAACCAGTTCGGGATGCTCACGCACGGCCTCGGAAAAGGAGCAGAAGATCACGCCTGCAGCATTCAGTTCCTTCTTGAAAGTGGTGCCTACCGAGACGGAATCAAACACCGCATCCACGGCCACACCGGCCAGCCGCGCGCGCTCGTGCAGCGGCACGCCCAGCTTGTCGAAGGTCTCAAGCAGCTTGGGATCGACCTCGTCCAGCGATTTGGGCTGATTCTTCTTCGGCGAGGCGAAATAGCTGACCGCCTGAAAATCGATGGGCTCGATCTTCAGTCGCGCCCAGGATGGCGGGGTCATCGTCAGCCAATGGCGGTAGGCAGCCAGACGCCACTCGGTCATCCACTCCGGCTCTTCCTTCTTGGCCGAGATCCTGCGCACCACGTCTTCATTGAGACCCGGCGCGAAGATGTCACTCTCGATATCGGTGATGAAGCCATGCTCGTAGGATTTACGCACCGCCTCATCGACGGCCGCCATCCCTGCGGAAACCGGCTTGTCCATCACTTCGGTACTGCTCATAACCCACTCCCTGATATCTCGTGCAACGCAGGCGCTTCAACGTTCTGACCGGCCGTGACTGCACTCGACGGCATGCACTCGACTTCGATGTTCTTCCGAATTTTCATGACAGCCTTGTTGGCGTCCTTTCTGCTGTTCCTTCGCGTCCTTCGCCTCCCGCTGTTTTTCCCCGTCCGCGCGGCGAAGTCATACGGTGACGCTCGTCAGCCGCTCGACGCTGACCTTGGGCTGCCATTGCCGACTGGGTGCTGCCATGTCGACCAGCGTGACCTCGCGGAGCGCACTTTCGACTGCAGCGCTGATCTTGCGCAGATTGCTCGATACGGTGCAAAAGTTCTCACGACCGCACATGCCGTGGTGAATACTGCACTCGGTCATCCCAAGCGGACCCTCGATGGCCGTAATGATGTCCGCAATGCTGATCTCATTCGCGGGCCGTGCCAGGCGGTAGCCGCCGGCGGCGCCTCGGGTGGATTGCACCAGCCCCACCTGGGCCAATTGTTTCAACAACTTGGAGACCGTCGGCGACTCCAGCCGGGTGCGCTCGGCCAAGGCCTGGGCACTGAGCAAGCGGCCTTCTTCATCGGCCAGACAGGCCATCAGCACGGTGGCGTAGTCGGCCAGTTTGGAGAGTCGGAACAAGGAGCTTCAGCCTGCGGTGATTCATACAGGACTAAAATAGTACCAATTGTGTGGAAGGCGCATCAAGGGTTGCACAGATCTGTTCAGCCAAGAGTCGATTGCAGCAGCTCCAGAGCCTCGCGTACCGCGCCCGCGATGTCCTGCGGTCGCTCGGCGACCGTGAGTTCGGCGACCAGCAGTTGCCCCCGGTCTGCCGCCGCAGCCAACTGGGCACAGAAGTCCAGATGCGCCGCCAGGCCAGCGCTGGCATAGATCCGGGTGGCGACAGTGTGCCGCAATACGCGCGCCAGCACTTCGGCGCCGCGCAGAGGCCGAATCCCGGCCGCGGCACCCCGTCGCAGCTCAACGAAGGCTGCCAGCGGCAGGGCCAGCGGTGCCTCGGCTGGATATTGCTCGGCGAGCGAGAGCTTGGGCTGGTGTAGATGCGGCAGCGCCTGCACTTCACCCTCCGGCAAGCGCCGGATGGGCAGCAGATCATCGGACAGCCGTCGCCAACCCAGCGTTTGCGCGCTGCGGGCAAAGGTGGACTTGCCCACGCCACTGGGCGCACAGAACAGCAATGCCCTGCCGTCCTCGCACCTCAGGGCACTGGCGTGCATGACGTAGATCCCTTGATGGGCCAGCGCATGCAGCAGCACCGGTCCTTCCAGGGCCTCGTGCATCAGCGAGGGCGAATCGGCCTCGCGAAGCACCGCAAAACGCGACATCTCCGCGTCATACCGGTAGGCCCCGAACTGAGCCAGTTCCAGATCGTAGATCGGAGCGGCCTCGGCCACGGCGACCCGCACCGGCGTCTCGCACAGCTCCGCGGCCAGCGCGGTACTGTACGTCGGCGCGGTGGCAAGCGTGCGACTCAACAACGTCGGGTCATGCCGGAAGCGGTAACCAGCTGCCGCAATCTCGTGTGGTATGGAAAGAGGCATCGAGCCCAGAGGCAAGCGGCGGGAAGCCCCGAACTCTAGCCGATGCAGGGTTCTGCGACAGAGCCCCTAATCAGAAATCGCCCCAGTGCGACTGCAAGGCGGCGATGGCCGCCAGGCCGGCGGTTTCCGTGCGCAGCACACGCGGTCCCAGGCGCAGTCGGGTAAAGCCGGCGCGCTGCAGCATATCGCCCTCGTGCTCGCTGAAGCCGCCTTCCGGCCCAACCGCCAGCAGCGCCCGAGTCGCTTGCGGCAGATCCCGCAGGACCACATCGCCCTCCGGATCGAGCATCAGGCGCACCGAACCGGCGTCTGCAGCCGGCGCATCGGCCAGCAGCTCGGCCAGCCATGATGGCAAGGCCATGGGCGCGGCCAACTCCGGCACTCGCGCCCTGCCCGATTGTTCGCAGGCGGAAATCAGCACCTGCCGCCAGTGCGCCATCCTCCGGGCTTCGCGTTCGGCATCGAGCTTGACCTCGGTGCGCTCGGTCTGCAGAGGCTGCACCCGCTGCACGCCGAGTTCGGTCGCCTTCTGCAGGACCAGATCCATCTTCTCGCCGCGACACAGGCCCTGTGCCAGGGTCAGCTGCAAGGGCGAATCCGCCAACGCAGCCAGTTCCGTGCCCACCCGCACTTGCGCGCGCTTGCGCTCGGCCGCGATCAGTTCGGCCGCAAATTCCCGTCCTCTCCCGTCGAAGAGCTGCAGCCGATCGCCCACCCGCAGGCGCAGCACGCGCGTGATGTGGTTGGACAGATCCTCGCCCAGCGCAAGCTCCTGATCCGCCGCGAGTTCTGCATCGATATAGCCACGAATGGTGCGCATGCACAGAGTCCAATCCAGTCCCTTGTTGATCCTGCCTCAGTGCAAGCCTGCCGTCGAGGCAGGCTGATCAGACGGCCCGGCGGCGCCGCAACAGCCAGTTGACCAGCAATCGACCGGGTATGAAGCGCTCCGCCAGCCGCCGCGCCAGATGCGCGGTGGTCGGTGTCTGGTTCAAGGTGTGCGAGCTGCGCACTTCTTCGATGATCAGCGCGGGCGACAGCGCTGCTCGCATCGCCTGCTGGCGCTCCCGAGCTGCTCGGTAGGCCTGATCCAGGGCCTCCTGGCGCTGGATCGCCACCTCGCTGCGGGCCGGCACCCGGTACAGTGACGTGGTCTTGTCGACCAGCACGAAGCGATCCTCCAGCGTGTAGCGCGTCCACAAGTTCCAGTCTTCGAGCTGGTCCATCTCCACATCGAAGCCGCCATGTCGCTCGTACAGACGGCGATGGAAGAGCACCGTCTGGATCGGCATGAAGTTCTCCAGCCACAGCGTGGCGTGGTTGAACGGCATCTGGAAGCGCAGCAACCAGTCGGTTTCGCGATATCGCAGCGGCGCTCCGGACTCGACTTCGGTCGGCACTTCCCAGGCGATTCCGTAGACGCCTGGCACCTGCTCGGCCAGCGCCACCGACAGCAGATTCTCGACGTGATCGGCGTACAGCAGATCATCGTCATCGAGGAAGTTGAACCACTCGCCGCTGGCCATCGCCAGCGCCAGATTGCCGGCCCGGGCGCGACCCACCGAGGTGCCGGTGGCGTGGTACTTCAGCCGCGGCGCCAGGTGCGCGAATTCGATGTCGATCATGCGCCGAGCGAGGTCAGGGCCATCTTCGACGACGATGATTTCGATATGAGGCCAGGTCTGCCGCTCCACCGAGAGCAAGGCCTCGCGCAGCCATTCAGGACGGCGGTGGGTGCGTATGAGGATAGACACCAGCGGCTGCTGATCGTGCTCGGGCGCGGTGAAAAAGGCACCCTTGCGACGCAGTTCGAAATCCCAGGCGGCAAAGCGCGGCTGGAAATGCGCGTTGGGCTGGACCCGGCTGCCTCGAAAATGCGGCAACAGCCGCAAGCTGCGCCATAGATTGCGCAGCAATGCGCGGCGACGCCCTGCAAAGGCCTGGGGTACGCCAATCTCGCGCCACAACAGGCGGTAGCCCATAAGGAGATCGCGCCAACTGCCGTAGCGCGCCCGCAGCAGCAGATTCGCCAGCGTGCTGCCCGCCAGTTGCTGAGGCTTGACCTCGCCGGCGTAGCGATAGCTGTCATGAATCACGCAAGCCTGCGCCAGGTAACGCAGCTTCCAGCCCGCCGCGCGCAGGCGCCAGGACAGATCCACGTCTTCGCCATAGAGAAAAAGATTCGGATCGAAGCCGCCGACCTGTTCGAAAGCCCGACGCCTCAGCAGTACCGCGGCGCCACTGACCCACTCGGTTTCCAGCGTCACCGGGTGATAGTTCTTCGGGTGTTCATACGGTCGCTGGCGAAATTCCCACGCGGCAGCGTTCTCGTCGCTGGCAGCCTGGGCCAGGATGCGTTCGAGCGATCCGGGCAAGAGTGCAGTATCCGGATTCAGCAGCAACAGCCAGGGGCTGCGCGCCTGCCGAGCCAGCGCGTTGTTGCCCTGCCCGAATCCAAGATTGCCCTCACTGACTTCGCAGCGCAGCGAACTGAAGTCCTCGGCAAAGGCCTGTAGCGTCGTGCGGATGGCCGCGCTGGCCTCCTCATCGACACTGTTGTCCCAGATTGACACGTGCCGAGCCACACCGGGTGCGGCCTCACGAATGCTCTGCAGCAGGCGCTGCAGCTGAGTGACATCGCTGCGATAACAAACGATACAGACATCGATGGCCTTGATCGTATTCATGCGGACCTCCGGCGAAACCCTGCCGGCTTCAGCCAGGCGCGCGCCTGTCGCGCCAGCATCTTGCTCCAGTTCGGCAGCCAGGCCAGCACTCGGTCGTAGCGTGCAGCCTTGATCCGCAGACCCTCCAGCTCGCTCGATAATGCGCTAATGCGTTGATGCATTACGGTCAATTCCCCTGCTTGGGCGGTGGACAATCCGATCAGCAACTGCGTCTGCACCTGTTGCGTATCGAGTTGCCGGCTGAGATGGTCGGCACGGGCCTGAAGTTCCGCGGCTTCGGCCTGGGCGATGCGAATCTGCATCGCAGAGCGGGCTTCGACCTCGCCATTACGCTGTTGCAGCTCGGCCGCATCGCGCTCCACCGCGAGATTGCGAGCCTGCAGGGCGGCAATATCTGCGTCGCGCAGCTGCAGAGCCTGATCCAGTTCGGCCCGCACCCCACCCAGCGCGACCAGATCATGCTGCAAGCGAATAACGTCGGCTTCGAGCTTCTCGGCCCAGTCGCGCACCTGAGCGTAGTCGCGAGCCAGGCGTATGTTCTCGGCGCGAAACACGACATCGTCCAGTTGCGTGCGCAAATAGGGCTGCAGGTGGGCGATGGCCGCAGCCCGGGCCATCGACGATGACTGGGCTTGCGTCTGCTGCTCGTAGATCTGGTTCATGGCCATCTCCATGGCTGACTGGGTGGGCACCATCTCTGCCCGATTCGCGACAATCTGCTCTCGCCACAGGCTGAGCTGCTTTCCGTCGGCCAGATCGTGCAGGGCGGCCAGCACCGACTCGGGCCGGTCCGGGTGGCTCAGCACGGCACCACCGCCGTGGGCGCGGACACGCTCGCCGAGAGCGCCGGCATCGGGCACCAGAACCGGCACCGCGGCCGCCCACACGTCAGACAGGGCGTAGCTGAAACTCTCGGCCAGACGATTGGGGAACAGCACCAGATCGACCTCGTAGTGCTGCAGCCAATGTGTGGTCTGCTGTGGCAGAAATGGACCATGCACCCAGAGCCGGCCATCGGCGATGTGGCCAGGATGCAGTTGCTCGTCGGTGTAGCCGATCAGTACCCAGCGATAGCGCTGGGCATCGGCCTGCTGCAACCAGCGCAGCAGCCTCTGCTTGCCCTTGTGCGGGCCCAACGCGCCGACCACCGCGATGGTGCGAAGGCCTCGATCCGCTGGCAGCGGAAGCTCTTCGACGGCGATGCCCGGCGGAACAATACGCACCGGCAGATCGGGAAAATGCCGATGGAATACCCCGGCCAGATAGGCGGAAGGCACGGTGATGGCGGCGGCGCTGACCATGACCGCGCGCCAGCGTCGCAGCCAATCGGCATCGGCCTCGGGTTCGACCTGATCCTGCGCGAACGCGTGCTCTGCGAGAAAGCCAAGATCGTGCACACTGAGCAACCAGGGTCGACCCAGCGGGTGCCATTGTTCCAGCAATTCCAAGGTGAGGCGCTGCATGAAATGCACATGCAGGAGATCGCTGCCGTGGGCCAGCAATATCGATTGCAGCCAGTTCGCCGCATCCGCAGAGTCTGGCAATTGATAGGGGAAGAATTGCGCCGGCGTGCCCGCAGCTTCGACCACCGCCAGCTCATCGCCCAGGTGCAGTAAGCCATGCTCACGGCCTTGCGCCAGGTCGCGGGCGAAACGGGCACTACCGCCGCCGCGCGCGGAAATCAGGTGCATGGCTGCCAGACTGGGAGTCAACTCCGTCATCTGCGAACCCTGCCAGCAGATGCCCTCAGAGGCGACAGGCGCCAGCGTTCAGGGACCCGCCGGCTCGGCCTTCCCTTCCAGTTGCTGAAGCAGATAGGGCCCGCCGAGCTGATCCATCTGTCGCACGATCCAACTCGCGCGCTGGTGCAGATAGGGCGTGGGCTGATCGGCGCGACGCCGACGTGGATCTGGCAATGTGGCCACCATGAGTGCCAGTTGGTAAGGCGCCAGGGAAGAACACGGCCGTCCGAAACGACGCTCGCAGGCCACGCAGAATCCGAACATGCCATCGCCGGTCTCGGCAATATTGAGATAGGTCTCCAACAGACGACGCTTGGGCCAGACAAGTTCCAGCAAAGCGGTGAAATAGACCTCCAAGCCCTTGCGCACCCAGCTGCGTCCGGTCCAGAGAAACAGATTCTTGGCGACCTGCTGGGAAATCGTGCTGGCACCGCGCATGCGCTCACCGTCTTCGGCGGCATCGAGCGCTTTCCTGATCTCGACCGTGTCGAATCCGTGGTGATCGAGGAAGCGCTGGTCCTCCGACGCGATGGCGGCCACCGGCAGGTACGGCCCGAATGACTCCAGCGGGCACCACTGGTAGTCGATACGGAAATCGGCATTCCCGGCGCTGCGCGCTTCGAGGATGCGCTGCGCCATGACACCGGTGATCGGCGGCGCGACGAAGCGGAAGACCAGCACCAGAAGCAGACTCAACAGGATGGGTGACAACAGCACAAACCACAGCCAGCGGCGCCAGCGTCGGGAGTTCGGCGCCGGCTTCACCGGCGCCACTGCGGATGTTGTTCTTTTCTTGCGATTGGCCATCAGCGTTCGCGCATCCAAGGAACCGGAGGTAGTTTGCGCCGGCCCTGCAGTCAGCCCAGCCCCGCTGGGTACCGGCGCCGAGGCCGAAAACGGTCCCGCTGTGTCACGTAGCGCGCGTTCGCGCGCTACGTCACCTACATGAGCATTGAACAGACCCTACCGGAGCCACGCGAGTCCCGAGTCCCGAGTCCCGAGTCCCGAGTCCCGAGTCCCGAGTCCCGGCCGATCAGCGCTTGGCCAGCCAGCCGTGAATGGTCGGCGCCACTTCCCGCTGAGCGCGACCGGACACATAGATGCCGATATGCCCACCCTTGAAGGCCAGCACGGTGTAGTCCTTGGTGCCGACCTTGTCTTTCATCGGTATGGACGCGCTGGGCGGCACCAGATGGTCCTGCTCGGCGTAGATGTTCAGCACCGGCATGGTGATGTTCTTCAGATCGACGTCCTTGTCGCCGATCTTGAGCCCGCCCTCCATCAGCTTGTTGCCTTGGTAGAAATCGCGGATGAACTCACGGAAGGCCTGACCGGCCTGATCCGGCGAATCGAAGATCCACTTCTCCATGCGCAGGAAGTTCTCGACTTCGTGCCGGTCATCGAGTATGTCCACCAGGCCGATGTACTTCTGATGGTTCAGCCGGAAGGGCTTGAGCGTGAGGTAACACCAGTTCATCAGATCGCCGGGAACATTACCCAGGGTGTCGACGAACAGGTCGATATCCATGCCCTGGGTCCAGTGCGAGAGCATGTTGTCGGGCGTGTGAAAATCCACCGGTGTGACCATGGTGATCAGGTTCTTGACCTTCTCCGGGTAGATCGCGGCAAAACACAGCGAGAAGGCACCGCCCTGGCACACGCCGAGGATGTTGATCGCCTTCAGCGCGTGACGGCGAGCTACGACATCCACGCAGCGGCGGATGTAGCCATTGATGTAGTCGTCCAGACCGATGTAGCGATCGGCCGCGTCGGGATAGCCCCAGTCGATCAGATAGACATCCTCCCCGAGCGCAAGCAGGTTGCGCACCAGCGAGCGATCTTCCTGCAGGTCGGTCATGAAGGGCCGGTTGACCAGCGCATAGACGATCAGCGTCGGAGTCTTCGCGGTGGGCTTCTTGTCGCCCTTGAAGCGGTACAGCACCAGCTTGTCTTCGCGGTAGATGACTTCTTTTTCGGTGGCACCGTACTCGACATCATCGACCTCGCGCAGCACCTGGGTGGCGGCGGTCAGCTTCTGGCTGTAGCGGGCAACTTCATCAAGCGCGGCTTTAGGATCAATACGCAAGGGTCCCATGGTGATCAGCTCCGGCTACGACGGGTGGAAGACTTGGCCGTTTTGGCCTGAGCGGTCTTGGGCTTGGACGCTGCCTTGGGCTTCGCTTCGGGCTTTGCTTCCGGCTTTGGCTTGGTTCCCGCCTGGATTCTGGCCGCCTTGGGCTTCTCCACCTTGGGTGTACGAGTAGCTGCAGCGGCTTTGGACTTCGGCGCCACCTTGCTCGTGGCGGCGTCGACCGGCTCGGCCTCGACCGGAATCGGCGTTGCAACGGCAGCCGCATCGGCGTTCGACTGCGCCAGTCTTTCCTCCAGTTCGGCAACGCGCCGGCGCAGCTCATGCAAGCGTTGGTGTACCGTATCAAGTTCGCTGCGGCCCGGCATACCCAGACTGGCGGTGCTGCGCTCGACCTCACCCTGAATCAGTTGGCGCACCCGCATCTGCGAATTGACCAGTTCGCCATAGACCTCGCGGAATTCATCCGACAACGCGACCTCGGCGTAGCCTTCTTCAGCGGCATCGACAAAGACGTCGTAGAGACCGCGCATGCTGGTGATCTCGCGACCCGGCTCGCTGCGCTCTTCCAGCTTCGACTCGAACTTGTCCAGACCCAAGCGACTGGCCTTGAACATCAGCGTGTTGTAACGGGTGTTCTGGTCCTGGTAGTCGGCCAATGCACGCGCCAGCGCCTGCCGGCGCTCCTGCGACTCGCGATTCATGCCGAAAGCCGGCAGCGACAGCATGCCGCGGGCATTGTCTTCGATCGGCTTCACGGCCTTCAGATAATCGCGGAACAGATCCTCGAAACCCTTGGCCCCTTCGCTGTTCAGCCCACGCAGCGCATCCAATACCGGATTCTTGTCCAGACCCATGCCGCCCATGGCCTTTTCCAGCGCCTCGCGGATAGCGCCAGGCGTGGTCATGTCCGGACGGGAAGTAGCCATCTGACCGATCGCCCCCTGCATGAACTCGGCGAACTGTTTAGCGCCACCAACCATCTTGTCGAGCACATCATTACCGGAGTTGCCGGCGCTGAAGAGTCTGCTCCAGGCTTCGAAGCCCTCCTGCACGGGGTTCGATGGCGCTGCGCTGGCGCGCGCGGCGTCGGTCCATGCTGAAAAGAACTGCTGTTGCATGGCTTGCCAATCTGGCATCCATGCGGCTTTGGGGTCGGTCACGGTTGTGCTCCAGCGTGAAGATGGCCGGATGCTAGCAGGCGCAGCCTTGAAGACGCGCTCGTATGGTGGCCTCGTCTTCACCTGCAGCTCAGGACTACAGCAGTCCGGGGCACTGACTCAAGTTGGCGCGCCAGGGCAACATGAGGGAAAAGCGTCCGGACGAGTCCGAACCCACAAGAGCTCGGCTCCATATGGATCCAGACTTGCCTGGACGCCTTTGCCACCGCCGTTCTTTGCGTCCTTTGCGGCCTTTGCGGACCAGTGCTCTTTCTCAGTCTGGCGGACAGACTCAGCCTGCGGTCGCGCCGCAAGGGCGCTCCTACCAAGGCACACGCGCAAGCGCGCTCCAGAAACGACAACGGGCCCCGAAGGGCCCGCTGTGGACTACATGCCGAGTGAAGCTCAGGCGGGCTGCTGCTGCGCTGCCTGCTCATCCTCGAACACGGCCTTGATCGACAGGCGGATACGGCCCTGCTTGTCGACTTCCAGCACCTTGACGCGCACCACATCGCCTTCCTTGAGCTTGTCGCCGACTTTCTCGACGCGCTCGTTGGAGATCTGCGACACGTGCACCAGACCATCGCGGCCCGGCAGGATGGTCACGAAAGCGCCGAAATCCATCAGCTTGACGACCTTGCCTTCGTAGATCCGACCCGGTTCGACATCGGCCGTGATCTGCTCGATGCGCTTGCGGGCGGCATCGGCGGCGATCTGGTTGTTGGAAGCAATGGTGATCGTGCCGTCATCGGCGATATCGATGATGGCGCCGGTCTCTTCGGTGATCGCGCGGATGGTGACACCACCCTTGCCGATGACGTCGCGAATCTTGTCCGGATGAATCTTCATCGTGAACAGGCGCGGAGCGTAGGTGCTCATCTCCGAACGCGGCGTATCCAGCACCTTGGCCATTTCGCCGAGGATGTGGCGACGACCATCGCGAGCCTGGGTCAGCGCCGCCTTCATGATCTCTTCGGTAATGCCGTCGATCTTGATGTCCATCTGCAAGGCAGTGATGCCTTCCCAGGAACCGGCCACCTTGAAGTCCATGTCACCGAGGTGATCTTCGTCGCCGAGAATGTCGCTGATCACGGCAAACTTGTCGCCTTCCTTGATCAGGCCCATGGCGATACCGGCCACCGGCGCCTTCATCGGCACACCCGCGTCCATCAGGGCCAGCGAGGAGCCGCACACCGATGCCATCGAGCTGGAGCCGTTGGATTCGGTGATTTCCGACACCACGCGGACGACGTACGGGAAGTCTTCCATCTTCGGCATCACCGCGGCGACGCCGCGCTTGGCCAGACGGCCGTGGCCGATTTCACGACGCTTCGGAGCGAGCATGAAGCTGATCTCGCCCACCGAATACGGCGGGAAGTTGTAGTGCAGCATGAAGGTTTCCTTGGACTCACCTTCGACTGCATCGATCACCTGCGAATCGCGACTGGTGCCCAGGGTCACGGTCACGATGGCCTGGGTCTCGCCGCGGGTGAACAGCGCCGAACCGTGGGTGCGCGGCAACAGGCCACAACGCACGCTGATCGGGCGGATCGTCGAGGAGTCGCGGCCATCGATGCGCGGACGGCCCTCGATGATGCGGTTGCGGACCAGTGCGTACTCCAGATTCTCGAAGCTGCGCGCGACCTGAGCATCGGTCCAACCGGACTCGACGGCCTTGTCACCACCCAGCGCCGCCAGCGTTGCCGACTTGGCAGCGGAAATGGCGGCACGCCGTTCCGGCTTTTCGCGGATGTCGTAGGCTGCATTCAGCGGGCCATTGGCAATGTCGGCCACGGCTGCGTTGAGCGCGGTGTTTTCGGTCGGGGCAACCCATTCGAAGGCAGGCACGCCCACTTCGGCGACCAGCTCGCGAATGGCCTGGATGACCACCTGCATCTGCTGATGACCGAAGACCACGGCGCCGAGCATCACTTCTTCGCTCAGCAGCTGTGCTTCCGATTCCACCATCTGCACGGCCTTCTCGGTGCCGGCAACGACCAGCTCCAGCTGCGAGGTCTTGAGCTGGGTGGCGGTCGGGTTGAGCACGTACTTGCCGTCGATGTAACCCACCTTGGCGGCCGCAATCGGGCCTGCGAAGGGCAGACCGGACAGCGCCAGCGCCGCCGAGGCACCGATCAGGGCCGGGATGTCGCCTTCAATTTCCGGATTCATCGACATCACGGTGGCCATGACCTGCACGTCGTGATGGAAACCTTCCGGGAACAGCGGGCGGATCGGGCGATCGATCAGTCGCGACGTCAGCGTTTCACGCTCGGTCGGGCGACCTTCGCGCTTGAAGAAGCCACCCGGGATACGGCCGCCGGCGTAGAACTTCTCCTGATAGTTGATGGTCAGCGGGAAGAAATCCCGGCCTTCCTTGGCGCGCTTGTCGCCGACTGCTGTGACCAGGACCACGGTGTCGCCCATGCTGACCATGACCGCTGCCGATGCCTGTCGTGCGATTTCGCCGGTTTCCAGGGTGACCGTTTGATCGCCGTACTTGAATTGCTTGATGACCTTCGCCACTGGGGGGTGTCCTCTGAGTGGATATGAATGATGCGGAGCAGCCCTTAGCGGCGCAGGCCCAGCTTCTCGATCAGGGAGCGGTAGCGTGCATCATCCTTGCGCTTCAGATAGGCCAGCAGCTGACGGCGCTGGTTGACCAGCTTGAGCAGGCCGCGACGAGAGTGGTGGTCTTTCTTGTGGTCCGCAAAATGGTGCATCAGCTGCTCGATGCGTGCCGTCAGCAGCGCGACCTGGACTTCCGGGGAACCGGTGTCGGCAGCGCCACGCTGATGGGTCTTGATGATTTCGCCGGTCTGGCTGGAATTGAGAGGCATGGGAAACTCCTTGATTGAGAGAGATGACAAACGCCAAGCCCAGTCGGACGGACTGCCTCAGACCGACTGACCGAGCAAGGCGCGCGTACCCGCCCGGGATGGTCCAGGACCAGAGCGGGCGGGCAGGACTACCAGAAACCGGCGATCAGATCGCACGGACCTGCGCAGAGATGAAGATGCACGGCGACAGTCGGGGTTTCAGCTAGCCCGTCATTGTAGGCGCGCAAGCACACAAGAAACAAGGAAAAAGCCTGCTGGTGTCCAGCACGCCTCGGCTTGCAGCTTGATCCGGGTAAACCCGGCCGCTATGGTCCGGCAGCCACGCTGGAGGTCCGATGAACACGCGCAAACGACTGGTCTTGGGTAACTGGAAGATGAACGGGTCGCGCCAGGACAGTCGTGACTGGGCGGATGCTGCCACCCGGATCGCTTCGGACAACCCGGCGATCGATGTCGGCATCATGCCGGCCGCGGTGCACCTGCAGGAAGTCCAGCAAGCCATGGGCGAGTCGCCCTTGTGGCTGGGCGCTCAGAATCTCGCTGCGTACGACAATGGCGCCTACACCGGCGAAGTCTCGGCGCAGATGCTGCTCGAATTCGGCGTCCGAGCCGTGCTGTGCGGCCATTCGGAGCGACGACAGTTGCTCGGCGACGACGATTCGGTGGTCAAGGCCAAGCTGCAGCGGGCGCTTGCGGCCGGGCTGATCCCGGTGCTGTGCGTGGGAGAAACCCTGGAGCAGCGCGAGCGCGGCGCTACCGAATCGGTGGTGCTCGGACAACTGGATTCAGCACTCAGCCAGCTTGAGAACAACGAATTGCAGCGCATCGTGATCGCCTACGAGCCCGTTTGGGCCATAGGCACGGGCTTGACGGCCTCACCGGCGCAGGCGCAGGCAGTACACGCAGTGATCCGTAGCGCGATCGCGCAACGCGATGCTATCCTCGCCAGTCTTATTCGGATCCTGTACGGCGGTAGCGTCAAAGGGTCCAATGCTGCCGAGCTGTTTGCCCAAGCCGATGTCGATGGCGGGTTGATTGGTGGAGCATCCTTGGTCCCTTCGGAATTTGCCGCCATCTGCCGTGCAGCCAGCCAGGACGGTTGAGTCACATCTATGAAAATCGCCTTTATTGTGTTGTATCTGGTGGTCACGATCGCGATGATCGCCTTCATCATGCTCCAGCGTGGTTCCGGTGCAGCGGCCGGTTCCGGCTTCGGTTCGGGCGCATCAGGCACCGTCTTCGGCGCACGCGGCTCAGCCAACTTCCTGTCCAAGGCCACCAAGTGGCTGGCCGTGGCCTTCTTCCTTCTCGCACTCGGCATGGGCGTCTACGAAGCCCGGGTCGGCATCACCAAGGACCCGCAGGCTGACCTCGGCGTCATGGGTCAGCTGCCGGATGCGACCACGCCGCCTCCAGTGAGCGAAGTGCCGGCGATCGGCAACGATGGCGCAGCCCCGGCCGCGGCAACGGAAGTCCCGACCGCACCCGCAGCCGCGACGGAAGCGCCTGGCGAAGTGCCGGCCGCGGCAGAGAACAGCTCGCAAACAAGCGAAACCGCGGTAGAAAACGCAAGCAAGGAAGACGAAAAACCGCAATAATGCAGAGCTTGATTGCCGACGTGGTGGAATTGGTAGACACGCTACTTTGAGGTGGTAGTGGGGCAACCCGTGACGGTTCGAGTCCGTCCGCCGGCACCAACTTCTGCGCTGTGCCAGCGCAACTGCAGCCCGGCCCAAAGCCGGGTTGCGGCTTCAAGGGCTTCGATTTCAGTTGGGAGCGATTCAGGCATGGATCTGCAGCAGTACCTCCCCATTGCCCTGTTTCTGGGCGTGGCTTCTGTCATCGGCATCGCGCTGCTGACTCTGGGATCGATACTCGGTCCGCGTCGTCCCGATAGTGAAAAGCTCTCGCCTTATGAGTGCGGCTTCGAGGCATTCGAAGACGCGCGCATGAAGTTCGACGTGCGCTACTACCTGGTGGCGATCCTCTTCATCATCTTCGACCTGGAAATCGCCTTCCTGTTTCCCTGGGCCACGGTGCTTGAGGAACTGGGCTGGCCGGCCATTGCCTCGATGAGCATATTCCTCGGTCTGCTGGTCGTCGGTTTCATCTACGAATGGAAGAAGGGAGCTCTCGAATGGGAGTAGTCAGCGACATTTTCCACAACCCAACGCCGGTCGGGACGGTGGATGACATCCTTCGCCCGGAAGCTGACAACCCGCTGATTCAGCGCGGGTTTGCGGTGACTTCAGCAGACCTGCTGATCAATTGGGCGCGCACCGGATCGATGTGGCCGATGACCTTCGGCCTGGCCTGCTGCGCCGTGGAAATGATGCACGCCGGCGCGGCGCGCCTCGACCTGGATCGCTTCGGCGTGGTGTTCCGCCCGAGCCCGCGGCAGTCCGACGTCATGATCGTGGCCGGCACGCTGGTCAACAAGATGGCGCCGGCGCTGCGCAAGGTCTACGACCAGATGCCCGATCCCAAATGGGTCATCTCCATGGGTTCCTGCGCCAACGGCGGCGGCTACTACCATTACTCCTATTCGGTGGTGCGCGGTTGCGATCGCGTGGTACCGGTCGATATCTACGTCCCAGGCTGCCCGCCCACGGCGGAAGCACTGGTCTACGCAATCTTGCAGCTTCAGGCCAAGATTCGTCGCACCAACACCATCGCACGCTAAGCGCATGACTGACGCTCCCACCTCCCTGCTGGAACAGATCCAGGCCCGATTTGGCGATGCCATCCTCAGTGCCCGCGAGGCGCTGGGCCAGTACACGATCGAGGTCGCCCTCGATCGGGTGCTTGAGGTCTGCAAGGCGCTACGCGACGAGAAGGCCTTCAAGTTCCAGCAACTGATCGATCTCTGCGGTGTCGACTACCTGTCCTACGGGCAGGATGAATGGGAAACCGAGTCGGTCACCGACCAGGGCTTCAGTCGCGGCGTGCTGGGTGAAGGCCCGGGGCGATTCGCCTGGGACAATCGTCCCCGGCCGGAGGGCATTCCCAATCGCTTCGCGGCGGTCGTGCACCTGCTCTCGATCGAAAACAACCTGCGATTGCGGGTGCGCTACTTCGCGCCAGACGACGGCTTGCCGGTGGTGCCTTCGGTGACCGAGCTCTGGGGCTCGGCGAATTGGTTCGAGCGCGAAGCCTTTGATCTCTTCGGCATCGTCTTTGAGGGCCATCCGGACCTGCGCCGCATCCTCACCGACTACGGATTCATCGGCCATCCCTTCCGCAAGGACTTCCCGCTGATCGGCAATGTCGAGGTCCGCTACGACCCGGACAAGGGCCGTGTGGTGTACGAGCCGGTATCGATCGAGCCCAGAGTCGGTGTGCCTCGTGTGGTGCGCGAGGATTCACGCTATCTGCAGGCACAGAACGAAGCTGCACAGAAGGCAAACTGAAGCCATGGCCGAGATTCGCAACTACACCATGAACTTCGGGCCGCAGCATCCGGCCGCGCACGGCGTGCTGCGCCTGGTGCTGGAACTCGACGGCGAGAGCGTTGTCCGCGCCGATCCGCATGTGGGACTGCTCCATCGCGGCACCGAGAAGCTGGCCGAGTCCAAACCCTACAACCAGTCGATCGGCTACATGGATCGGCTCGATTACATGTCGATGATGTGCAACGAGCATGCCTATGTGCGTGCCATCGAGCGCCTGCTCGGCATCGAGCCTCCCTTGCGCGCCGAGTACATCCGCACCCTGTTCGACGAGGTCACGCGTCTGCTCAACCACCTGCTGTGGCTGGGCTCGAACGCTCTCGATCTTGGTGCCATGACGGTGTTCCTGTACGCCTTCCGCGAGCGTGAGGAACTGATGGATTGCTACGAGGCGGTCTCTGGTGCCCGCATGCATGCGGGTTACTACCGCCCGGGTGGCGTTTACCGCGATCTCCCCGAGCGCATGCCCCAGTACAAGGAAAGCGCCTGGACCAAGGGTGCCGACCTCAAGCGTCGCAATGAATGGCGCCAGGGCACCATGCTCGATTACTTCGATGCCTTCTGTGTCGACTTCCTCAAGCGCATCGACGAGTACGAAACCCTGCTCACCGACAACCGCATCTGGAAGCAGCGCACCGTCAACATCGGCGTGATCCCGCCGGAAATGGCGCTGCGCATGGGCATGAGCGGGCCGATGCTGCGCGGCTCGGGCATCGCCTGGGATCTGCGCAAGAAGCAGCCCTACGCCGCCTATGATCGAGTCGATTTCGACGTGCCGGTCGGCGTCAACGGTGACTGCTATGACCGTTACGTCATCCGCGTGGAAGAGATGCGCCAGTCCACCCGGATCATGCAGCAGTGCGTGAAATGGCTGCGGGAGAATCCCGGCGATGTCATGGTGCGCAATTACAAGGTGGCCCCGCCTTCGCGCGTCGAGATGAAAGACGACATGGAAGCGCTGATCCACCACTTCAAGCTGTTCACGGAAGGTTATTCGGTGCCCGCCGGCGAAGTCTATTGCGCCGTTGAAGCCCCGAAAGGCGAATTCGGCGCCTACATCATTGCCGATGGCGCCAACAAACCCTTCAGGGTCAAGTTGCGTGCGCCCGGTTTCGTGCATCTTTCGTCCATGGACGAAATCGTGCGTGGACACATGTTGCCCGACGTGGTTGCCGTGATCGGCACCATGGATATCGTTTTTGGAGAGATCGACCGATGAAGGCCCGCCATCTGCAAGCGGTACCGCGGGCGGTAGACCCGACCGAAGTGCTCAGCGAGGACAGCCGCTCCCAGCTTGATCTGTGGCTGGCCAAGTACCCGGCTGACCGCCGTCGCAGCGCGGTGCTGGCCGGATTGCGCATCGCCCAGAAACAGAACCAGGGCCACCTCAACGACGATCTGATTGCCGCCGTGGCCGCGTACCTCGGCATTCCGACCACCCAGGCCTATGAAGTCGCGACCTTCTATTCGCTGTTCCACGTCGGCCCGTGCGGACGCCACAAGGTCTCGATCTGCACCAATATCTCGTGCTGGCTGAACGGCGCTGACGAACTGGTAAGCCACGTCGAGAAGAAGCTCGGAATCAGCACCGGCGAAAGCACGCCCGATGGCCGGATCCACCTCATCGAAGAAGAAGAATGTCTGGCCGCCTGCGTGCGCGCACCGATGATGTGGGTGGACGGCGAGTTTCATGAACACCTGACCCCCGAGAAAGTCGATCTCATTCTGGATGCCTTGAAGTGACGCCGATGGAGCCGATGAATCCACTAGGCCTCGTGCCGCAGGCCCACAACGTCTGTTTCACGACGCTGCATTTCGATCAGCCCTGGAGCTACGACGCCTATCTGAAATCCGGTGGCTATCAAGCGCTGCGCAAGATCCTGACCGAAGGCTGGACCCGCGAACAGGTCATCGACACGGTCAAGGCTTCGGCCCTGCGCGGCCGCGGCGGCGCCGGCTTCCCGACCGGTCTGAAATGGAGCTTCATGCCGCGCAATGCGCCCGGCACCAAATACATCCTGTGCAACTCGGACGAATCCGAACCCGGCACCTGCCATGACCGCGACATCCTGCGCTACAACCCGCATGCGGTGATCGAAGGCATGATCATCGGGGGCTGGGCCATGGGTGCCACGGCTGGCTACAACTACATGCGCGGCGAGTTCCAGAACGAGCCCTTCGAGCGCTTCGACGCCGCCGTTCGCGAAGCCTACGAACATGGCTGGCTGGGCAAGAACATCCTGGGCAGCGGCTTCGATTACGATCTGTACGCCTCGCTGGGCGCTGGTGCCTACATCTGTGGAGAAGAAACGGCGCTGATGGAATCGCTGGAAGGCAAGAAGGGTCAGCCTCGATTCAAGCCGCCCTTCCCCGCCAACTTCGGTCTGTATGGCAAGCCGACCACGATCAACAACACCGAGACCTTTGCCTCGGTGCCGGCGATCATCCGCAACGGCGCCGACTGGTTCCTGGGCATCGGCAAGCCGAACAATGGCGGCCCCAAGATCTTTTCGGTATCAGGCCATGTACAGAAGCCCGGCAACTATGAAGTGCCGCTGGGTACGCCCTTCCGCGACTTGCTGGAAATGGCCGGCGGATTGCGACCGGGCCGCACGCTGAAGGGCGTGATTCCCGGCGGCTCGTCTATGCCGGTGCTGCCCGCCTCGGTGATGATGGACATCACCATGGACTTCGACAGCCTGCAGAAAGCGGGCTCCGGCCTCGGATCGGGCGCGGTGATCGTCATGGACGACAGCACCTGCATGGTGAAGGCGCTCACGCGGATTGCGCGCTTCTACTATCACGAGTCCTGCGGCCAGTGCACGCCTTGTCGCGAAGGCACCGGCTGGATGTACCGTGTACTCAAGCGCATCAGCGAAGGACACGGCACCATCGAGGATCTGCACTTGCTCAAGAGTGCTGCCGGCCAGATCGAGGGCCACACCATCTGTGCCTTCGGCGAAGCCGCCGCCTGGCCGGTGCAGGGCATGCTCAAACAGTTCTGGCCTGAATTCGAGTATTACGTGACGCACAAGCGATCGATCGTTGACGACGGCATGAGGAATGCGGCATGAGCGCGGTGCCTACCGGGCAACAGGCCCCTGATCTCGTCAACATCGAAATTGACGGCAAGCCGATGCAGGCACCCAAGGGGGCCATGATCATCCAGGCCGCCGACAAGGCCGGCATCCAGATTCCCCGCTTCTGCTACCACGAGAAGCTGGCGATCGCGGCCAATTGCCGCATGTGCCTGGTCGATGTCGAGAAAGCCCCCAAACCGATGCCGGCCTGCGCCACACCGGTCATGGAGGGCATGAAGGTCTATACCCGCAGCAAGCGGGCGCTGGACTCGCAGCGCAACGTCATGGAATTCCTGCTGGTCAACCATCCGCTGGACTGTCCGATCTGCGATCAAGGAGGCGAATGCGAGCTGCAGGACGTGGCCATGGGCTACGGCCGCTCGGTGTCGAGATTCAGTGAGCGCAAGCGTGTGGTCCCGGACGAAAATCTCGGCCCGCTGGTGGCCACTGACATGACCCGTTGCATCCATTGCACACGCTGCGTGCGCTTCATGGATGACATCGCCGGCACCACCGAACTCGGCGGCATGTTCCGCGGCGAACACACCGAGATCGGCACTTACATCGGCCGTTCGCTGCGCTCGGAGCTGTCCGGCAACATCATCGATCTGTGTCCGGTGGGCGCGCTGACCAACAAGGTCTTCCGCTTCCGCGCCCGACCGTGGGAGCTGATCGCGCGCGAGGGCATCGGTTATCACGATGCCCTGGGATCGAATCTCTACCTGCATCTGCGTCGTGGCGAAGTCATGCGCGCGGTGCCGCGCGACAATGACGCCATCAACGAGAACTGGCTGTCGGATCGTGACCGCTACAGCCACCAGGGCCTGCAGCACGCCGACCGCTTGAGCACCCCACGGGTCAAGCGCGACGGTGTCTGGGTGGATGTGTCCTGGGAGGAAGGCATCAAGGCCGCCGCCGAAGGCCTGGCCGGCGCGATCTCGCGCAACGGCGCCGAGCAGTTGGCAGCACTGGTCAGCCCCGGCTACAGCGCCGAAGAATTGTACCTGGCGCAGGCTCTGGTCCGCGGTCTGGGTTCGGCCAATATCGACCATCGCCTGCAGCAACTGGACTTCAGCGACGATGCCGCCAGACCGGCAGCGCCCGGATTCGGTGCACCGATGTCAGGCTACAGTCAGCTTGGAGCGCTGCTGCTGGTCGGTGCCCATCCGCGCCACGAAGCGCCCCTGCTCGGTCACCGCATCCGCCACGCCTGGCAGCGCGGTGCGCAGATTCACGCCATCAACCCACTCGCTTTTGATCACCATTTCGGCATCGACCAACATCTGGTTGGAGATCCGGCACAGCAAGTCGCCGATCTCGCCGCCGTGGCACAGGCTCTGGCCGAACTGCGCGGCCTCGCCACCGGCGAAGAACTTCGCGACTGGGCCTCGCGTTCCAGCCACAAGGACGCCGCGACTGCCATTGCCCGCAGCCTCAGCGACAGGACTGACAGCCGCGTGCTGCTGGGTGATCAGGCCGTGCGTCATCCAGCTGCCTCGTTGTTGCGCCGCTTTGCCCGATACATCGCCGAGCACAGCTCCAGCAGCTACGACGAAATGCCCTCAGGTGCCAACGCCATGGCCGCCTGGCGGGTGGGTTGCGTGCCTCATCGTGGTCCGGGCGGAAGCGCCTCGGCCATCGGCCGCTCGGCTCTGGACGTGGTGCGTGCGCCACGCCGGATCTATCTGGTCTACGGTGCCGAACCGGCTGAAGACTTCGCACAACCGGCATCCACGGTGGACGCGCTGAAGTCGGCCGAGTTCGTTCTGGCCTTCAGTCCGTTCAACAGCGCTGCGCTGGAAGCGAGCGCAAACGTGCTGCTGCCCATCGCCCTGCCACCGGAAACCGAGGGCAGCTATGTCAACGTCGATGGCAGCATTCAAAGCATCTCGGCTGCGGCCAAGGCGCCAGGCCAGGCACGCGCCGGCTGGCGAGTGCTGCGCGCGCTCGGCGAGGCCATGAAAGTCTCCGGATTCGACGCCATCGACTTTGCCGCCGTGCAAGCCCAGGTGCGACCGCTGCTGAATGAGGCTCCGTTCGAGGCCGGCATCGCCCAGCTGTCGCCGTCCCCGGTGGCCATGGGCGAAGGCCTGATTGTGCAGCGCTACACACCGATCTACCGGGTTGATGGCGTGGTTCGTCGCGCCGCAGCCTTGCAGGCCACGGTGCTGGCGGGCGACGACAGTCTGGCACTGCACCCGGAGGATGCACTGGCGCTGGGCGTGGGCCAGTCCAGCCAGGTCGCGATTGGCGGTCAGCGCTACGCCTGTCACGCCAGTGCCGAGGTGCCGCGAGGCGTCTGTCGTGTGCCGTCTGGCTACGCCTCCACCGCCGCGCTGCCCGCCACCGGGCAGCGCATTCAGATCGAGCAGGTGAGTCATGGATGATCTGCTGCTGGTACTTTGGGTTCTGTTCAAGATCCTGCTGATCAGCGTTCCGCTGATCATCGCGGTTGCCTTCTATACGCTGGCCGAACGCAAGGTCATTGGTTTCATGCAGGTGCGTCTCGGTCCGACCGAGATCGGACCCTTCGCGCTGCTGCAACCCTTTGCCGACACCACCAAGATGCTGTTCAAGGAACTGGTGGTCCCCAGCAATGCCGATCGCACGCTCTACATCCTGGCGCCACTGCTGACACTGGCACCCGCCTTTGCCGCCTGGGCCGTGGTTTCCTTTGACGAAGGCGTGGCACTGTCGCAGATTGACGCCGGTCTGCTGTATCTGCTGGCAATGACCTCGCTCGGCGTTTACGGCGTGATCCTGGCCGGCTGGGCTTCCAATTCCAAGTACGCCTTCCTCGGTGCCATGCGTTCGGCGGCCCAGATCGTGTCCTATGAGATCGCGATGGGCTTTGCCCTGGTCGGCGTGATCGTGGCCTCGGGCAGCCTCAACATCGAGAAGATCGTGCTCGCCCAGCAGGGCAACGCCGGACTGTTCGAATGGTTCTGGCTGCCATTGCTGCCGCTGTTCATCATCTACGTCATTTCCGGTGTCGCCGAAACCAATCGCGCGCCCTTCGACGTCGCCGAGGGTGAGTCGGAAATCGTGGCCGGATTCCACGTCGAATACTCGGGCGCGGCCTTTGCCGTGTTCTTCCTGGCCGAATACGCCAACATGATCCTGATCAGCTTCCTGGCGGCGATCATGTTCCTGGGCGGCTGGTTGTCGCCGTTCCAGGGTTGGGTCGGTGGTCCGCTGGGTGCTCCGAGCTTCGTCTGGCTGTTCGGCAAAGCCTTCTTCTTCATGTTCTGCTATCTGTGGTTCCGCGCCACCTTCCCGCGCTATCGCTATGACCAGATCATGCGTCTGGGCTGGAAGGTGTTCATTCCGATCACCATCGTCTGGATCGTGGTGATCGCCATCCTGATCGTGACCAAGATGGTCGAACGCGGCGTCTGACCGGAGTAAGCACGATGGGCGCAATTACGCACTATTTCAAAAGTCTGATGCTGAAGGAGCTGCTGGTCGGTCTGTCACTGACCGGTCGCTACTTCTTCCGCTCCAAGTACACGCTGCGGTACCCGGAAGAGAAGTTCCCGAAATCCAATCGTTTTCGTGGGCTGCATGCTTTGCGCCGTTATCCCAACGGTGAAGAGCGCTGCATTGCCTGCAAGCTGTGTGAGGCGGTGTGCCCGGCACTGGCGATCACCATTGATTCCGAGCAGCGCGCCGACGGCAGCCGCCGCACCACGCGTTACGACATCGATCTGTTCAAGTGCATCTTTTGCGGATTCTGTGAGGAGTCCTGCCCGGTCGACTCGATCGTCGAGACCCATATCCTCGAATACCACTTTGAAACCCGCGGCGAGAACGTCGTGACCAAGCAGCAGCTGCTCGCCATCGGTGATCGCTTCGAGAAAGAGATTGCCGAGGCGCGGGCGCTGGATGCTCCCTATCGCTGAAGACGCCCTCATGAGCATCGAGCTGATCCTGTTTTTTGCGCTCTCCACCCTGCTGGTGCTGGCTGCCGGCGCGGTGATCACCGTGCGCAACCCGGTGCACGCGGTGATGTGCCTGGTGTTGACCTTCTTTACCAGCGCCATGCTGTGGATACTGCTGCGCGCGGAATTCCTGGGCATCACCCTGATACTGGTCTATGTCGGCGCCGTGATGGTGCTGTTCCTGTTCGTGGTGATGATGCTGGACATCAACATCACCCCGCTGCGCGAAGGCTTCACCCGCTATCTGCCGGTGGGCCTGCTGGTGGCCGCCATCATGGCCGCGCAGATGATCGCAGTACTGGGCACGCGCCACTTCGGCCTCGACCAGTTCGCGGCGCCGGCGGCCATCGTCGAAGGCAGCAATACCGAGGCCCTGGGACGCTTGCTGTACACCGACTACGTCTATCCATTTGAGATCGCTGCGATCATTTTGCTGGTGGCCATCGTTGCCGCGATCGCGCTGACGCATCGCCGTCGCGAAGGTCTGAAAACGCAGGATCCGGGCCAGCAAGGTATGGTCACCAAGGCCGACCGTCTGCGCATCGTCAAGATGGCCAGTGAGTCCAGGGAGGGACACGGCGGATGATTCCATTATCTTACTGGCTGATCCTGGCGGCGATCCTGTTCTGCATCAGCGTCGCCGGCATCTTCATCAACCGCAAGAACATCATCGTGCTGCTGATGGCCATCGAGTTGATGCTGCTCAGCGTCAACATGAACTTCATTGCTTTCTCGCGCTATCTGGACGACATGGCAGGACAGGTCTTCGTGTTCTTCATCCTGACCGTGGCTGCAGCCGAGGCTGCCATCGGCCTGGCGATTCTGGTGGTGGTGTTCCGTAACCGGCGCACGATCAACGTCGGCGAACTTGATCAGATGCGGGGCTGAGATGATTACCAAGACCCTGCTCCTCACCATCGCCCTGGCGCCGCTGCTCGGCGCCATCCTGGCCGGCCTGTTCGGTCGTCAGATCGGCCGCGCCGGCGCGCACTGGATCACCATCCTCGGCGTCACCGTCAGCGCGGTGCTCAGCCTGTACGTGCTCAAGCTGATTGCGCTGGATGCGCACCTGCCGGTGAATCTTTCGATCTACACCTGGTTCGAGGTCGGATCGATCAAGGCCGAGGTCGGCTTTCTGGTTGACGCGCTCACCGCGACCATGATGGTGGTGGTGACCTCGGTATCGCTGATGGTGCACATCTACACCATCGGCTACATGCACGATGATCCGGGCTACCAGCGCTTCTTCTCCTACATCTCGCTGTTCACCTTCGCGATGTTGATGCTGGTGATGAGCAACAACTTCATGCAGCTGTTCTTCGGCTGGGAAGCGGTTGGCTTGGTGTCTTACCTCTTGATCGGCTTCTGGTACAAGCGGCCGACCGCCATCTTCGCCAACCTCAAGGCCTTTCTGGTCAACCGGGTGGGCGATTTCGGCTTTCTGCTCGGTATCGGTCTGGTGCTGGCCTACCTCGGCAGTCTGGACTACGCCACGGTCTTCCAGAAGGCTCCGGAACTGGTAGGACAGAGCTTCAATCCCTATGGCGCGGTGGAATGGGCGGTTCCGACGCTGATCTGCCTGCTGCTCTTTGTGGGCGCGATGGGCAAGAGCGCGCAAGTTCCGCTGCATGTGTGGCTGCCCGATTCCATGGAAGGCCCGACCCCGATTTCAGCACTGATCCACGCCGCGACCATGGTCACGGCCGGCATCTTCATGGTGGCGCGCATGTCGCCGCTGTTCGAGCTGTCCGAAACCGCGCTGTCGACGATTCTGGTCATCGGCTCGATCACCGCGCTGTTCATGGGTTTCATCGGCATTGTCCAGAACGACATCAAGCGCGTGGTCGCCTACTCGACCCTGTCGCAGCTGGGCTACATGACCGTCGCCCTCGGTGCTTCCGCCTATTCGGCCGCGATCTTCCACCTGGTCACCCACGCCTTCTTCAAGGCGCTGCTGTTCCTGGGCGCGGGTTCAGTGATCATCGCCCTGCACCACGAACAGGATCTGCGGCGCATGGGCGGATTGCGCAAGTACATGCCGCTGACCTTCATCACGGCCTGGGCCGGCACGCTGGCGCTGATGGGCTTTCCGGGCACCAGCGGCTTCTTCTCCAAAGACGCCATCCTGATGGCGGTGGAGCACGCCCATCGTCCCGGCGCAACCTTTGCGTACTACAGCTTGCTGATCGGCGTCGCCGTCACCGCCTTCTACTCCTTCCGCATGCTCTACCTGGCTTTCCATGGTCAGGAGCGCTTCGGCGCCAGCCATGACGATCACGGCCATGATGACCATGCCCATGATGATCATCACGGACACGGCGACCACAATCCGCGTGATCCGGGTTGGGTGATCACCATTCCCTTGTTGCTGCTGGCTATTCCATCCATAGCACTGGGCTGGAAAATCGCGGGACCGATGCTGTTCGGCCATTTCTTTGATGGCTCGATCTTTGTCGCCGAGGGCCGCGAGCCCTTGGCCGTGATGGCGGAACACTTCGAGCACGGACCGTTCATGTTCGCGGTGCATGGCTTTATCACGTGGCCGGTCTTTCTGGCTCTTCTGGGCGCCGGCTTCGCCACTTATATCTACCTCTTCAACCCGAGCCTCGCCGACAAGGCGCAACGTGCGCTGGCTCCGATCCATCGCTTGCTGGAGCGCAAATACGGTTTCGACGAGTTGTATCAGGCGCTGTTTGCGCGCGGTAGCGTGCTGCTGGGACGCTTCTTCTGGCGCGTCGGCGATCAGGCCATCATTGATGGCGTGGTTGTGGACGGTTCTGCCGGGATGATCTCCAGGATCGCCTACTCGGTACGCAAGCTGCAGTCCGGCTTTCTGTATCACTACGCCTTCATGATGATCCTCGGTCTGATCGTCATCGTCGGCGCTTTCGCCCTGCTTCAATAACAAGAACGAGCGACCCATGTTCGCCGATTGGCCACTACTCTCCCTGTTCATCTGGCTACCGATCGCCGGTGCTGTCGCGGTGCTGGTCACCGGCGACCGCAACGCCGGCGCCGCAAAGTGGCTGGCCTTGCTGGTGTCGCTGGCAACGCTGGCGCTGTGCATACCGCTGTGGTCGAATTTCGACGCGTCAACCAGCGCCATGCAGTTTGTCGAGCGCAGCTCGTGGATTCCGGCCTTCGCCGTGGAATATCACCTGGGCATCGACGGCTTCAGCTTGCCGCTGATCGTGCTGACCTCCATCGTCACCGTGCTGGTGCTGATCGCTGGCTGGGAAGTCATCGATTACAAGCCCAGCCAGTACGTGGCCGCCTTCCTGGCACTGGCGGGACTGATGAACGGCGTGTTTGCCGCCCAGGATGCGCTGCTGTTCTATGTCTTCTTCGAGGGCATGCTGATTCCGATGTTCATCATCATCGGCATCTGGGGCGGCCCACGACGGGTCTACGCCTCACTGAAGTTCTTCCTGTACACCTTCCTCGGATCGGTGTTCATGCTGCTGGGCCTGATCTACCTCTACCTGAAGGGCCAGAGCTTCCAGTTGGCCGATCTGCAGGCCATGTCGCTGACCATGACCGAGCAGACCTGGGTGTTCTTCGCATTCCTGCTGGCCTTTGCCGTCAAGATTCCGATGTGGCCGGTGCACACCTGGTTGCCGGACGCCCATGTCGAGGCGCCGACCGGTGGCTCCATGGTGCTGGCGGCGGTCATGCTGAAGGTCGGCGGCTACGGCTTCCTGCGCTTCTCGCTGCCAATCGCACCCGACGCCAGCGCCGAATACGCCTGGCTGATCATTGCGCTGTCGCTGGTGGCGGTGGTCTACATCGGTTTTGTCGCGCTGGCCCAGCAGGACATGAAGAAGCTGATCGCCTATTCCTCGATCAGCCACATGGGCTTTGTCACCATCGGCCTGTTCATCGCCATTGCCCTGGTGCTGGACAAGAACGCTGCCGATACCGCTGCGCTGGGCATGCAGGGCGCCATGGTGCAGATGATTTCTCACGGTTTCGTGTCAGCCGCCATGTTCGGCGCCGTCGGTGTGCTCTATGACCGCGTGCATTCGCGCCAGATCGCCGACTACGGCGGCGTGGTCAACACCATGCCGTGGTTCTCGGCCTTCGTCGTGCTGTTTGCGATGGCCAATTGCGGGCTGCCCGGCACCAGCGGCTTCGTCGGCGAATTCATGGTCATCCTGGCCACCGTCAAGATGAGTCTGGGCGTTGCGGCACTGGCCGGCCTGACCCTGATCCTGGGCGCGGCCTACACCCTGTGGCTGGTCAAGCGGGTGATCTTTGGTGATGTCGCCAATACCCACGTGGCCGAGCTGAAGGATCTGAATTCACGCGAGTGGGTGGTCATGGGCACCCTCGCCTTCTTTGTACTGCTGATCGGCTTGTGGCCGGATCCGTTAATCAAGGTCATGCAGAGCAGTGTCGAGGCACTGATCCAGCATGTCACCGCCAGCAAACTGATCGGCATTCCGGGTTGAGGAACTAGACACCATGATTCACTCCTGGAACGATCTGCTGCCGATGCTGCCCGAGATATTCCTGCTCGGCTTCACCTCGCTGATCCTGATTGCCGGTCTGTACATCGACGAGAAGCGTCGCGGTCTGGTGCATTTTCTGGCCACGCTGGCACTGGTGTTCACCGCCATCCTGACCCTGCGCGACTTCAACATGGGCGAACGCGTCCTGGTGGCCGGCGGCATGTTCATCCGCGATGGCATGGGCGATGTGCTGAAGCTCTTTGTCTATCTCAGCACTGCCATAGTCTTCGTCTACGCCAAGTTCTTCCTGCGCACCAACAAGTTGTTTGTCTCCGAGTTCTACACGCTGGCGCTGTTCGCGGTGCTCGGCATGTGCATCCTGATATCCGGCGGCAACCTGCTGACGATCTATCTCGGCCTCGAACTGATGGCGCTGTCTTCCTATGCCATGGTGGCGCTGGACCGTGACTCGCCAACCGCAGCGGAATCGGCCATGAAGTACTTCGTGCTGGGCGCGCTGGCATCGGGCCTGTTGCTGTATGGCATGTCCATGATCTACGGCCTGACTGGCAGCCTCGATCTCACCGAGATCGCCACTCGATTGGCTTCGGGAGATCATCCGCGCGTGGTGCTGTCCTTCGCCGTGGTCTTCATCGTCGTCGGCGTCGGTTTCAAACTGGGTGCCGTGCCCTTCCACATGTGGATACCCGATGTCTATCAGGGCGCACCGACCGGCGTCACCCTGTTCCTGGCGGCTGCGCCGAAGCTGGCGGGCGTGGGCATGGCCTTCCGCCTGCTCACCGAGGGACTGGCACCGCTGGCGCACGACTGGTCGCAGATGCTTGGTTTCCTGGCGCTGATGTCGCTGGTGGTCGGCAATCTGGCGGCCATCGCGCAGACCAACCTGAAGCGCATGCTGGCCTATTCGACCATATCGCATGTGGGTTTCGTGCTGCTCGGCATCATGAGCGGCACCGACGACGGCATGGCAGCAGCGATGTTCTATGCCATCACCTATGCGCTGATGACCACCGGCGCCTTCGGCATGATCATCGCTCTGTCCCACGCCGGCTTTGAAGCGGAGCGTATCGAGGACTTCAAGGGCCTGAACCAGCGCAATCCCTGGTTTGCCTTCCTGATGCTGCTGATCATGGCATCGCTGGCGGGCTTTCCGCCGCTGGTCGGATTCTTCTCCAAACTCTATGTGCTGCAGGCCGCCATCAACGCCGGATGGCTGTGGCTGGCCGTGATCGCCGTGGTGATGGCCGTCATTGGCGCCTTCTACTATCTGCGCGTCATCAAGGTCATGTACTTCGACGAGCCCGAGCACGAGCACGCCATCACCGCACCCGGCGATGTACGCCTGATCCTGGCGGCGAACGGCTTGCTGCAGCTGGGCCTGACCTTCTTCGTCGGATCCCTGACGGCGATCTGCTACGCCGCCTGGCAGTAGGAGCGACCTCGCGTCGCGACCGCCCCCGCAGCTGGTAGGAGCGACCTCGCGTCGCGACCTCGGACACCGCGCGACGACGCCCGCAGACATTCTCTGGAAACCGCGGGCAGAAGCTTGAACGCGGAGAACGCAGAGGGCCACGGAGAACGCAGAGAAATCCGTTTCCAAATCGGCTGATCTCTGCGTTCTCTGCGCCACTCGGTGTCCTTTGCGTTCCGATTCGGGCTACAGCTCACGGCGATAACCGGTCTTCGCCGCAGCGGCACGGCACACACCTCGCGACGCAAGGTCGCGCCTACAGTCGCAGCCACGGAGAGATCCCACACCACCCTGCCCGCGCATGCGCAGCGCCTGCACGCGAACTGGCGCATCATTGGGTATTCGAACCTTTGCTGGAGACCGATCCCATGCGCGCGCCGATCTGCTTCGCCCTGCTTCTGGCCCCTGCCCTGGCTTTTGCCGGACCGCTCCCGCTGACGCCCGCCCCGGCCGGCGCCAAGGTCTATTTCATCACGCCAGCCGACGGAGAGACCGTCCAGAATCCGGTCACCGTGCGCTTCGGCCTGTCCGGCATGGGCGTGGCACCGGCCGGTACGGTCAAGGAAAACACCGGCCATCATCATTTGCTGATCGACGTCAACGAGTTGCCGCCGATGGATTTTCCGTTGCCCAATGACGACAAGCATCGACACTTCGGCGGCGGTCAGACCGAGATCACGCTGGAACTGCCAGCCGGCAAGCACACCCTGCAACTGGTGCTCGGGGACGCCAATCACATTCCCCACGATCCGCCGATCATGAGCGAGAAGATCACGATCGAGGTTCAGTGATCCGAAGGGTCCGAAAGGGGGCAACTCGGATCAGATTCTTTTTGGTCCGCCGACCGCACGCTGCAGACCAGATGCTGCACGATTTGGCATAGTTCCAGGACCGCAGACGGGCAATCATGGCCCGATCGGATCTTCCCCACCCCGGGGACAGCGAGGTCGCCCATGCCTGCGTTCGTTCGGTTGATTCCAGCCCTGCTTCTGGGCTGGCTTCTGGTGGCCTCTCCAGTCTGGAGTGGCGAACGCGGCAGTCCCTTGGTAGAGGTCTACGACGCCCAGCAAATGCTGGGCGCGAACATCAGTACTGATCTTCTGCAGTTGCCCGACGGACGAGTTTGCGTCGCCAACATGCGCGGTCTGTTTCGCTTCGATGGAGCGCGCTGGGAGCTGACCGGGCATCCGAAGGCACTGGGTGGCATGCAGTTCCTGTCGCTGGGTCCCGGAGATCGGGTCTATTCCAGCTTCGACGGAGACATCGGCTATTGGCAGGATGACGACACCGGCGTGGTTGGCTGGCATAGCGTGCTGGCACAGGTACCAGGCGAGCTCACGACCATCCGTGATGTGCGGAGCGTCAATTACGATTGGGATCGGCATGGCCTCTGGGTGGCTCTGCAGGCGCAGGTGCTGTTTGTGCCAGATGACGGCGCGGCGGCGAAAATCCTCGATTCCGACGAACAGATCGTGTTCTCGACACTGGTCGGACAGGAGTTCTTGCTGCAGCGCCTGCCCAGCCGCGCCTTGAGTCGGGTGACCGTCGGAACAACCCTGGGCTTGGAGCCGGTAGCCGGCGGGGAGTCCATCGAGCAGCAGTTATGGGCCGCTGTCCCCGGGGATGGCGATTGGAAGATCGCAACCACCACAGGCCATCTGTACAGCTATGGCGAGCAACGGCTGACCCTTTGGAACGAAACGGCCGTTCCACTGCTGCTTCAAAGCGATCTGCGCTCTCTGTTGCATCTGCGCGATGGGCGCTTTCTGATCGGCACCACCACCAAGGGACTGATCGTACTGGACGGCACAGGCCATCTGCTCGACCGATACGACGACAGCGATGGCGTACCTACCCATCTTCGCATCCTCGGCATGCTGCAGGACCGAGAAGGCGATGTCTGGTTCACCGGTGATCGCAACATCTCCCGTATCGCCCTGTCTCGCGGAGTCACTGTCTACGACGAGGGTCGCGGTTTGGCGTCAGCACTTGACGCCAAGCGCTGGCACGGCAGTTTGTACGTGGGCTCCCCCGTGGGACTGTTTCAGCTAAAGGCTGAAGCCGGCCCTGGCGGTGGACAATTCGTCCAGGTACTGCCCGATCTGCATGACGTACGCGCCTTGGCTGTGGTGGACAGCGGCACGCTGCTGGCTGCTTCCACCCAGGTCCATGCGATCAGCCTCGACATCAACGGAGAACCCGTTTCGCACATCGTGGCGGCAACCTCTCCCGCCACCGTGTTGCAAGCCTCCAGTTTCGTGCCAGGCCGGGTGTGGGTAGGACATGCGGGCGGCGTCCTGCGGCTCGACAAGCAGGCGGATGGCCAGTTCGAGGCCACGCCGGTCGCTGATCTCGATATCGCCATTTTCCGCCTGGCGGAACAGGATCGCCGCAGTGTGTGGGTCGCCGATCGGCTCGATGGCGTGACCCTGGTCAGCACCGATGGGAGTTGGAAACCCAGACACTACGGCGTGGACCAGGGATTGCCACCTGGCCAGGTCAGAATCTTCGCAGGCGCCCATCAGGTCTGGTTTACGACCACAATGGGACTGCGCACCTATGACCCGGCGAGTGACCGCTTCGTGGTACCTGCTGGACTGCCGGCCAGCCTTTACCAGGATCGTCTCTTCAGCGTGCACGAAGATGCCGAAGGCGCACTTTGGGTGCGTGGCGGCGCGATCATGAATGATGTCTTCTGGAAAACCGACGACGGCTGGCGGCCAGACGGCGCTCTGCTCAATGCAGTAGACGTGCATCCCACCATTGTCGACTTCATGCGTGAGGGCGACATCGCCTGGGCCATCCGAGCGACCGGGTTGTTGCGTATGGATCTGTCCAACCGAACGCCCCTGCCGCCGCCACCGACACCGCTGTTGAACCAGGTTTTTGATCAGCGTGCAAAATCCTTCATTGCACTGAACAGCCTCGCCGCACTCGGTCCTGAGTTGCGCGATCTACGATTAGATTTTTCCCTGCCGGCCATGCATCGCTCTGAGGCGATCGAATATCGATCGCGGCTGATCGGCTATGACGACAACTGGTCGGACTGGGCAGGCAGAGAAGCTAGTCGCAGGGTCTATACCAATTTGCCGGACGGTGATTTCGCCTTTGAAGTCGAAGCCAAGGACAGCTTCTGGCGAGTCGCCAGCATGCCTGCTCGCACCATTCGAGTATTGCCGTCGTGGTGGCGCAGCAACGCGGCCCACGCGACCTACGTGCTGCTGGCACTATCGGCCTTGTGGTCTGCCTCCAGGCTCGGCGCACGCCGTCGGCAGCGCCAGATGCTGGTGCGTCAGCGCGAGTTGGAAGCGGTGGTGGAAAGCCGCACGCTGGAGTTGAAGCTTTCCAACGTGCAACTTGCCGAGCAGGCCGAACGTCTGGCCGAGGTGGATCGCCTGAAGACACGCTTCTTCACCAATGTCGGCCACGAATTCCGCACACCCCTCACGCTGGTGCTGGGGCCACTGGATGACCTGATGCGCGATACGCGCTTGCGCCTCAGTGATCGCGCCCGCGAGTTGCTGGAACTGGCCGATCGCAATGCCCGACGAGTACTTGATCTGATCGTGGAGTTGCTCGACGTCAATCGACTTGAGCAGGGTCAGCTGCCAATGAATCGCGAGAACATCGATCTGATCAGCTTCATTCAGCGCCAGCGGCTCGATTGGCAGCCGCTGGCCGACCGATTCGGCCACCAACTTGAATTGAACCTGCCGGATCTTGCGACGCTGGATCTGGCTTGTGATCCGCTGCAACTGGAACGTGCGCTGGGCAACCTGGTGAGCAATGCCACCAAGTACACACCCCGCGGCGGCGCGATTTCGGTGTCGCTGGCGGTGGATCCAGAGCAAATTTCCATCAGCGTTTGCGACAATGGCCAAGGCATTGCTGCGCATGCGCTGCCGCATGTCTTCGATCGATTCTTCCAGGCCGAGTCCGAACATGTGCCTCAAGGTACCGGCATCGGTCTGGCACTGGTGCGTGAGATTGTCGAGGGCCATGGAGGCAGTGTCGCTGTCGACAGCAGGCCCGGACTCGGCAGTCGTTTCACTCTGCGCTTGCCGCGAGTCACCATCGAACAGCGTGCTGCCGAACCTGTGCCCGTCCCGACCGGACCCGTTGAAGCGGGCAGCACGCCGTTCGCGGAAACGCCCGTGGCACTGGTCATCGACGATCACGTCGACATGCGCCTGCGAGTCAGGCGTCTGCTGGAAGCACGTTTCCGCGTGGTCGAAGCCGAGGACGGGCCCTCCGGGCTGGCTGCAGCACGCCATGAACTGCCCGACATCATCGTCTGCGACGTGATGATGCCGGGTTTCGATGGCGTTGAACTGGCCAAGCGCGTGCGGGCCGATGCCGATATTGCTGCCGTGCCGCTACTGCTGCTGACCGCAAAATCAGGTGCCGAGCACGCTGTTACTGGCCTGCGCGCGGGTGCCGACGACTATCTGTCCAAACCCTTCGATGCGAGCGAACTGCTGGCACGCATCGACGCCCTGCTATCGATTCGGCGCCGCCTGCAACGATTGCCGGCAAGCCCCCCCATGGCGGACGTCTCTGCTGGAAACAGTGACGAGCAACGCTATAGGCAGCGCCTCGACACCGCCATTGCGGCGCACCTGGGTGACAGCAGTTTCGGTGTCGAAGAACTGGCTCATGCCATGCACAGCGATCGCAGCACGCTGTTTCGCCACATCAAGGAGTACTACGGCCAGAGTGCCCGTGATTATCTGCGTGAGGCCAGGCTCAAATATGCCCATCAGATGTTGGCCAGTCAGGCCGGCAATGTCACGGAGGTCGCTTACGCCAGCGGTTTTGAAAGCTTGTCCAGTTTCTCGCGCGCTTTTCGCCAGCGTTTTCAGGTTTCGCCATCGGCAATCACTGCGCAACAGAAAGCGAGTTGATCGGCCTGGATTCCATTGCAGCTTGCGTGGGTCGCCAGGCACCGTGAGTGACCTACGTCCTGACGATGCCCGCGCAGCGCGCACAACCGGCCCAACCGCTCAATTGCACGCTGCAGCCTAGCGTCTGCACCACCGCGCCAAACCCGAAATGTGGCGCTGTTGCAGGCTCTCTGGCACCTAGACAGCGAGAACAGCGCCATGCTCAGAGCCGCCATTCTGACCCTTCTGATGCTCCTTTGTGCAGCCACTCAAGCCGCGGTTTTTGTCGTCAACACCCAAATCGACAGCGATGACGGAAACTGCACCGCCGGACATTGCAGCTTGCGGGAAGCCATCAACGCGGCCAATGCGGGCCTCCGCCCGCTAGGCGACACCATCAATTTCAATATCGCACCGCTGTCGGGGCCTCAGATTCCCATCGACGTCCTCCTGGGTCCGCTGCCGACCATCACCGGTCGCGTGACCATCAATGGTTACAGTGAGCCCGGCACGTCCGTCAACACCGCCACAGATCTCAGCAACGCGGTGCTGCGACTCAGGCTCAACGGCGGCAACTTCGGCGCCAACACGCCGGCACTGGCGGTTTGCGCCAACAACGTCACCATCAAGGGACTCGCCATTGCATCGACCTTTGGCGGCGGCATCGTCGTCGGCCGCGACCATACCGGTGCCGCGTGCCCGTCGGCGGTCACCGGCGCGCGGATCGTCGGCAATTTTCTCGGACTTCAGGCCAACGGCACCAGCGGCGGCAGCAACAATCAGTTCGCGGTCAAGTTCGTCGCCGCTGAGGGCACCGTTGGCGACGTAGCGCTGGCCGACCGCAACATCATCGCCGGCAGCGGCAGCCTGGTCATCATCGAACAAGGTGCAACGACCGTCGTCAACAATGTCATCGGTGCCGACAAGATCGGCCGCGACGCATCATCTGCCGCACAAGGCATCCTGCTGGGCGCTGGCGCCGCCAATTCGATCATCGGCACTGCCGATGCACCCAATCTGATCGTGTTCAACGTCCGCGGCATTGCCACGACCGCTGCCGGAGTGACGCCGGCCACCGGCAACGGTAATCGCTTCAATTTCAACCACTTCAGCAGCAACGACCAGCTCGGCATCGATCTCAACGCCGATGGGGTGACCAACAACGATCTCAACGACGCCGACAACGGCCCCAACAATCTGCAGAACTTCCCGGTCATCAGCAGTGTTTCCCGCATTGCCGGTGGCGTGCACGTCAATGGCAGTCTCGACGTGCCACCGAGTGCGCCTGCCATCTACCAGATCGGCGTCTATGCCAGCGTCGAGTGCGACGCCTTCACCAACCACGGCGAAGGCGAGGTGCTGCTCGGCGTCCAGGCGGTGTCCCTTTCCGGCAGCAGCGAGACCTTCAGCTTTGATCAGTTGAGCCCGGCAACCATTCCCTTCGGCGGCCAGATCACGCTCACGGCGACAGCCCCAAACGGCAGCACTTCGGAGTTCTCCACCTGTGCTGCACTGGATCCCGCGCCATTGGTGGTCAATTCACTGAATGACGTCGCTGATGGTCAATGCAATGCCGCGCATTGCAGCTTGCGCGACGCCATCATCGCTGCCAACAGCGACGCCGACACGGACCTCATCAGCTTCAACATCAGCACACCGGCCAGTGGCGAACTGTTGATCCAACTGCTCACGCCATTGCCGCAGATCACACAACCAGTGCTGATCGATGGTGGACTGCAACCTGGCAGCTTTCCCGGCCTTTCAATCCTGCGCATTCGTGTCGATGGCCTGAATCTGCCAGCCAACGCCGCTCTGATCGATGTATGTGCCAACGGCACGACCGTGCGCGGACTGTCGCTGACCAGCAACCGCACCAACATCGACGGCCTGCGCGTTTGCGCTGCCGCCGTCTCCAATGTGCGGATCGCGGGCAATTTCGTTGGTCTGCGTCCGGATGGCAGCATCGCCGGGAACAACGCGGGTATCAGCGTTTCCGGCACTGCCACCATCGGCGGCGAACTGGATGGCGACGCCAACGTCATCGGCGCCAATATCACCGGTATCCGCCTGCAGGGCAGCAACTCGCAGGTCGTCGGCAATGTCATCGGCACCAATGCCAACGGCAGTGCTGCGCGAGGCAACACGACCGGGATCTTCCTGCAGAGCGGCACGGCAAATAGTGTCATCGGCAATGCCACTGCGCCCAACAGCATCCGCAATTCGTTGATCGCCGGCATTGCCACGACTTCAGGCGCGAGCAGCGGCAATCGCTGGATCCACAATCGCATCTTTGACAATGCCGGTCTGGGTATGGATCTGGGCAACGATGGACTGACCCTCAACGATGTCGACGATGCCGACGTGGGGGCCAATGGCTTGCAGAATTTCCCGGTACTGAGCAGTGCCGAGCGTCTGGCAGGCAGCGTGCGCCTGTATGGCACGCTGGACGTGCCGGTTGGCACCACCAATCAGCCCTACACCATTGGCGTCTACGCCAGCGCCAGCTGTGATCCCTCAGGTCATGGCGAAGCGGAGCGGCTGATCGGCGCCAACGTGATCAATCTGACCCAGACCAGCGCCGAGAACTTCGGCTTTGATCTGGTCACCACCGATCCGCTGGATCCAGGCACTCAAATCACCACCACAGCCACGGCTCCTGATGGTAGTTCGTCGGAATTTTCCGCCTGCATGCCGGTCACCGATCCTCCTGTGGGCCTGGTGGTGACCTCGGTATTCGACACCGACGGCAGCAGTTGCGGCGCCACGTGCACCTTGCGCCAGGCGATCAATGCCGCCAATGCCAATCCCGGACCAGATGAAATCACGTTCGCGATCCAGGGCGCCGGACTCCACACGATCACACTGACCTCGTCATTGCCCACCGTGACCGAGGCCTTGATCGTCGATGGCTATAGTCAGCCGGGCTCGCAAGCCAACAACAGCCTGATCGGCAGCGACGCCCAGCTCATGATCAAGCTGCGCAGCGATTTCACCTTGTTTCCGTCCATCAACGCATTTTCAGTGTGCAGCAGCGACGTCAGCATCAAAGGACTGATCTTTGACGAGCTGGCCACCGCGGTACAAACCGCGACCTCGGCCGGCACCGTCTGCAATGGCGCCATCGGCAATATCGAGGTCGCCGGCAATTTCATGGGCGTCGATGAGAGTGGCCTGAATTCCGGGGGAATGGCGGCTGGCGTCCGGATCAATGACGCCGCTGCCAGGATCGGGAGCGCCACCCCAGGCGGACGCAATGTCTTCGGCGGCATGCTGCTGGCCGACATCAGCGTGAGTGGCGCGGGCTCGGCCGGCACCGAAATCATCAACAATCTCATCGGTGTCGGCGCCGACGGGCTCACCGATCTCGGCAACATCGGCCACGGCATCCTGATCAACGGCGCCTCGCAGATCACGATCGGGGGCGCTGGCCTGGCCGCCAACGTGATCCGCTTCAACAGTACCGGTGTCCTGGTCACCGGAGCCTCGGCGGGAAATCGCATCAGCGGCAATCAGATTGCCGACAACCACGCGTTGGGCATTGATCTCAGCCTGACGACAACGCCTGACGGGGTCAGCAACAACGATCCCAACGACACCGATTCCGGGCCCAACGACTTGCAGAATTTCCCGGTTTTGACCGCTGGCAGTGCCAGTACCCAGAGCATCACGCTGAATGGCACCCTGGATGTTCCTGCCACGGCCAGCAATGCCAGTTACGTTCTGGATTTCTACGAAAACACGGCCTGTGACGCCAACGGGCACGGCGAAGGCGCCGTGCCGCTGGCCAGTCGCACCATCAGCCTCAGCGGAAACGCCGAAAGCTTCTCCGTCACATTGAACGTGGCGCCCAATCCTCAACCAACTGTGATCAGCGCGACCGCGACCGACGCTGCTGGCAACACCTCGGAGTTCTCGGCGTGCACACCAGCGCCACGCCCGGACGCACTGTTCAATGACGGATTCGAGTGACCTGAGCTGCGCCAACGGAAACGCAGACCACTGACCCCTGCACCCTCGCCCGCCAGAGCATTGCCCGTGGCGGACACCCCGCCGCCAGCGCCAACGGGACACTACCCGGCACGCTGGGCCAAGCCGACCTCAAGCCCGCACCTGCGGCCAGCGGGGCCAGGCCGACTTCAGCCTGCACGGCGGTCTACATCAAGGGTGCCTGGCACAGCTAGCACGTGGATCGAGAGGCCGGAGCGCTTGCAGGATCACGAACGTCGACGCCAAAACGGGCAGAGCGATTTCCAGGTGAACCCGTTGCTAGTCGAGTAGCTAAACCTTTACAGGCTTTCGCCCTCACAGATCCGGACGGGCGGATTTCCCGCATCCGGCTCTTCCAAGCAGGTAACCCGGCGAGACCGGGAGCCAATCATCCGGGTGGGTGATGCGGGGAGTCGGCAGCGCGAAGTGAGTGTCGACCAGCGCCACCACGACGGGGAGACGAGACGTCTGACTGCGCTTCATCAGCACACTGATCCAGATCGCTCGCACCGCGGCTCGGAAACGCTTGAGCGCATCCATGTTGCCGCGCACGCCGTAGTACGCGTAGTGGCCTTTCAATTTGGCACTCAGTTCAGCCCACTGTGTGCGCAAGGGATCGTGCAGGTGCGCGCGGCACCACTCACGGGCGAGCGTCAGGCTGCGCCGGAAGCGCTGCGCCATCGTTTGACGTCGCACCAGATAGCGGCCCTGGCGATCCTGGCCGGCGATGTGCGTGAACCCGAGAAAGTCGAAACTCCCGGATTTGCCCCCGCCCGGCGGTGTGCGGCCGAAACCCAGCAAGCGGGTCTTGGCCACATTCATCTCCAGCCCGTAGCGCGCCAGACTCGTCTCCAGTACCGCTCGCAGCGCTACCGCATCCTCCTCATGCTCGAACATCAGGACTGCGTCATCGGCATAGCGCACCATGTACACCTCGCCGCGCGCCTGTCCGACGCCATTCCACCACCACCTCGTCCATCGCCTCATGCAGCACGATGTTCGCCAGTAGCGGGAAATCAGCGCCCCTTGCGGCGTGCCGCACGTTTGCCGTGTCCGCTTGCCATCCTGCTCCACCACCCCGACCGTCAGCCATTTGTCGATCAGTCGCAACAGACTGCGATCGGTCACCCTGCGCCTGATTGCCTGTCGCAATGCCTCGTGCTCGATGCGATCAGAACACTGCTTCAGATCCAGGTCAATACCCAGTTCACGCGTCCTTTCTGCAGCACCGTCTGCACCGCCTGCAAGGCCATATGCGCACTGCGCTGCGGCCTGAAGCCATAGCTCAGCCCTCGGAAGTCGGCTTCGAAAATGCTGTTCAGCACCTCGGTCACCGCGCCTTGTACGACCTTGTCCTCCACGCACCAGATCGATAACGGCCGGTCGCTGCCATCCGCTTTCTTGATCGTCGCGCGCTTCGCCGGCTGCGCTCGGTACTGACCCGTGCGCAGTCGCTCATCGTGCTGCAGCCGTGCCGCCAATCCTTTTCCATAGCTGGCCTTGCTCTCGCCATCGATGCCCTTTGCCGCGTCCGCCCGCAAACCGCGGTAAGCACGCAACAACGAGCCCTCATCGAGCAAGTGGGCCAGCGACGTGAACTGTTCCTCCGGATGGGCTCGCGCCCTCTCCTGCACCCGCCGAAGTCTTGGGCAGATGGGTTCCCCACCTCAGCGTGCGGCCCATCGTTCCCTCCCGCAGGATCCCTGCTCGGTGCCGCCCTTCGCTCCACCCACTCGCCAAACTGCGACTTCGCAGGCTTCATCACTACTACGACGACATCCGACTTCCCCATGCCATTGACCGCCCTGCACTCGGTTCTTGCCTTGTGCCGGGTGCCCACTTCCCTGTGGTGACACCGGGATCTCCTCTGTTCCACACCAATCCTGTACACCTCGATACGAGCCCATGCCCCCGGAAGGTCGATCTGGGTCAGGCATTTCGCCAGATCGTGTGGCCTGCGGAACTCGGGCGTAGCCCTCGGCACCTTCGACGATGAAATTTTCGGGGTTCAACCTCATACCTCTGTGTATTCCTGTCTACGCTTCGTACCCGCCGTTACCGGTCGCGCACGCAAGACTCGGTTACCACTGCCATGCCATTGGCTTCGTGGGTCGGCTTCATGCCAACTCGGATCGCGTGCAGCTTGCAGAGCGCACGCCCGCATTCCTCACACCTGCGCGAGCAGATGCCCCCAATTTCCCAGTGGTTCAAGGCGATTCCGAGGCACGCACCAGTCACAGACCGTTTGGCTGCATCTGCCCGCTTTGCGGACCTCGCTGGTTCTTTGCGACTATCGCTGCGTTGCTCCTCCTCGCAATGGAACCACCATTCCTCGTCGTCGCGCCTTGCGCTAGTCGCAAAGCCCTGCGCGATCTTCCGCAACAGGTGTGAGAAATGCGGGCTAGGGGTTCACCTGGTCGGCGCACCTATTCGAAGCCGTTGCGGAAGATCGAATCCGGCAAGGCCACGGTTTGCACTTCCACGGCACCGATATCGCAGACAGCGGTGCTGTCAGGGTCCGGACCGTCGACGATGCGCGGCAATCCACGTTGGTCTACGCTGAGAATCTGGCTCAGATTGTCAACGCAGCCGGCGGGGTTGCCGGCATCAATCAATGGACTGCTGGACAAGGGCAATCGGGTGGGCATCTGCGTAGCTGTGGCGACCGTGCCTACAATGGCACCGCCGTTGGACGTCAGAACGTCCAGCTGTGCATTCACATTGAGCAGATCGGTGCCCGATCCGGCCCCCGACAACGTGCAGCCTGTGCTGTTCTGGAGCAGATTCCGGCCCAGCGTCTGAACGCTGCCGGCGCAATCATCGTTGCCGCCTATCCCGGTCTGCATATTGCCGGCGATGACCGTGTGGGACAACTTGGCGGTACCACCGACCACGGAGATTCCACCGCCGCTGGCACTCGCTGTGTTGGAAACGACAGTGACATTGTCAAACCTTACCGAGTCGCCCGACACGATATCGACGCCACCGCCATGTCCCGGGTTCGACAGAGTGCCGTGCGCCTCGTTGGCTGCCAGGGTGGTATTCACCAGTTCCAGCGTGGAGTTGGAAATCCCTCCCCCAGGGCCGCCATCGGCAATATTGCTGCTGATCGTTACGCGTTCGATACGACCCAGACAATCCTCCAGACCGCCGCCGCTGCCCTTGCTCAAATTGCCGGTTATCAGGGTGTCGCGCACCGTAAGATTGCAACTGGAAATACCGCCACCGCGCGGGCTATCGACGAACACGTCGGGGTTTTCGACGGCCTGATTGCCCTGGATCAGTGAGCGCTCGATGATCAAGTCGTCAGTCCCGGCGCAACGGATACCGCCGCCTCTGGCGTTTGTTCCCGCGGCAATGTTGTTACGAATCGTACTCTGCAACAGTGTCAGATTGCCGGCTGTGAAGATCCCACCGCCATCACCGGTTGAGCCGCGCACGTCGACGATATTGCCATCCACAAGCGTGTTGTCCAACGTGAGGCTGGCACCCACATCGTTGTAGATACCCGCACCGTTGCCACTGGCACCATTGCCGGCCGTCAGGTTATCCAGCACCAGACTGTCATTCAGGCGCAGAATGGCATTGTCATCGTTGAATATGCCGCCGCCGCCCTGCGTGGCCGCATTGGTCTGGTTGGCATCGACCCGCGTGTTGTTCAAAGTCATGGTGGCGCGATTGAGAATGCCACCGGCATTGCCGTCGGCTTCGTTGCCGACCACACGTGCATTGTTCAAGGTCACTGTGGTGCCCGGCTCGCTGCGCAAACCTGCTCCAGCGCGGCCATTGGGCAGATTGCCATCGCGCAGAGTCACGCCGTTGATGGTCGCCGCACCGCTGATCACATGCAGGATGCGGCCACGGTAGTTGCCAGTTGTGTTGCCAATGGATACGACGGCTGATGATGTGCCGGTGATGGTGATGTTGCTGCGGATATCGATGTCGATGACGGCATTGTCGTCTTCATCGATGTCGGTGTTGCTGGCGAAATTACCGCGGCTCAGCGTGTAGAAGCCCTGCCCCAGAGTGATCGTATCGCTGCCAAAACCGCCGGTGTGGGTGCAACCGCCAAAATCCGCATTGGTATTGGCCGATTGCACGGCCTCGCGCAGGCTGCAGGCGCTGCCGCTACCGAATTCATCGGCAAAGGTATTGACGTTGATGGTTGCGGCAATCGCCGGATTGGCCCACAGCAGCATAAGGATCAGCACAGTTCGAATCGACATGGTCTTCCTCCCTTGGGTGGAGTCAGCCTATGTGCGCTGTCGATGACCGGCTTTGCCGCAACGTGCAAGGTCTGGTCCGCAGGGTGCAATCTTCCAGGCCCCGCCACTGCTCAAAGGTGCATGAGCGCCGCGGCTCAGCGGAGTCTCGCGTCCAGCAGCAGTCGCTGGATATCCGACAGCAGTCGCCGGCCAGTGATCGGCGTTGCCAGTCGCCACACACCTTCGGCGATCTGATCTGCTGAAGGTTGTGCCGCAACCGCGCCGAGTATCAATGCCGGCGATCCGGGCAGGATCGGCGGTTCTTCTCCGCAGACCCAGACATCCAGCACCAGTCGCGCCAGCATGCCGGGGTCGCGGTGACGCTCGATGCGCAGTTTCGGCCAGCGCTGAGCCAGCAGGGGACTGAGGTAGTGATCCAGACCCGCATCAACGCGCCAGTAACCGATGCGGCGCAGTATCAGGCCAGACGTCGACGAGCGCATGGCCCCCTCACTCAAACCATCGAATGACGCGCATGTGACCTTCGGGCCTCGCGAGCTAATTGCGAGCTGACGATAGTCCGAGGCATTTCGGCTCACTGTGCCTGACGGTGCGGATGCTGATCCGTGGGTTGCAAAGTGCCCCGGTTGGCGATGCACTCATTGCCCTGCTGACGGGCCCGCCCGCTCTTCCTCCGTGCGTTTGGAATCGCGACGCGAATCTCCGATATCGGGCTTGATCGCCTGGGCCTGCAACAGCGCCTGGGCCGCCAGCTCGGGCCGATCGGACAGACGGTAGGAGCGCGCCAGCTGCCACCAGCCCATGGCGCTGAGCGGGCGGGCCGCGAGGAAGCGCTTGAGCGCAGCAATTTCGCGGCTGTGATGTCCCTGGCCTCGTTCGATGATCGCCAGATTGAAGTCCACTTCGGGATGGAAATCCTCGCACTTCGCCAGCTGCCGCAACTGTTCAAGGGCCGCGTCGGAATCGCCCTTGCCTGCGCTGATCATGGCCTCCAGATGCGCCAGCTCAGGCAGCTTTCGATCCTTGACGGCAAGCTCTGCCAGCGCCTGCTCGGCCTCGGCGTACTGGCGCTGGCCGACCTGATGACGTGCGAGCTGCAGCCACCACGATGACGCTTCAGGCCTGAACTCAGCGAGGCGGCGGGCCAATGCAGCCGCCGCGGAGCGACCACCAATGCCATTGTTCAGCGCAATCAGTGCGCGATAGGCGCCCGCTTCGGCGAGCTCCATGTTCGGATCGACCCCGAACAGTTGCAGATCGCGTATCTGCGGCTGACGCGGCGCCAAGGGCGCGACCAGTGCGGCAGCATCGAAGGGCCCGCGGGTAATCCGATGATCGGTCATCGTGACTTCGATCACGTCCTGGGTGCGGCGGGTGGGCATATGGCATTGCACGCAATTGCGGGTATCGCTGCCCGCACCGTTCTCGCCATCAGCCAGGCCGTGCCGGATATCGAGTGTCTGGTGACAGCTCAGGCACTTGTCCCGATACCAGCCCACGGCACTCGGACCTACCCGCCGCACATGCGGGTCGTGGCAACTGACACAACCCATCCCGCCGTCGCTCTCCTGATAGCAACGGCTCTGCAGCAAGCGCCAGCCGTGATGGTTGATCTGGAAGCGCTCATCGCGCGGCTGGCGACTGTCGTCGATATCGACATGGACCAGGTAGTCGGAAAGTCGCTGACCCGGTCGGAAACTGTAGTCGCCCCGGCCGATCCGGCGCGAGCCGATCACCTCGACAGCAGGCAGCAGGTGGCACTGAAAGCAGACGTCATTGCGCGCCGGCCATGGCAGGCGCGCAGGATTGGTGATGGCGGCGCGGATCTGGGCCAGTTCCTTGCCATCGAGGATGGCGCGCAGGTGCGATGCGCCCGGCCCATGGCAGCGCTGGCAGCCGATGCCCTCGGGCAGCGCGAGAGGGAACAGATCCGGCTGACCCGGCAGGTCGGAGCCCACGGCCACTTCGGGATAGGCGTTGTGGCAGAACAGGCATTCCCGGCGCACGCGGCGCTCCACGCCCGGGTGATTTGCCGCCTCGTAGCCCGGCGACATGCGCAGTGAATTGGACTGGGTGTACCAGCTCACCGGCAATTGATAGAGCTCGCCGGATTTGGTCTGGTGCAAGAAACTTTGCACCCGGTTGCCCGAGCCGATGATCCAGTCCACCCGCAGCTCAAGCTTGTGCGTATCGCCGTCTGCGCTCTTTCCGGACTGGACGTACCAGAGGCCACCGTCACGCCGCTCCAGCGCGAAGTCCTGCGCGCTCGCCTGATGTCGATGACGACTGCCTTCGAAGGGTCGGGAAGCAGGTCCATCGGCGCCGCGGCTCAAGGAACGCGCCATGCCCACCTCGGCGAAGCTGGCGGCAATCTGCTGATGGCAGCGGCCGCAGGCGGCATCGGGCACGAAGTCGGCAGCGGCGCCGGTGGTGGTACTCAAACGCATGGCGCTCAGCGCATCCTGAGCCGCGCAGGGCGTGGATGCGACCAGAGCGAGCAGCGCTGCGCAGAGCCAGGCGCGCCCTGCTGACGCCGTCATGTGCCGCGCGCCAGTACGCTGCGCGGGATCCAGCCACCGCGACCACTGCGATCGATCACTGAAACCCAACCGGAAAACTCATCCAGTTCCAGCACCTGATCGCCGGCAGCGACACTGAGCTCACCGGCGTGGTAGTGACGACGGGCAATCGACTGAGTCTCGCCCGGGCCAAAATAGCCCCGCGGCACCCAGCCGCCACGCTGGTCCGGCGCAACCGCCCACTTCCAGCCCGGAAATTCGCCCTCGTCGGCCCTGTCCACCCAGCGCACGGAATCTCCAATGTCGACCTCGATCGGATCGGCATACTGCGCCTGATAGGCCCGGGCAACGCGCGTCCAGGGCAAGGCAGCACCGCTTTCCAGCGTCAACAGGGCCTGTTTGCGCCCGAGTCCGCCCGCATAACCGGTCAGGCTGCCGTTACTGCCGATGACCCGATGGCAGGGAACCAGCACCGAGATCGGATTGCGGCCCACCGCTGCGGCGACAGCACGCGTGGCGTTCGGCTTGCCGATGCTCTCGGCGAGCGCGCCATACGTGATGGTCTGGCCGCTGGGTATCTCCAGCAGCGCCTTCCACACCTGCTGCTGGAACGGCGTGCCCTGCGGGGCCAGCCTGGGCATCGCTGCAGCGCCACCGCGCAGGTGCTCGATCAGCCAGTCGGCGGCCAGACGCAGTGCCGGATCGGCATCCACATCGTCCACCAGCGAATCCCCCGGCAACGCCGGCTCGTGTTGCTGACCCCGGAACCACAGTCCGAGCAGGGCCCCATGGTCGGCCGCGAGGCGGACCGTCCCGAGAGGGGTTTCGATGTTCGTCGTCTTCATGCTTGTTTCCACAGATGCAAGGTGGCGTAGCCACGCCAGGGGCGCCAGGCTTCTGCTGCCGCGAGCACCTCTCGCGGCTTGAGCCCGGGAAAGGCGCGCAGAATGATGAGGTCGGTGTGCGGAAAGGCGTCGGGCCAGGACAGGCAGCGCAGCGCAATGTACTGCGCCGTCCATTCGCCTATCCCGGGCAGCGCCCGCAATTGGGTCAGCGTCGATTCCACCGGGGCGTCGGCGTGCAGCCGAAGTGCCCCGCTGGCGACGGCCTGCGCGAGTGCCAGAATGCTGCGGGCGCGCGTGGCCAGGATGCCCAGACTCACCAGGTCCGAGGCCTGCAGTGCGGCAACGTCGGCCGCTGTCGGGAAGAGGCGATTCAGACCCGCATGCGCAGTGTCGATCGGCGTGCCATGAGTGCTCGCAAGCCGCCCGGCCAGCGTGGTGGCGGCGGCCACGCTGACCTGCTGCCCCAGAATGGCGCGTACCGATTGCTCGAAGCCATCGATGGCACCGGGCAGGCGCAGACCGGGGCGTGCCGCTGCGACCGCGCCCAGGGACTCTGCGACATGCTGCGGATCACAATCGAGATCGAATTGGCGGCGCACCGCCGCGATCAACCCCAGCAGATCCGTGCGCAATGTGTCCGATATCGAGAGCTGCAACCGGGAACGCTCGGGATCATGGCTGACCTCGATCCATCCGGCCCGACCCTTGCCAGCCGGATCGCGGACGCAGCGGCGATAGACGCCGTCCGCGACCTGCTCGACCCCAGGCACGGCACGCATCGCAAAGAACTCCAGGATCGCTGGCCAATCGTAGGGTGGCCGATAGTCCAGGCTGAGCACCACGCCGTCATGGCTCACGCGATTCGACACCTGCCGCCGCAGATCCCCAGGGCTCATGCGGTAGCGCTCGCGGATCAGGGCGTTGCAGCGGCGCAGGCTGCGAAAACCCGCCATTTCCGCCACTTGTGCAATCGGCAATCGGGTCTCGCTGAGCAGGCGCTTGGCCAGCAGCAGGCGTTGCGTCTGCGCATAGGCGATCGGGGTGACCCCCAGATGAGCCTGGAACACGCGGCGCAGATGGCGCTCGCCCACCCCCGTGCGCTCAGCCAGTTCGGCCAGTCGCTCGTGTCCGATGCCGGCATCCAGCATGCGCGCGGCGGCGCTGGCGAGCGCATCCGGGCTGTCGATCAGCGACACACCCGGCGCCAGCTCCGGCCGGCAGCGCAGGCAGGGTCTGAAACCAGCGGCCTCGGCGGCGGCCGCCGACCCATAGAACTGGCAGGAGCTGGGCTTGGGCGTGCGTACGCGGCAGATCGGCCGGCAATAGATGCCAGTGGTGCTGACGCCGACGAAAAACCGTCCGTCAAAGCGCCGGTCGCGGCTCAACAAGGCTTGATAGGCGCTGGCGGGATCGAGTGTCATGGGCACATCGTACCCGCGCAAGAGTACACACGCTCGCCGTTTTCGGACCTGTGGTTTCAGCCGAGCGCCGCCGGTGGCGCGGCGCAGGCCACCGGGAACTGACCGCCTCGACGTGGATCGAACACCAAGGATGTAGAATGACGATATCGACCGAGCCGGCGCCTACCCGTCGGCCCAGCCCTCACCCCGCAAGTTCCGATTGATCCGGCGTCGTCCAGGCGGCTGCCGACTGGAGTACCTCACGATGCTGGAGTTTCTGCAAAGTCTGCTCACCGGGACCGACAAGATCATGATGCTGTGCGCCATCGGTCTGACCGTGGAGTACTTTCGCCCGGCAGAGAAGAATCAACCGGCGTCAGCGATCCTGTTCAACCTGATCTGGATCGTCAATTTCGTGGTGATGACCAATCTGGCGATGATGCTGGTTGGGCGCCTGGTGCCCATGGGCGTGGCGGCGCTGGGTGGCCCGCTATTTCACATCCAGTTCGCCGAAGGCTGGATCGGCGGTCTCGGCCAGTTCTTTCTGCTGCTGCTGATCCACGACTTCTGCTACTACTGGTTCCACCGCTGCCAGCACACCTGGGCCTGGTTCTGGGCGCATCACAAACTGCACCACACCGAGGTGCACATGAATGCGACGACCAGCTTCCGCCATCACTGGATGGAGAATGTCTATCGCATCCCCTTCATCTTCATCCCGATGGGCCTGTTCAACATCGAGGGCAGCTACACCGTGCTGGTCTGGGATGCGGCGCTGTTGTGGGCGATCTTCACCCACGTCAACCTGCGCCTGTCGATGGGGCCGCTGACCCGCTTCATCGCCGGCCCGCAAGTGCATCGCATCCACCATTCTTCGTTGCCGGAGCACCAGAACCGCAACTTCGCGGCGTTCTTCCCGATCTGGGATCAGCTCTTCGGCAGTTTCCACATGCCCAAACAGAATGAGTTTCCGCCGTGCGGCATGACCGACGGCGAAACCACCGATTCAGTCTGGCAGGCGCATTTCGGGGTATTCAAGGACTGGTACGGCCTGTGGAAGAACCGCAAGGCAGGTCGGCCCGCGAGCGCGCCAGCGGCGGTGCCGGTGGCGAGCGAAAACGCCTGAAGCCATCGTCATTCCCGCGAAGGCGCACGAAGGCGGGAATCCAGTGACTTCATGAGGGGTGAAGCTGGACTGGATTCGCGCGTTCGCGAGAATGACAGGATGCTCGTTCCGGTTTACCCAAACCCCAAAGCGCATTTCATCCCGTTGTTCATCTCGATACCTTCTCCACCAGACAGAGGATTCGAGCCATGCTTCGTTCCGCCCTTCTCGTCACGGCCATCGCCATGAGCCTCAACGCCGCATCTGCCGCCAATGAAGCCGACTACGCCCTGACCATCTACAGCTCGGCGCAGCCAGGCCAGATCAACGTCAATGCGCTGGCCAATTACGGCGCTCAGGGCTTGCCCGGCTACGCGCTGGTGCGCGACCGGCGCACAATGGCCGTCCCCAAGGGCCGCGGTGAAGTGCGCTTCACCGATGTCGCCAAACTGATCGACCCGACCACGGTCAGCTTCATCTCGCTGTCGGACCCCGACGGCACCCGCGTGCTGGAGCAGAACTTCCAGTTCGATCTGGTCAGCGCCGAGAAACTGATGGATCGCTACATCGGCCAGCGCATTGTCGTGGAGCGCACGGTTGGCAACCAGTCCGAGCTCGTCGCTGGCACGCTCCTGGGTACCCAGGGTGCGCTGCTGATGCAACTCGATTCGGGCGAGGTGAGCTCCTTGCAGAGTTACGACAGCGTGCGTTTTCCTTCGTTGCCCGGCGGCTTGATCACGCGCCCGACCCTGGTCTGGCTCACCGACAGCGCCCACGGCGGCGATCAGGACGCACAAGTGGCCTATCAATCGCGCGGATTGACCTGGTGGGCCGATTACAACGTCATCCTCAAGGAAGACGCCACTGGCTGCAGCATGGATCTGGCGGCATGGGTGACCATCGTCAACCAGTCCGGTGGCAGCTACCCGCAGGCCAAGCTGAAACTGGTCGCCGGCGAGGTCAATCGCGCACCTGCAGCGCCGGCACAGAGCCTGCGCAAGATGGAAGTGATGTCGACGGCGATCTTGGATGAGGGCGGCTTCCAGGAATCGCAACTGTTCGAGTACCACCTGTACACGCTGGGGCGTCGCAGCGATCTGCCGGACAACTCCACCAAGCAACTGGAATTGTTTCCGTCCTCGTCAGGCGTGAGTTGCACCAAGCAACTGGTGTTCACGGCCAGTCCCTATGCCTATCCGATGTGGGGCGGCGCACCGAACATGGATCAGAACCTCGGCGCCACCCACAAGGGCCAGGTCGGGGCCTATCTGGAATTTGCCAACAAGGCCGAGAACCAGATGGGCATGCCGCTGCCGGCCGGGCGCGTGCGGGTGAACCAGGCGTCGGTCGACGGTTCACTGGAATTCATCGGCGAGGATGTCATTGCCCACACGCCACGCAACGAGACGCTGCGGATCAAGCTGGGCAATTCCTTCGATATCGTCGGCGAGCGCAAGCAGGTGGATTTCAAGCTGGACACCACGGGCAAGACCCTGGACGAGACCTTCGAGATCGAGGTGCGCAACCGCAAGACCATGACGGCCAATGTCATTGTGCGCGACTACTTCTATCGCTGGAGCACCTGGGAGCTGCTGCAGAGCACCCACAAGGGCAACAAGCGCGATCAGCAGACCATGGACTTCCCGGTGCAGATTCCGGCCGATGGCACCGCCAAGGTGCGCTACACGGTGCGTTATCGCTGGTAGCTTGTCGGTTGTCGGTTGTCGGTTGTCGGTTGTCGGTTGTCGGTTGTCGGAGTATGGAAGGCGCGGCCGTCACGTAGACGCTTCGGGTCAACCTGACCTACCCGCACCGAAGCCGCTACCCTCTCGCCACTGAGGCCGCACCTACCCTTTTCCTTTTTCCATTTCCCATTTTCCCCTTCCCATTTTCCCGCTTCTCAAGGCGTAAACCCGTAGCGCACGATATGGAAGAACACCGGGGCCGAGAACAGCACCGAGTCCAGCCGATCGAGCACACCGCCGTGACCCGCGATCAGGTGCCCCCAGTCCTTGACGCCCAGATCCCGCTTGATCGCGCTCATGACCAGACCGCCGAAGAAGCCCATCAGATTGATCGAAAAGGCGATGCCAGCAGCCTGCAGCGGCGTGAACGGTGTAATCCACCAGAGGCCAGCACCGATGGCGGTGGACGACAGCACACCGCCTACCAGTCCTTCCCAGGTCTTGGACGGCGACAGCGCCGGTGCCACCTTGTGGCGGCCGAAGAGTTTGCCCCAGATGTACTGCAGCACATCGCTGGATTGCACGACGATGACCAGAAAGGCGATCAGCAGGATCTCCCGACCCTCGAAGCCGGGAATGCTCAGGGTCACCAGCGCCGGTACGTGTGACAGGCAGAACACCGCCAGCATCAGTGCCCACTGGACTTCGGCAATGCGGCTCAGAAACTTCGTGGTGTCTGCGCGCAACGCGCTGATGATCGGCAGGAACAGAAAGCCGTAGACCGGGATGAAGATCGAGTACATCCCGTACCATTCGATCCAGATCAGCGCGTACTGCATCGGCAGGGCCACGTAGAAGACCATGGCCAGGGCCACGTAGTCGCTGCGCCGCGTGTAGGTCAAGGTCACGAATTCGCGCAGCGCCAGCAAGGACAGCAACCCGAACAGCACGATCACACCACCCTTGCCAAAGGCGAAGGCCAGCGCCACCAGCCCCACCATCACCCACCAGGCGTTGATGCGGTCGACCAGGTTGTCGATGACGGCGTGCGGGCGGCCCTTGGCAATGGCATAGCGCAGGATCAGGGCGACGATGCTGGCGACTCCCAGCACCGCGAAAATGCCTAGGAACAGACGCACCGTAGTGCTCATGGCTCATCTCCTGCATGGGCCGGACGCTGCGCCAGCAAGGCCGCGCGCGCGCGAGTCAGAAAACTGTCCTTGTCCTCACCCTCGCCGACGGTCAAGGCCGGCCCGAAATGCACTGTGCACAACATCGGAATGGGCAACAACTCGCCCTTGGGCAAGACCCGATGCAAGTTGTCGATCCATGCCGGCACCAGATTCAGTCCCGGACAGGCTTTTCCGACGTGGTAAAGGCCGCTTTTGAACGGCAGCAGGGCCTCGTCGCCCTGATTGCGCGTGCCTTCCGGAAACAGGATCAGACTCTCGCCGCCGCGGATCACCGCCGCCATCTGTTCAATCGGATCGGTCGTTCGCTTCTCGCGTTCGCGTTCGATCAGCACGGCTCGCACCACACGGCGCCCGATGTACCGACGGAGCATGCCGCGCTCCCAGTAGTCGGCACCGGCCACCGGACGCGCCCGCGCCCGCAGCGCCGGCGGCAACACGGCCCAGATCAGGGCGAAATCGCCATGGCTGACATGATTTCCGTAGTAGATGCAGGGAGGCTGCGGCAATGGCTCGGCGCTGAGGCCGCGCACACCGGTCAGCAGGCGTGAGGCAGCCAACATGCCGAGGCGGGCCAGTGATTCGAGCATGAGCACACAACTCCCTGCGAACTTGCCAACAGGGAACGATATCAGCCATGCAGGCAGGACATGCCACTCGATCGGCAGGCGCAACCATGCGCCCCATCAGCGATAGACTGCGCCGTCCCTCGGAGGCATCCCATCATGAGCGAACCCAGCATCGAAGCTCGCCGCCCGCTCAAGAGCCGCAGTACAGCCTGGGCGCGTTGGCTAGCGCGGCGTTTGGCGCAGACCCACATCACGCCGAACCAGATTTCGCTGGCCAGCATCGGCTTCGCGCTGATCGGCGGCTTGCTGTTGCTGCGCCCGGATTGGCCGGTCGCGCTGGTCTTTGCGGCGATCTGCACTCAGCTGCGCCTGCTGTGCAATCTGCTCGACGGCATGGTGGCGGTGGAAGGCGGCAAGGGGACACCGGTGGGCGCGCTCTACAACGAGATCCCGGATCGGGTGGCCGACAGTCTGTTGTTGATCGGCGCTGGCTACGGATTGGGACTGCCGGCGCTGGGATGGATGGCCGCCCTGCTGGCCGCTCTGACTGCCTATGTGCGCGCCCTCGGTGGCAGTCTGGGCCTGGAGCAGGATTTCCGCGGGCCGCAGGCCAAACCCCATCGCATGGCCCTGCTGACCGTGGGTTGCCTGGCAGCGGCGATCGAGGGATACGGCAACGGCACGCACCACGCGCTGACCCTGGCGCTGCTGCTGATCGTGATCGGCACTGCATGGACCATCGTGCGGCGCACGCGGGCGATCGCGGCTGAACTGGAGGATCGGGGCTGAATCCGCGTTGATGGCTGCTGGGTTCAGCTCAGGAGTGCCCCGAGGCGAGCGTGATGGTCGGGGGCCTGATTCCGCCGTCGCGACACAAGGTCGCTCCGACAGCGGGCACTGCTGGCCCTGTGGGAGCGGACTCTGTCCGCGATGGCCAGGCGCGGAGTGCGGTCGCCGTTCGCGACTGAAGCCGATCCCACAGAGCTGGCAACCGATTTCCCGCCAGCTACCGCACCGGTTTCCACTGGGCGCTTCCCAGCTGCCACTCTCCGTCGACAAAACGCCAGGCGCTTTCGGTGTCGAACAACTGACCCTGATCTGGAATGAGTCCGCCTGAGCCACCGGTAACCAGAATCTGCATGCGCACCACAGCGCGGTCGCCATGCATCTCCACATCCAACGCCATCCGGGTGACACCGATGGATTGATGCCGCAAGGCAATCACCCGCAGCAAGCGCTGCAGGCCCTCGCGGTCGAACTCGCTGCTGTTGCCGACGAAGTCATCGGCGACACCGTCCATGAATTCGCCCATTTCGCGCTGTTCCGCCGCTTCCTGCATGGCATCCAGCTGATTGCGCAAGGCCTGTTCGGTCGGGCTTCTGCTGCACGCGCTGGCAACGGCCAGCAGCACCAGCAGCGAGAGCAGCCGGCTGAACCGGGAAAAATCCAAAATTGACGGTCCTTGCATGACTTCCCCCTGCATTGCGGTTATTTTCAACCAAATAGGCGCGGAGCACCCGCTTCCCGCTCACTGTCATGGGTCATCCGAGGAGGGGATACGATGAGCACCGCACAGGCACAACCTTGGCTGGAACAATATCCCGACGGCACCCCGGCAACGATAGACACCAACGAATACCGATCAGTGGCCGACGTGATGAAGGTCGCTTTTGACCGATTCCGGCATCGCCCCGCTTTCGTCAACATGGACAAGGTGGTCAGCTACGGTGAACTCGACCAGCTGAGCCTGCAGTTTGCCTGTTATCTGCGCAACAAGCTGGGCCTCAAGAAAGGCGACCGGGTAGCGATCATGCTGCCCAACGTGCTGCAGTATCCCATTGCTCTGATGGGCATTCTGCGCGCCGGGCTGACGGTGGTGAACACCAACCCCATGTACACCGCGCGCGAACTCAAGCATCAGCTCAACGATGCCGGGGCTTCAGCCATCGTGGTCCTCGAGAACTTCGCCAAGACGCTGGAGGAAGTGATTGGCGAGACCCAGGTCAAGCAGGTCATCACCACGGCCGTCGGTGACATGCTGGGCTTCCCGAAATCGCTGATCGTCAATTTCGTGGTCAAGTATCGGCACAAGGCTGTGCCGCCGTTCAGCCTGCCGGGTGCCATCAAGTTCAACGAAACGCTGAAACTGGGTGCCGGCCAATCGCTGCCAGCCACCGATATCGGCCCTGAAGATCTGGCCTTTCTGCAGTACACCGGCGGCACGACCGGCGTTTCCAAAGGCGCCATGCTCACGCACCGCAACATGATTGCCAACATGCTGCAGGTGAAACATTGGTTTGGTCCCAATGTGAAGGAGGGCGAGGAGATCATCATCACCGCCCTTCCGCTGTATCACATCTTCGCGCTGACCTGTAACTGTCTGGTGTTCATGAATGTCGGCGGGCTCAACGTGCTCATCACCAATCCCCGTGACATGCCGGGATTCGTCAAGGAAATCGGCAAGTACCGTTTCACCATCATCACCGGCGTCAACACCTTGTTCAACGGCCTGCTGAACACGCCGGGATTTGCAGATCTGGACTTCTCCACGCTCAAGCTGTCCATGGGCGGAGGCATGGCCGTGCAGCGTGCTGTCGCCGAGAAGTGGCAGCAGGTCACGCGCTGCGCCCTGTTCGAGGGCTACGGCATGACCGAGAGTTCGCCGGTGGCGACGGTCAATCGTCCGGATACCAAGGAGTACACCGGCTCCATCGGCGTACCGGCACCGAGCACGGAGCTGTCAATCCAGGACGATGACGGCAATCTGCTGCCTCAGGGCGAGGTGGGCGAAATCTGCATCCGTGGGCCGCAGGTCATGGCCGGCTATTGGCAGCGCCCCGAAGAAACCGCCAAGACCATCACCGCCGATGGCTGGCTGCGTACCGGCGATATCGGGCGCATGGATGAACGCGGCTATTTCTACATCGTCGATCGCAAGAAGGACATGATTCTCGTGTCCGGCTTCAACGTCTACCCGAACGAGATCGAGGATGTGGTGGCCACCCATCCCGGCGTGCTCGAGGTGGCTGCCGTTGGCGTACCCGACGAGAAATCAGGTGAGGCGGTCAAATTGGTCATCGTCAAGAAAGACCCGAACCTGACCACCGAGGACGTGAAAGCCCATTGCCGGGCCCAGCTCACCGGCTACAAGCAGCCCAAGTTCATCGAATTCCGCCAGGAATTGCCCAAGACCAATGTCGGCAAGATCCTGCGTCGCGAACTGCGCGATCCGGTCACCACCGCGCACAAATTGCCGAAAGTCTGAGGGCGCCCGCAGCAAGAATCGGAAACTACCGCGAGTTGATGCAAGAAGCGGGACGCAGAGAACGCGAAGGAAGAGCAGAAAGAACGCAGAGAAAATCAGAAGCAAATCTGTACAGGCTCTTCTCTGCGCTCTCCGAGTCTCTCTGCGTTCTCCGCGTTGATGCTCTTGCTGCGATCTAGCCCAGAACGCCCCTTTCCTGCTGCCGGGATCCCTGCCCGCACTCAGCCGCGGCCAATCAGCACCAGTGACAGCCAGGGGATGTAGGTGATCGCCAGCGCGCAGGCCCACAGTAGCAGGAAGAAGGGCCAGCTGGCGCGGATGACTTCGGTGACCGGACGCTGGAAGCGGTAGGCGGAGATGAACAGGTTCATGCCCAATGGCGCCAGGAACAGGCCGATCTGCAGATTGGCCAGGAACAGGATGCCGAAATGCACCGGATCCATGCCGTAACCACTGGCGATGGGGAGCACCAGCGGCGTCAGCACCACGATGGCCGGATATCCTTCCAGCAGCATGCCGAAGAACAGCAGGAACACATTCAATACCAGCAGGAACACCCACTTCTGACTGACATGGGTCTGCACCCAGTCGAACAGGCGGGTCGGAATCTCGGCATCGATCAGATAGTTGGTCAGCGCGAAGGCAGTGCCCAGAATCAGCAGGATGCCGCCGACCAACATCATCGCCTCCTTGACGATGATCGGCAGTTTCCGCACCGAAATCTCACGGCGGATGACGACCGTGACCATGAACACGTAGATGGCAGTCAGCGCCGCGGCTTCCGAAGGCGCGATCTTGCCGGTGTAGATACCGCCCAGCACCAGCACCGGCAGGGGCAGCTCCCACTTGGCATCGAGCACGGCAGCCCAGGCGTCGCGGGCGTCGAAGCGCCGCTCCGCCCGTGGGATCGACGGCGCCTGGGTGATGGCATACACCGACAACACGACCAGCATCAGCACGCCGGGGATGATGCCCGCCAGAAACAGATCCTCCACAGACACTGGCGGCGAGGTGTTCAGCTGTTGCGCGACCACGCCGTAGATGATCAAGGGCAAGGATGGCGCAAACAGCAGGCCCAGACTGCCCGATGCCGTGACCAGTCCGAGGCCGAAACGCTCGCTGTAACGACCATGCACCAGCGCCGGAAACAACACGGCACCGAGCGCGACAATGGTCACACCTGATGCCCCGGTCAGCGCCGTGAACAGCGCGCTCGCCACCAGCGCCACGATCGCCAGCCCTCCCGGCAGCCATCCCACCAGCGCTTGCGTCAAACGCACCAGTCGCTTGGGGGCGGCGCTTTCGCTGAGCAGATAACCGGCCAGCGTGAACAGCGGGATGGCCACCAGCACTGGCATTTCGCCAAGGCGATTGATTTCCACGGCGACGATGGCCAGATCGTAGCCCTGGGCGTGAAATCCCAGCAGCGCGATCGCTGCGATCAGCGCGAAGAATGGCGCGCCCAGAAACGCCAGCAACAGCAGGCCGAGTGCCAGCAGCCAGATCACGAGTCGGACTCCGGCCGTGACGGCGGACGGGCAGCCAGCTCACCCAGGGCGTGCACCGCCATCATCGCGAACACCGGCGGCAGAATCGCCAGCGTCCACCAGGTCGGAATACCGGTGAAGAACTCGGTGCCGCTGTCCCGCTCGAGTTCAACCAGGGTCCAGCTGGCCAGCGCCAAGCTTGCGCAGATGACTGCCGTGAATACCGCCACCGATCCGCGGGCAGCCCAGCCCAGCGCACCGCGCAGGCGTTCGGCAAAGACGTCGATGCGCAGCTGGCGCGACTCGCGGGTGGCCACCAGCGCCCCGATCAAGGCCAGCCAAAGGGTCGCCAGGCGCATGGCCGGATCCAACCACACCGGTCCAGTGCCAATCAGACGGAACACCAATTGGGCAGCCGCGGCGGCCAGCAGGGCCAAGCCCAGACTGGCCAGGAGGGCATCTTCGATACGCGTGATCCAGCGCGCCAGGATGCCCAACGCCCGCATCACTGGCTGCCGGCTGCCGAGTGGACCTGCGCCAGAGAATCCAGGATCGAAGCCGACAACAATCCGTCCTTGCGCATGCGCTCAAGGGTGCGGCGACCCACAGCGCGCCAGGCTTCGGCCTCGGCAGCATCCGGCGTGATGATCTGAATGCCTTCCTTGCGCAGCGTCTCGCGCGTGGCCACATCATCGGCAGCATTGCTGACTTCCAGGCGCGCAAAGGCCTTTTCGATGCCGTCCAGCACAGCAGCGCGATCGTCCGGTGTCAGCCGGTCCAGCGCCTTCTTGTCCAAGGCCAGAATGCCCACGGTGTACGACACTGGCAGATCCACCATGACCTTGAGCTTGGTGGCCCACTGGAAGGCAATCGCGCCGGTCGTGGTGTTGCCCACGGTCTCGATCAAACCCGTCTGCAGGCTGGTGTAGACATCGCCCAGCGCCAGCTGGACTGGGGTGATGCCGGCCTCTTCGAAGGCGATTCGGCCGATGGCGTCACCTTCCGGCACCCAGACCTTGGTGCTGCGCATCTGCGCCTGGGTCGCGATCGGCTGGGTGCTCATGAGATAGATGAAACCGCCACCGGTGATACCAGCGGCCACCATGCCGTTCTTCTCGAAGCCAGACTTGATCTGTGGATCAAGTTTGGCGCGTGCGCTGCGCACCTGATTCAGATCCGAGAACTGGAAAGGCAATCCGTAGACGGCCACGTCCGGGTTCACCGGCGTCAGCTCGCTGGCCGCAAAGGCACCGCCGTTGAGCTGTCCCAGCTTGATCTTGCGCAGCACGGTCTCACCATTGCCCATGACGCCGCCGGGGAAGAACTTCAGCTCTACCCGGCCCTCGGTCGCGGTCTTGACCGCATCGCCCGCGGCGCGCATTTCCCGCATCCAGGAACTGCCTTCCGGTGCCAGCGTGGCGATTTTCAGGCTGGCGGCATCGGCGCCCGTACTCAGCGCAAGAGCCGCTGCCCATGCCAGTGCCAGCTGCTTGATGGTATTGCTCATTCGAAATAGTCCTTGGAACTCGCCTGCAAGGCCAGCGCCTGGCGTTGTGCGAGCGTGTTGATCAATGTCAGACCGGGAACCTCGGGATCGGCTGACAGTGCTTCGGCCAGCAAGCGATCATGCAGTTCCTGGTCAAAAACCAGTCGCGCATAGTGCCGGGCATACAGCACCCGCACCATTTGATTCCTGCCACCCGAGCGTTTCAGCGCTTCTTCAAAATACTGCTGGGCCAGCTCGGGCTTGCCGCCGTAGGCCGGCGGCAGCAGGGAGTTCATCACACCCAGGTACAACTGACCCTGACCGGCGCGGTAGTCCGGCTGCAACTCCACGGCTCGTTCGATCACCCGGCGCGCCTTGGGAATATCGGCGATGGCATTCCAGTCGTCGGCATGGGCCTGGATGTAGCCGGCCCAGGCACCGCCCAGACAAAAGAGCGCATCGGCGCGATTCATCGGGGCATCGGCCACCGCCGCTTCGACTTCTTCGAAGGTGCGCTGATCCAGCTGGCACCATTGGGCATTGGTGGCGCAGGCGGCGCGTTCGGCATAGCCCAGTGCTCGACGCGACAGACGCTTGGCGCGCTCGGCGTCGGCCACGAAGGAACCGGCGTAGGCGCCATACAGATCTGCCGCCAGGCACAGCCGCCCCGGGTTGGGCTCGCCGTCGTGGTTGAGGCCATCGAGCAAGAGCAGATAAGCCGGCAGACCCGCCTCAACGGTGGCGGGATCATCGTGGTCCATGATTCCCGACGAGAGTTGCTGCCCCAGACTGCTGGCGGCGCGATCCATCAGCGAGGCGCAGCCGCCGAGCAGCAAGGCCATCAACAGCAGGGCTGCGCTTCTGCGTATGGCAGGGAGAAGAAGGGCTGGGAGCATCGATGAACGACCAAATCAGGTTCGGGCGCGAAGTCTAGCGGACTGCAGATTACGATCAGGCGAACAACTCGCATGCTTCCAGGGTGTTCTGCAACAGGGTGGCCACCGTCATCGGGCCTACGCCACCCGGCACGGGCGTGATCCAGGACGCGCGCTCGGCGGCCGCGACCTGGCCCACATCTCCCACCAGGCTTCCGTCCGGCTGGCGATTGATGCCGACATCGATGACCACAGCCCCGGGTTTGATCCAGTGGCCATCGACGATCCCGGGCCGCCCTACCGCCACCACCAGCAGATCCGCGCGCTCGACATGCTGTCGCAGATCGGCCGTGAAGCGATGCGCCGCCGTGACCGTGGCCCCGGCCAGCAGCAGTTCCAGCACCATGGGTCGCCCGACATGATTGGAGACCCCCACCACCAGCGCATCCCGACCGCGGACCGGCTTGTCGGTATGCGCCAGCAAGGTCATGACGCCTTTGGGCGTGCACGGCCGCAACCCGGGCTCGCGTTGTGCCAATCGACCAACGTTCTCGGGATGGAAACCATCGACATCCTTGCGCGGAGAAATCCGCTGGATCACCCTGCGCGAGTCGATCTGAGGCGGCAACGGCAGCTGTACCAGAATCCCGTGGATGTCCGCTGCCGTGTTCAGCTGATCGATCAAGGCCAGCAACTCGGTCTCGCTGGTGCTCGCCGGCAGATCGAAATCACGGGTGATGAAGCCCGCCCGCTCGCAGGCCCGTCGCTTGTTGCGTACATATACCTGGGACGCGGGATTCTCACCCACCAGCACGACGGCGAGGCCGGGTGCGCCCTGTCCCGCGCGCAGTCGATCGCGCACTCGCAGGCGTATGCCCTCGATCAGCTCATCGGCGATTCGCTTGCCATCCAACAACTCGGCGACCATGCCCACCTGCTCGAACTCCGACCAATGACGGTCGGGCAATGACGAAAGACCGCGGATTATGCCCTGAGCAGCCGCGACTGAGCCTGAAAACCTGATGACGTCTGCCCGCAGGATTCGCGTCCATGGAATCCGGTTCCCATGAGGTCCCGCAGGCTGTTAGCTTGTCGACTGAGGTCTGACCATGGAGGAAGCCAGCATGGCCTGCAATGAACCAGAAGCACCGCCCGCCCGAAGCACCGAGAACGATGCCCTGGAGGCGGCGGCTTTTCGCAAGCTCCTGGCGCATCTGCGCCAACGCACCGACGTTCAGAACATTGATCTGATGATCCTGGCGGGCTTCTGCCGCAACTGTCTGGCCGACTGGTACCAGGAGGCGGCAGCGCAGAGCGGCCTTGCCATCGACAAGGAGCAGGCACGCGAGCATGTCTACGGCATGCCGATGGCTGAATGGAAAACTCGCCATCAGTTGCCAGCAACGCCAGAGCAGATGGCGCGTTTCGACGCCGCCATGCGCGCCCATCCGAAAACCTGAATGCTGTATCCGAACCCTCCCGGCACGCTGGTCTATCCCGCGGACGCCCAGGAATTGACATGCGCCGGAACCAGATTCGTCGACTGCGGACCATGACCAGTGTGACCTGTGGAGCTCAAGCATCAGCGCTGTGCACCCTTCTGCTACTCGGCGCTTCAACCGCATGGGCGGGCAACATCCAGAAATGCGTGAATGCAGATGGCCAGGTGAGCTACTCCGACAAGCCCTGCCTGACCACAGAAGAGTCCGAAACCGTCAGTATCCGGCGAGATCCACAAAGCGATCTGCGGTGGCCCACACCAACAGTGATGGAGCCTTGGAAGAAGGAATGTGCAGCCGCCAGGCAGGCCCTGCGCGAGCAAACAGTGCCCTTGAGCGAACTCGAGCATCTGCGGGAAAAGGTCAGGGTCTGCCTGCAGCTGGAAATCCTTGATGGCCAGCGCGAAGCCGAGCTCGCGGCCAAAGCGGAAGCCGAGGAGCGGCGACAGGAAATTGCACGCATGAGCCCGGAATGCCAGGCGCGCTATGGAGAACTGATCACTCTGCAAACGACCATGGAGGCGCCGGACGAAATCAAGCGCTACATTCGCCTCAGTGACAAGTACCAGAGCGACTGCAAGCATTGAGCCCGGACATCCGTGCCATTGAGCGCGGCGGTCAACATGACCCACGACGGCTGACCGTGCCGCGACGTGAGTCCCCTGCCCCCTGCTTGATTCGCGAATCAGCGCTCCGACAGCAACCATCGGGCGTCGGCTGAAAGACCGGCATGTTCGCGCACTTCAGACTGAAAGGCGCTACAGTGGCAACGTCTCGCCTGCCCGGACCCTGATCTCGGTCCGAATCGCTTCCTCACTGCGCTCGCCTCTGGTCGGAGGCGACGCCCTACCCGGAAGCTCTGCCGTGCCCGGTTATCGAACCCAGATCTCCCAAGTTGCCCTGTGCGGGCACGTGTACCAGATTCGTGGCCTCAGCGATCGATCGCAGTACGCGGATCCCCAGGGACACGCAGACCGAGCCGGCATTTCCTCGGCCCAATGGGGCTTGTTCGGGCAGATCTGGCCCGCCGGCCGGGTGCTGGCCGAATCCTTGTGCAGCATGGACCTGTCAGGCCGGCGCATCCTCGAACTGGGCTGCGGGTTGGCCCTGTCCAGCCTGATGCTGGCCCGGCGCGGCGCCGACATCACCGCCAGCGACAACCACCCGCTGGCCGAGCAGTTTCTGGCCTACAACGCCGGCCTCAACCAGCTACCGATGCCGGTCTATCGCGACCTGCCCTGGCTGGACAGCGGCGCCGAACTCGGTCAGTTCGACTTGATCCTCGGCAGCGACATCCTCTACGAGCGCGAGCACGCCGCCATCCTCGCGGCCCTGTTGCAGCGGATGAGCACGGCAACGGCCGAGATCATCATCAGCGACCCCGGCCGCGGCAACGGTGGCCGACTGATCACCGCCCTCGCCGCCGTGGGCTTCGGCGTCATTGAAACCCGGATGGCCTTCAGCGCCGATGACAGCGCACCATTCAAGGGTCGCTTGCTGCATTTCCGGCGTCCGGCGGTCTGCTGAGGTCGTGTCTCAACGACGGCATGGCATGAAATCGCTGGCTGGAGAAGGATCGCGGCCAGAAGCGGAACGCGGAGAAAGACCAGAGCGAACCCTCGAACGTTGATCGCCGCTCGATGTGTATCGCCCTGAATCGCAATCCTTCCCAGGCCAGACTGTGCGTGGCACCGTGGATCTGAGGGTAGTGATCGCGATGCAAGGGCGCTCCTACACAGGCGACCGGCATTTCTCCGTGTTTCCTCAGCGTTCTCCGCGTTCCGCTTCCGGCAACAGTCTAGCTGCAGTCAGCGGCATTGGCGGTCGCGCCGCAAGGGCGCTCCTACGGTTGCACGGGCTTCAGCCGCCGGCGCAGAACTGGGCGTAGTCGACGTAGCCGGGAAACGGCCGGCCGGGGGCACAAATGGCGCATTCGCGATCAGCCGGCAGCTTGAGTTCGCGGAAGTCCATCGCCAGCGCATCGAACAACAGCAATCGACCGATCAAGGGCTGGCCGATGCCCAGCAGCAGTTTCAAGGCCTCATTGGCCTGCAGCAGGCCGATGATCCCGGGAACCACCCCAAGCACGCCGACCTCTGCGCAGTTGGGCGCCTGGTCCGGTGCTGGCGGCTCGGGAAACAGGCAGCGATAGCAGGGAGCGGTGCCGCGCGCTGATCCTGGATGAAAGACGCTGACCTGACCGCTGAAGCGTTCGACCGCGCCATAGACCAGCGGCAGCGAATGCTTGATCGCGGCATCGCTGAGCAGATAGCGGGTGGGCAGATTGTCGCTGCCATCGACGATCAGCCCACAGCCTGCCAGCAACCCATCGACATTGCCGCTGTGAACACGCTCGTGGACCGCCTCGATCCGGATGTCCGGATTCAATGCCGACAGCGTCTCCACTGCCGACTGGACCTTGGACCGGCCCACCCGTGCGGTGGTGTGCAGCACCTGTCGCTGCAGATTGCTCAGGTCCACCTGATCGTCGTCGACCACCCGCAGACTGCCGACGCCAGCGGCAGCGAGATACAGGGCCGCGGGCGAGCCCAGACCTCCGGCTCCCACCATCAGCACCTGCGATTGGCGCAAGCGCAACTGCCCCGCCTGGCCGATCTCCGGCAACACCATCTGCCGGGCGTAACGGCGCTGCCACACCGGGTCCAAGGTTTCCGGCACGGCGACCGGCAATCCGGCGGCTTGCCAGGCACGAAATCCGCCCTCGACCACGGTCACATGGCGATAACCCAGACGATTCAGTGTCTCGGCACAGAGCAAGGCTCTCGCACCTGCAGCGCACAGCAGGAGCACTTCGTCCTCGGTCCGCGGCAGCGCCGCTTCGACCTGAAATTCGAGCTGGCTGCGGGACAGTTTGAGGGCATCCACGGGACTGCCCTCTGCCCATTCCGGCGCCTCGCGCACATCGAGCAGAATCGCCCCGGACTGCTGCCGCTGCCGCGCCTCGCGCACATCCACGTGCGGCGTTGCTGCCCGCAACTCGCGCATCCAGCGCTCGCGGGCGCTCACAGGCGCACCTCGGTCTCCGGGCGAGCAAACAAGGGTTCGACGTCCACCAGCGCACCGGCCGCGAGTTCGACCTCGGCTTCAGGCAGACACAAGAGCACGCTGGCCTGCAACAGGGCCACGCTGCGATGGGATTCCTGTCCGCTGAGGGGCCGCACCCAGAGTTGCCCTTGGGAATCGATGTTGTGGATACCGCGGAGAAACTCGGCCCGCTGGTGGGTCTTGCGCAAGGGCACCAACAGCCGCGCCTTCCAGCGCAAGGGTTCGACCGGCGCCAGTCCCTGCAGGGCAGACAACGCGGCGCGCACCAGCACGCGGAAGGTGGCAAATACCGACACCGGATTTCCAGGCAGTGCCAACACCGGTTTGCCGGCCAGTTCACCAAACAGCGCCGGCATGCCCGGTTTCATCCGGACCTTCCAGAAATGCACGCTGCCATGCTCGGCCAGCAGGCTGGGCAGATGATCGTGATCTCCCACCGAGGCACCACCGGTGGTCAAAACCAGATCAGCCGCCGCTGCGGCGCGGCGCAATGCGTGCAGCAGACGCTGCGGATCGTCCGCCGTTGCCTGCGTCGCCGGCAGCGGATAGCCACCGGCATCGAGTATCAACGCATGCAACAGCGCCGAGTTGCTGTCGTAGATCTGCCCCGGCCCCAAGGCCTGGCCAGGTAGCGCCAGTTCATCACCGGTGGTGAGGATGGCTACCCGCGGTCGAGCCAGCACGCGCAGTTCCTGCCGACCAGCCGTGGCCGCCAGTGCCAGGGCTCGAGCGCCGAGCACCCGTCCGCGACTCAGCAGCAAGGCGCCCGCGGCGCATTCCTCACCCGCCTTGCGCACATTGGCGCCCACCGTTGGCAGCGGCCGCAGGCGCACCTGTTCTCCGCTGCGCTGCGCGTCTTCCTGGATGACCACCGTGTCGGCATCCGCCGGCATGGCAGCGCCGGTGGAAATGCGCACGCATTGCCCCGGTGCCAATCGACCAGTGAAACGCAATCCCGCCCGACTTTCGCCGACACACTGCAGCACGGCGTCGGAACTCGCCGACAGATCGGCATGACGAAAGGCAAAGCCATCCATGGCCGAATTGGCAAAGGGTGGCAGCGAGTGCGGACTGCAGAGATCTTCAGCCAGTATCCGCCCCAGGGCATTGTCCAGAGCTACCCGCTCTATCGATGGCGAGGCGTTCATCAAGGCCGCCGACACGGCCACCCGGGCATCACCCACGCTGACGCGCATCGGCACGCCACGACTGCTCAACAGTTCCTCAACACTCATGCTGGATGCCAATGCGCGACTGCTCCTCGAACGAGCATAGGGTTGCCGTGCGGTCACCGCCAGTCCAGGCTGCAGCGGTCTGGTTGCTGCAATCGCGCCAGTGGCGTCCTCAGCCGCGCTTGGCGTGGCTGACGAGGCGCTTGCGCTTCTTGACCTGGCGTTCGGTCAAGGGATTGACCTTGCCGGCGAAAGGATTCGACCCTTCCCGAAATTCTAGCGCCAGCGGCGTACCGACCAGCTTGAATTTTTGCCGCAGGGTGTTCTCGAGGTAGCGTTTGTAGTCATCGGTGAGACTGCTCAAGCGGTTGCCGTGAATGATCACCCGTGGCGGATTGCGCCCGCCCTGATGGGCGTAGCGCATCTTCGAAACCCGACCGCGAACCATCGGCGGATGATGCTTCTCGAAGGCCTGACTGAGCGCCTTGGTCAACTCGGCGGCGGTGAACTCGCGGGTGGCGGACCGATGGGCCTGATGCACAGCCTTCAACAATTCGCCGAGTCCGGATCCGTGCAAGGCCGAGATCGGTATGCGTTTGGCGAAGTTGACGAAGCCCAGCCCCCAGTCCAGGCGTGAATTCACCTGGGTGCGTTCGCGCACGCTCAATCCATCCCACTTGTTGACCGCCAGCACCAGCCCGCGTCCGCCGTTGACGACTTCACCGAGGATGTGGGCATCCTGATCAGCGAAACCCTGCTGTGCATCCAGCATCAGGATCACCACATGAGCTTCTTCGGCGGCCTGCAAGGCCTTGATGACACTGAATTTTTCTACACCGTCCCCGACACGGGCCTTGCGTCGGATTCCGGCAGTATCGATCAGCACATAGCGCTTGCCATCGCGTTCCAGCGGTATCCGCACCGCATCACGGGTGGTGCCGGGCAGATCCATGGCCAACACCCGATCCTCACCCAGCAGGCGGTTGACGAGGGTCGACTTGCCGACATTCGGGCGACCGAGGATGGCGATGCGGATGGCGCCGTCGTCGAGGGACTCGGCTTCCTCGGTGGCCGGCAACTGGGCTAGCAGATGCTCCACCAGATCGGTGATGCCCTGATTGTGCGCCGCCGAAATCAGCAGCATCGAGGCGATGCCGAGCCGCGAAAACTCGGCTTGCGCGGTGTATTCCTGGATACCGTCGATCTTGTTGACGACCAGCATCATCGGTCGCCCGGTGGCACGGATGCGCTTCGCGATTTCGATATCGTCGGGATGCAGGCCGTCTCGGGCATCGACCACCAGACAGACCAGATCCGACTCTTCAATCGCCTGCCACGATTGCGCCGACATGCCCTTCGCAAGCAGATCCTCGTTTTCCGTCAGGCCAGCGGTATCGACCACCAGAAACGGGCGCTCGGCGCGGCGACACACGCCAAACAGGCGATCGCGAGTGACCCCGGGCATGTTCGAGACGATGGCGTCTCGGGTCTTGGTCAGCGAATTGTAGATCGTGGACTTGCCGACGTTCGGGCGACCAACCAAAGCAACAACGGGAAGCATGTTCGGACGCCTCGGAGTGCACGGTCGCCGGAGCGGCGACCGCGGTCAATCAGTTGCGAAGTCGGAAAGCGCCGACCGATCCGTCGCGGTTCTGCGCATAGAGCGTGTCGTCAACCACCACCAGACCGTCGCCAAAACCGCCATCACCCAGACGCGTGCGCACGGCCAGTTCGCCATCTGCCCGCTTGAACCAGTGCAGATAGCCTTCGAGATCGCCGACGACCACATAGTCGCCCATCAGCACGGGAGCCGACAGCATGCGATGCAGCAAGACCTCGTTCTTCCACAGGGCGCCGCCGCTGCGGCGATCCAGCGCCCAGACGGCGCCGTCGGAGGCGGCAATGAACACCCCGTCGCTACCCGCTGCCAGTCCGGACACCGAAGACATGTCGCGCTGCCACAGGGTGCGTCCGGCATCGGCGGTCAGCGCCTGGGCGCCGGACTCGTAGCCGACCACGAACAGATCGCCGTTCAACAGCACCATGCGGCCGTCGATATCGATCATGCGCTCGAGATCGGTACGGCCTTCGCCGACACCGATACGCTGCTCCCAGATAGGGCGCCCGTCCGACAGGGCCAACGCAGTCACGGTGCCGTTAGCTCCAGCGACGATCACCGAGTTCGAGGTCAGGATGGGCGCTGCATTGCCGCGCAGACTGAGCAGGGGCACCCCGCGATCGACTGCCCAGATCTGGCTGCCGTCGCTGGCCTTGAGGGCATGAGTGCGGCCGTCATTGGCCATGGCGACAACCGTATCGGTAGACACCACCGGCGCCGAGATCACCTCGGACGACATCCGCGCGCGCCAGTTTTCCAGACCGGTTTCAGCGTCGACGGCAATCAGCGCGCCTTCGATGGTGCCAGCGACTACCAGGGACCCATTGGTACCCGGACCGCCACTGAAGGACTCGTACTTTTTCGACCACAACCGACGGCCGCTGGAGGCATCATGGGCCACGATGTCGCCATCCGGGCCAGCAAAGAAAACCCTGCCACCGCCAACCGCCGGTACCAGTCCGGCGCCAAGTTCTGCAGCACCACCACCCACCGAGGATGACCAGAGTTTCTGAACCACCGCGGAGGGCGCGAATTCGGTCAGGGGCGTGGGTGGCTCGATGTTCTCCTTCTTGGCACTGTCACCGCCGCAGGCTCCAAGCAAGCCCACCGCTGCCACCAGCAACCACTGTCGGGCAGAGTTAGGCATCAACCTTGCTCCGCAGCCACGGGTGCCGGCGCTCCACCGGCAGCCAGATCATCGCGCTTGGCTTCCACCATCTTGCGCTGCTGAGCCGCGACATCCATGGCAGCCAGGGACGCATCGTAGGCCTTGCGCGCTTCCTCGCTCTTGCCCAGCGCCACCAGCGCGTCACCACGGATCAACTCGCGCTCAGCGGTATAGGCCTCTGCGCTCACCGGCTTCAGGGCATCCAGCGCCTTCTGTGCCTCACCACGGGTCAGCAGGACACGCGCCAGGCGCATCGCGGCAATCGCGCGCAAAGGCTCTGAACCCGCTTCGGCGCTGACAAAACGCAGGGAGGACTCAGCCTCCGGCAGCTTGCCAGCCTTGACCTCTTGCTCGGCCATTTCCATGGCCGCCAAGGCGGCGTGAGGCGTATCACTGAAGTTCTTGCGCAGGTCCTCGGCAAGGCTGGCGGCCAGCTCGGTGTCTTCCTTGTCTACCGCCGACCGCAGATCCTCGTACTTGACGAAGGCTTCGGCACGGTGGCTGACGCCAGACAGCTGATAACGCTGCCAGCCGAGCAACACGGCGATACCCAGCAGTACGCCGATGACGATGGAACTGCCGTTCTGTTGCAACCATTGCCGGGCGCGCTCGCTTTGTTCGTGCGCATCAATGATGTCGTCAGCCATTTATCTGATTCCGATTCGTTGATTGGGTCAGCCGTTTCCGGCCAGATACTAATTACTCAGCCGTCGCCGGCGACCACTCGCCGTCGCTCTCGGCAACCGCGAATCGTGCAACATTGCCACGGGTGTATTGCTCCAGTTCCACGTCCTTGCCACCCACGTCAGCGCGCACACCGCGGGCGTTGCCGATCAGCACCGAGAATGGCGCGCCGTCGCTGAATGAACGCTTTTCGCCCGCACGAATGACCTCATAGGCCAGTTTCTTGCCGGACTGATCGCGAATTTCGACCCAGCTGTCCTGCGTGAAATTCAATGACAGCACCGATGCGGCGCTGACACTGGCCTCGGTCGGGCTCGAGCTGCCCACGCGAAATGGATTCAGCGAAGCCATCACCGGCAACTCATCAGTGGCCGCTTCGGAGTCTGTTTGGGCCAGCGGCCCCAACGGCTCGCCTGCCGGCTCTGCCTGGCTCGCGGCGGGTTTCGCCGCACTGGCTGCAGCTTCTGCGGGCGCCGTCTGATCCGGCGTCTCCAGTGCAATCGGTCCTGATTTGGTCGGCTCGGGAAAGCCCAGCTGCGGGGTGTTGCTGACCAGCCAGTGGACGGCGGTCAGCGCCAGCGCCGTTCCCACGACGTAGCTCGCCGCCCATTTGTAACGCTCCAGCCAGGACACGCGTCGGGCCACGGCACCGGCGGCCGGCATGATGGCCGGTACGCTGGCAGCACTGGACGCGGCAATGGCCTGCTCGGCCCAGTCTTCCGGCAGTTGCACCAGCTTCAGATAGCTGCGAAGAAAACCCTTGAGGTAGACCGCAGTTCCAATGCGTTCACTGCGACCCGCTTCCAGGTCAGCGACGGTAGCGAGGGGCAGATGCAGCTTCTGTGCTACATCGTCCAGCGACAGCGCCGACTCGGTCCTCGCCTGCTGCAGGCGCTGTCCAAGTTCCACCAGATCCAGCAGGGCGCCGGAATGTGCGCTGCTTCCATTCATGCTCTGCTCCTGCGTCATTGACCCTGCTCCAGCAACTGCGCTTCCTGGGAGCGCGGAAAACTGCTGGTCAGGCGTCTGCGATAGTCTTCGGCGCTGCGCTTGTCGCCCAGCGCTGTTTCAATTTGATAGCCGAGATACAGCGCCTCAGGACTCCCCGGTTGAGCCGCCTCGTAGCGTTGCATGAAGGCCCTTGCGCGGAGGAAATCACCGCGGGCGTGCAGTACCGAAGCCATCGGCAACAGCGCCCCCGGATAGTCGGCCTTGCGGGCCAGGGCATCGCGCAGATAGGTCTCGGCCAGTTCCAGGTTGCCCGAATCCTTGGCGCAGATGCCGGCGTTGGCCAGGGCCACTTCGGGAGTCTTGTAGTAAGGATCCGACAGGGCCTGCCGGAACATGCTCTCGGCTTCCGAATAGCGCCCGCGGCGGCACAGGAAACTGGCGAAGTTGTTGCTCATGTCGCCATCCTTGGGCTTGATCTCCACGGCCCGGCGATAGTGCAGTTCGGCCTGCACGAAATCACTGATGGTCTCGTTGAGAAAGCCCGAGACCGTGTGTGCCTGGGCCGAATAGGGATCCAGCTCCAGCGCTCGCGCCAGCTTGTCGCGCGCCACTTCCAGGCTGCCGCGCTTGAGGTACTCCTGGGCCAGCTGCACCTGCAACTCGGCGGCACGCTTGTTCTTGTCCGACCTTGAGCCCGCATAGCCATTGCCGCCGGCTCCGGCACAGGCGCCCAGCGCAACCAATACGACCAGAATCACGAGCTTGCGACCGAGCGACCTCATGCGGTTGCCCCGGCATCAGCCAGCGCGACGGCGGCACGGTGTTGGCCACTGCGGCGAGTGCGATCAAGCACATTGCCTACCAGTTGCCCGCAGGCTGCATCGATGTCATCCCCGCGGGTACGCCGCACCGTCGCAATCAAACCTGCTTCCATGACGATGGTCTGGAACTGGCGGATGGTCTCTTCATCGGAGCGCTCATAGCGGGTTCCGGGGAAGGGATTGAAGGGAATCAGATTGAGCTTGCTGGGCAGGCGCCGAAGCAGCTTGACCAGCGCGCGCGCATGCTCGGGACGATCGTTGATGCCCTTCATCAGCGTGTATTCGAAGGTCACGTTGGCGCGCGGCCGCGTTTCCAGATAGCGCTGGCAAGCGGCCATCAGTTCCGCGATCGGATACTTCTTGTTCAGCGGCACCAGCTGCTCACGGAGTTCATCGGTGGGCGCGTGCAGGCTGACCGCCAGACTGACATCGCAAACCTCGGAGAGCTTGTCGATGCCCGGCACCAGGCCTGCGGTGCTCAACGTGACCCGCTTGTTGGCCAATCCGAAGGCGAAATCATCGCGCATCAGATTCATCGCCGGGACCACATTGTCGAAATTCAGCAGCGGCTCGCCCATGCCCATCATGACCACATTGGTCAGTCGACGGTTGTCCTTGGCATCGTGCCCCAGTGCCTGCGCCGCGACCCAGACCTGACCAATGATCTCGGCCGTGGACAGATTGCGGTTGAAGCCCTGCGTGGCGGTGGAACAGAAGGTGCAGTTCAACGAGCAGCCCACCTGCGAGGACACACACAGCGTGCCGCGGGTGGGCTCGGGAATGTAGACGGTTTCGACCGCATTGCCGCCATCCAGCTCGATCAGCCACTTGGTGGTGCCATCGCTGCTGACCTTTTGGAACAGCACCTTGGGCGGGCGAATCACCGCCGTGGCCTCGAGTTTGGCACGCAATTTCTTGCCGACATCGGTCATGCCGAGGAAGTCGGTCACGCCGTGGTGGTAAATCCATTTCAGCAGCTGATGGGCGCGATAGCGCTTTTCGCCGATGGACTCGAAGTAGTCTTCGAGTCCATGGCGATCGAGGTTCATCAGATTAATCAGTGGCGCTGCTTGTTCCACCTTGACCTCGGTTGTGCCAACGATCAGCGTGAGCTGATGTCGGTTGAAGCAAAGAAATAGGCGATCTCGACGGCGGCCGTCTCCGGCGCATCGGAACCGTGCACCGCATTGGCATCGATGGAATCGGCGAAATCGGCACGGATGGTGCCCGGTGCTGCCTTCTTCGGATCGGTCGCGCCCATCAGGTCGCGATGGGCGGCGATGGCGTTCTCGCCTTCCAGCGCGGTGATCATCACCGGGCCGGAGATCATGAACTTGACCAGATCGTTGAAGAAACCGCGCTCGCGATGCACCGCGTAGAAGCCCTCGGCCTCACGCTGCGAGAGCTGCTTCATCTTTGCAGCAATGATCTTCAGACCGGCTTTTTCAAAGCGGGAATAGATTTCTCCGATCACGTTCTTGGCAACGGCATCGGGTTTGATGATCGATAGGGTGCGCTCAAGCGCCATGGTGACGACTCCATGTCAGGTGGACGAGGGGGATCTCCGCCGCACATCCGGTTGGGAAACATCGGAAGATTACCACGGAAAGCCGCGCAGAATCGCGGACTTGTGGGGCGAAACTGCGGTGGAGTCTACCGAATTGCCGGCTTACGCGGCAACGCAGCAAAGTGGAGCATTCACTCCACAGCCATAAAGGCAGCGAGCATGGCACGCGTTGCCCGCCACCATACGCGGGCGTATAGTCTTGCGGTCTTCGCTGGCGCTGACTGGACCTCGACGGCACTGAGGTCAGTATTGGCGCTATCGTCGCAACTCATCCCCCGCTTTCTTCAAGCTTTCGAGGTGCACATGCCTGAGAACAAGCTTCTCGTCCGCAAGGCCGCCGTACTCGGCGCCGGCGTGATGGGCGCGCAGATCGCCGCTCATCTGGTCAACTCCGGCGTTCCCGCCGTGTTGTTCGAACTGCCTGCCAAGGAGGGACCGCGCAACGCACTGGTCGACAAGGCCATCGCCGGCCTCACCAAGCTCAGCCCCTCGCCACTGGGCACCAAGAGCGTCGCCGGAGAGATCGTCGGCGCCAACTATGACGATCACCTGGAATTGCTGCGCGACTGCGACCTGATCATCGAAGCCGTCGCCGAACGCATGGACATCAAGCACTCGCTGTACGCGAAGATCGCGCCCTACATCAGCGACAACGCCATTCTCGCCAGCAACACCTCGGGCCTGTCGATCACCAAGCTCTCCGAGGGGCTGCCGGAGAATCTGAAGCCTCGCTTCTGCGGCATCCATTTCTTCAATCCGCCGCGTTACATGTTCCTGGTCGAGCTGATTCCGACGGCGACCACCGATGCGGCGACCATGGACCGCCTGGAGTCCTACGTCACCACCACGCTGGGCAAGCGCGTGGTCCGCGCCAAGGACACGCCCAACTTCATCGGCAACCGCATCGGCGTTTTCTCGATTGCGGCCACCATGCATCACACCCAGGCCTTCGGTCTGGGCTTCGATACCGTGGATGCACTGACCGGCCCGTTGATCGGTCGGCCGAAGAGCGCCACCTATCGCACCAGTGACGTGGTCGGCCTCGACACCATGGCCCACGTCATCAAGACCATGGATGACACCCTGCCGGAAGATCCCTGGCACCGCTACTTCAAGGCGCCGGACTGGCTCAAGGGCCTGATCGAGAAGGGCGCGCTCGGGCAGAAGACCGGCGCCGGCTTCTTCCGCAAGAACGGCAAGGTCATCGAAGCGCTGGATCTGGCCACGATGGATTACAAGCCAGCCAATTCCGAGGCCAGCGCTGCCGCCGAAGGCGCGCTGCGCCAGAAGGGCTGGTCGGCCAGACTGGCGGCGCTGCGCGCCTCTGACGATCCGCAGGCGCAGTTCATGTGGGCCTGCTTCCGCGATGTCTTCCACTACTGCGCCTACCAGCTGGAAAGCATCGCCGACAACGCCCGCGATGTCGATTTCGCCATCCGCTGGGGTTACGGCTGGGATCAGGGTCCGTTCGAGATCTGGCAGCAGGCTGGCTGGCTGCAGGTCGCCAACTGGATCCAGGAAGACATCGCCGCCGGCAAGACCATGAGCGATGCGGCTCTGCCGGCCTGGGTGTTCGAAGTGGGCGATGCCGGCGTGCACGCCAAGACCGGCTCCTACGCGCCCAGCGACAAGTCCTACCGTCCGCGCTCGGCGCTGCCGGTGTATCAGCGCCAATATTTCCCGGATGCGATCTACACCGAAGAGTTTGATCAGGGCACGACCATCTTCGAGACCGATGGCGTGCGCCTGTGGCATCAGGGTGACGACATCGCCATCCTGAGCTTCAAGAGCAAGATGAACACCATCGGCGCGGCCGTGCTCGAGGGCGTCAACCGCGCTGTAGACGAGGCCGAGCGCAACTACAAGGCGCTGGTGATCTGGCAGACCAGAGAGCCGTTCTCGGCCGGCGCCGATCTGAAAGACGCCTTGCCCGTGGTCGCTGCCGGCAAATGGGACGAGTTCGAGCAGATCGTCGCCAGCTTCCAGGCGGCCAGCCAGCGCATCAAGTACTCGCTGGTGCCGGTGGTCTCCGCAGTGCGCGGGATGGCCTTCGGCGGCGGTTGCGAGTTCCAGATGCATTCCGCCAGGACCGTGTTCGCACTGGAAAGCTATGTGGGTCTGGTCGAGGCCGGCGTGGGCCTGTTGCCGGCCGGCGGCGGCCTCAAGGAAATCGCGCTGCGCTCCTGGCAGAACGCCGTGGGTGGCGATGTCTTCGGACAGATTCAGACCTACTTCGAGACCATCGCCATGGCCAAGGTGGCCACCAGTGCGCTGGAAGCCAAGGAACTCAAGTTGGCACGGCCCAATGATGTGGTCATCACCAACAAGGACGAGTTGCTCTACGTGGCCAAGAACGAGGCCCGCGCGCTCGCCGAGACCGGCTACCGTCCACCGTTGCCGCCCCGCGCCATCAAGGTCGCCGGCGATGTCGGCATCGCCACCATCCGCGCCCTGCTGACCAACATGCTGGCCGGCGGATTCGTTTCCGAGCACGACGTCGAAGTCGCCACGCGCATCGCCACCGTGATGTGCGGCGGCGAGATCGAACGCGGCTCCGAAGTCGACGAGGAATGGCTGCTCAACCTGGAACGCAAGCATTTTGTCGCTCTGGCGCAGATGCCGAAGACCCAGGCGCGCATTGCCTACACGATGCAGAACGGCAAGCCCCTTAGAAACTAGTAAAACGTGAAACGTAAAACGTAAAACAGAACAGCGAAAAACGGTCCGGCGCCTCAGCGAGCGCAGCGAGCCGTTGACGTTTGACGTTTTACGTTTAACTTCAGCCCCAACAAACAAGCGCTCGGTTTGGCAGACCCGAACCGGCGCAACGGAGACCCAACCATGTCCCGCCAAATCCAAGACGCCTACATCGTGTCTGCCGTGCGTTCGCCGGTAGGCAAGGCACCGAAGGGAATGTTCCGCAACACCCGCCCGGATGATCTGCTCGCGCATGTGCTGCGCGGCGCGGTCGCTGCGGCGCCCGGAATCGACGTCAACCGCATCGATGACGCCATCATCGGCTGCGCCATGCCCGAAGGCGAGCAAGGCATGAACGTGGCCCGCATCGGCGTGCTGATGGCCGGTCTGCCCAACACGGTGGCAGCCATGACCATCAACCGCTTCTGCTCCTCGGGCTCGCAGGCCGTGGCCCTGGCCGCGGACCGCATCCGTCTGGGCGAATCTGATCTGATGCTGGCCGGCGGCACCGAGAGCATGTCGATGGTGCCGATGATGGGCAACCGTCCGGCCTTCAATCCGGCCTTTTTCAAGGATGACCACATCGCCATCGCCTACGGCATGGGCATCACCGCCGAGAACGTGGCTGACCAGTGGAAGGTCTCGCGCGAGGACCAGGACCAGTTTGCCTACGGCTCGCACCAGAAGGCCATCGCCGCCATCCAGGCCGGTCATTTCAACGACGAGATCCTGCCCTTCGTGCTCGATGATCACTATCCGGATCTGGCTTCGCGTGGTTTCAAGAACGACACCCGCAAGGTCGACACCGATGAAGGTCCGCGTCAGGACACCAACGTGGCCGCGCTGGCAAAGCTGCGCGCGGTGTTCAAGCAGGGCGGCAGTGTCACCGCCGGCAACTCCTCGCAGATGAGCGACGGCGCCGGCGCGGTGTTGCTGGCCAGCGAGCGTGCGATCAAGGAATTCGACCTGACTCCGCTGGCCCGTTGGGTGGGCTATTCGGTGGCCGGCGTCCCGCCGGAAATCATGGGTATCGGCCCCAAGGAAGCGATTCCCAAGGTCTGCCGCCAGACCGGCATCAACCTCAACAACATCGACTGGATCGAGTTGAACGAGGCCTTCGCCGCCCAGGCGCTGGCGGTGATGCGCGATTCCGGGCTGGATCCGAACAAGGTCAACCCGCTCGGCGGCGCCATCGCGCTGGGTCATCCGCTGGGCGCCACCGGCGCCATCCGCACCGCCACCGTGGTCCATGGCCTGCGCCGCACCCAGCAGAAGTACGGCATGGTCACCATGTGCATCGGCACCGGCATGGGCTTCGCCGGGATCCTGGAGCGGGTGTAGGGCTCGGGGGCACGGGGCACGGGGCAAGGGGCACGGGGCACGGGAAAGGCTCGCGCGTTTCGGCTCTGTGCAGGTCACGTTGCTCGCTGCAGGCGAGCTACGCGACCAAGCTCGCGGTCGTCGCGGAGAGCGTCATATAGGCCCGGCGGACCAACGCGACCCACGAATGAGCGCCTCGCAGCGCCTACATTTCGTGGCGCAATGGTTTTGCAGATCGCGCCGCAAGGGCGCTCCTACCGATCAAAAAGCGCGGGAGCCCAACCATCTGGCTCCCGCGAATAAAACCGTTGGGTCCTGCGTGACGTGTACTCGCAGGCTCTACCTTTTTCCCTTTTCTTTTCCCGCTCTCAGAGCACCACGCTGACCACCGCCAGCCCCAGGCACACGGCACCCAGAACGACCTTGAACGGACCGAGCTTCGCTGCTGATTGTTCGAGCTTGCGTGTGAACCCGTTGCTGCCAGCCAGGGTCTTGACGGTAGGCATGGCCAGAATCAATGACAGTGCGGTGATCGACAGCGCCGAAGCCAGCGCGATGATCATCATCACCGGCGCCGCAGACAGTGCGCCGATGGCGCTGATCCACTGGACCAGCATCAGCACACCCCAGACCAGACCCACCAGGCCGATCCAGCCACCCACACTCTCCAACTGCGCCAGAGGACCTGAGGCCTCCGGTTTGCGCTGACGCAACCACGAGGCGATACCCAGCAAGCCCAACGCGATCAACATGACCAATCCGACGATTCTCATCTGCTTCTCCCCACGGTGTGATGACTGCATGATGGATACGCAAAACGCCGGAGAATCAGGACACGCACAAAGCGGGTGTCGGTTGTAGGTGTCGGTGCCGGTAAAGCGGGTGTAGGTGGTTGGTGTTGGTTCCGGTAGAGCGGGTGCCAGTTGTTGGTCTTGGTGTCGGTTGGAGCACGGCCACCTGTCGGTCCAGATTTGTCGGGACGCTGCTGCTCGTCAAGAAGCTTGATTCTGCTGGAGTTTCACAGCTACCTGTCAGTCCGGACTTGGTTGATCGCTTTCGATCTTGTCTGATGGAAAAGCGTCCAGACAAGTCTGGACCTACAAAGCCGGCACTCGCCCTCACCTGCGCCAGCTTTACCGACACTGGCACCAACAAGCGGCACCCGCTCTGCCGGCACCAACAACCAACAACCGACACCAGCTCTTGCCTACTCGCCGCCTTCCGGGCAGGCTCCACACCATACTGACGCGTACGGAACTTGCACCCATGACCACCCCCTACCCGCACCTGCTGTCACCGCTGGATCTGGGCTTCACCACACTGCGCAATCGCGTGCTGATGGGCTCGATGCACACGGGGCTGGAGGATCGCGCCAAGGACTATGACAAGCTCGCGGCCTATTTTGGCGAGCGCGCCGCCGGCGGCGTGGCCCTGATCGTCACCGGCGGCATTGCACCGTCGATCCAGGGCTGGCTGGCACCCTTCGCCTCGAAGCTGTCCTGGCCCTGGGAAGTCAAGCGCCATCGCAAGGTGACCGCGGCCGTGCACGCCGAACAAGGCAAGATCTGCATGCAGATCCTGCATGCCGGTCGCTATGGCTATCACCCGCTGTCGGTGTCGGCCTCGCCGATCAAATCACCGATCACCCCGTTCCGCCCGCGCGAACTCAGCAGGAGCGGCGTCGAACACACCATCGAGGACTTCGTGCGCACCGCGGCCTATGCCCAGGAGGCCGGCTACGATGGCGTCGAAGTGATGGGATCTGAAGGCTATCTGATCAACCAGTTCCTGGTGAAACGCACCAACCAGCGCAGCGACGAATGGGGCGGCAGCTTCGAGAACCGGATGCGTTTTCCCACCGAGATCGTCCGCCGCATCCGTGCCAAGGTAGGCCCGAACTTCATCATCGTCTATCGATTGTCGATGCTGGACCTGGTGGAGGACGGCCAGACCTGGGAAGAAATCGTGCAGCTGGCCAAAGCCATCGAAGCCGCTGGCGCCACGCTGATCAACACCGGCATCGGCTGGCATGAAGCTCGCGTACCGACCATCGTCACCAGCGTGCCGCGCGCGGCCTTCGCCTTCGTCACCGAAAAGATGAAGCGTGAAGTCCGGATTCCGCTGGTTACCACCAACCGCATCAACATGCCGGATGTGGCCGAGAAAATCATCGCCAGCGGTCAGGCTGACATGGTCTCGATGGCGCGTCCGCTGCTGGCCGATGCTGCATGGGTCAACAAGGCCGCCGCCAACAAGGCCGAGGAGATCAATACCTGCATCGCCTGCAACCAGGCCTGCCTGGACCATGTCTTCGAGAACCGCCGCGCCTCATGCCTGGTCAATCCGCGCGCCTGCCACGAGACTGAAATCGTGGTGCGGCCAACGACGGCGCCCAGGAACTTTGCCGTCGTCGGCGCCGGCCCGGCGGGATTGGCGGCAGCCACCACTTTGGCCGAGCGCGGACACAAGGTCACTGTCTTCGATGCCGCAGCGGAGATCGGTGGCCAATTCAACATGGCCAAGAAGATTCCCGGCAAGGAAGAGTTCTACGAGACGCTGCGCTATTTCCGTGTGCGCATCGACAAGCTCGGCATCGATCTGCGCCTGAATACGCGCGCGGATGCAGGCGCCCTGAAGCACTTCGACGAGGTGATCGTGGCGACCGGCGTCACCCCGCGAATGCCGCCAATCCCCGGCATCGACAGCGCCAAGGCGCTGAGCTATGTGGACGTGCTGGCGGGCAACGCGCCGGTGGGTGAGCGTGTTGCCATCATCGGAGCGGGCGGCATCGGTTTCGACGTGGCCGAATTCCTCACCCACCAGGGCCACTCACCGACGCTGGATCCGCCGGCCTGGTACCGCCAGTGGGGCATCGACGCCACCTTGGAGAACCGTGGTGGCCTGGCCAAACCGGCCCCGGGCAAACCCGCCCGACAGGTCTATCTGCTGCAACGCACGGCCGGCAAGTTCGGGGATCGCCTCAACAAGACCTCGGGCTGGGTGCATCGCAGCACCCTTAAAATGGCCAAGGTCGAGATGATCGGCGGCGTCAGCTACGAAGGTATCGACGAGCGCGGCCTGAAGATTCGCACTGGCGAGGATGTGCGCACGCTGGAAGTCGACAACGTCATCATCTGCGCCGGCCAGGAATCCAATCGCAAGCTTTACGACGACCTGCTGGCGGCAGGCGCCAAGGCCCATGTCATCGGCGGCGCCCACACCGCCGGCGAACTCGACGCCAAGCGCGCCATTGATCAGGGAACACGGCTGGCGGTGACGCTCTGAGAGCTGGTTGTTGGTGGTTGGTTGTCGGCGAGAGCGGGTGTTGGTGATAGTGTCGGTGGAGCCCGGCTTGTGTAGGTCCAGACTTGCCTGGACGCTTCTGCTCCGGTTGATGGAGAAACGTCCAGACAAGTCTGGACCTACAACAGCAAGCGCCCGCGCAGGTCCTCGCCTGCGCCAGCTTTGACCGACAACCAACAACCAGCCCCTACCCTTCCCTGGCCTCGATCGCCCGCCGCAATGGCGCTGGCAGCCACCGGGACAAGGCCGCGTGCAGGGCAGCTTCGCGGCGGTTCCACCACAAGCCGGCGTAGACAATGCCGATGCCGAAACCGCCCAGCACCACGGTGAAGGCCAGGCTGTTCTGGAACACCGAATAGCTCAGGTGGCCGAGGTAGCCGATCACGCCGAAGGCACCGAAGACCACGAAGACCCGCCGGGCCAGGGCTGCACCGACCAAGATCAGGCCGATGTTGATCGCAAAATAGATCAGTTTTCCGAACTCGGACCCCGAATCCTGGGAACTGAGGCCGCCCCAGAAGGTGAGCACACCGACCACGTACAGCCAGAAGGCGAAATCACGGCGATCCCCCCGGGCCGAGGCCAGCGCGTATTGGCGCAGTTCGATCCAGAGCGCAATCCCGAGCATGATCGCGCCAAAAAGCATGGAGATGGTCGCCCGCAGCTTCCAGCCGGCTTCGCTGAACCAACCCTCGCTGTCCTGCGCCAGAAAGGCAGCGAAATCCATGCTCATGTACCACAGCGTCACTGCGATCGGCAGCATCGCGAAGGGCAAGCGGAAACGCCACAGTACGGCCGCGCCGGCCGCCAGCGTGGCGAACTCCATCATCAGCCAGCGCCAGTCGATCCAGTAGTGATAGTCGCGATAGCTCTGATCGCCTGTCCAGGCGCCACTGACATGTTGCAGCGCGAACACGACGATGGGCACCGCCGCGATCAGCAGCGCCGCCATCGTCCCCGCCGGAATCGGCTGCCGTTCGATCTCGATGAAACGCCGGGTCAGCGCATAGGACAGCAGCATCACGCCAATGCCGAAGATCAGCAGCGGCCAGGCGCCAAAGGCATCCCAGGCCAGGGTCACGAAAACCGAGATCGAGCCCAGCGCGATCAGTCCGCCGAAGTAGTACAGCAGATGTGCAAACTTGAAGCGCGGCACTTCGTGGGTGACGCCGCTCTGGGTGAGGAACGACCACAACGCCGCCGCCGCAGGCGCATCGATGACCCCGGCGACAACGGCCTCCTCCAGGCGTTGCTGATCCAATGACACGCGCATGGCAAGTCCTCTTCGATGGATAGCCCATCATCACCCAAAGTGGCTTCCCGAGCACGTTGACCGTCGAACTTGCACAAAGAAGACAGGATTCTTTTTCCAGGCGACTCCAGTACCAAATACACATGCCGCATGCGTCGCAAGCCGCTAGCCTCGGGCGCTCGTTCACGCCTGCGGAGCCCCGGCCATGCTGTCCCGACTGTTGCTGTTGATGTTGTGTTGCGGATCCGCCGTTGCCAGTCCCCTGACCGATGCCGACCTCAAGACTGCGCAGGAACTGCGGGACACCGCGCTCCGGGGCAGCGGTGCCTATGCCATTGTGGAAGCGCTGACGACCGAGGTCGGGCATCGCATGGCCGGTAGCGAGAACGACGCCAAGGGAGTGGCCTGGGCCGTCGCCAAGTTCAAGGAACTGGGCTACTCGCGGGTGTACACGCAGCCGGTCAGCTTTCCGGTGTGGGAACGTGGATTCGAGAGCGCCGGCATCCTCAGTCCTACGCCACAACCGCTGAACATCGCGGCGCTGGGCGGCAGCATCGGCACACCGCCCGAGGGCGTCAGCGGCGAGATCGTGCGCTTTGACGACGCGGCAGCGCTGCAGAGCGCGCCCGCCGGATCGTTGGCCGGAAAGATCGCCTACATCGCCTACCGCATGCAGCGTGCCAAGGACGGCAGTGGCTACGGCGCAGCCGTGATAGCCCGCGTATCCGGGGCGGTGTTTGCCGCTCGGGCCGGCGCAGTCGCCGTGCTGATCCGCTCGGTCGGCACCGATCAGGCCTCGATCACCCCGCATACGGGCGTGATGCGCTATGACAACATGCTCACCCGCATCCCCGCAGCGGCACTGGCCAATGCCGATGCCGATGCCCTCGAACAAGCCATGGCCGACGGCGAGCCGGTGACGGTGAGACTGGTGCTGGGCAGTCGCAATCGCACCGGCGAGTACACCTCGGCCAATGTCATCGGCGAGATCCCTGGCTCGGAATACCCTGACGAAGTCGTCGCCATTGGCGGCCATCTGGATTCCTGGGATCTGGGCACCGGCGCCATCGACGATGGAACTGGCGTGGCCATCACCATGGCAGCCGGTGCGCTGATCGGCAAACAGCCCATGCCACCGAAGCGCACCATCCGCGTGATCGCCTTCGCCAATGAGGAACAAGGCGTGTTCGGCGGCAAGGAATACGCGCGGGTGCACGCCGATCAGCTGCAGCAGCACATCATCGGCGGTGAATCCGATTTTGGCGCCGGCAAGATCTGGAAGTTTTCCAGCCGCGTCATCGACTCTGCGCTGCCGGTGGTCGATCAGATGTACAGCGTGCTGGCGCCGATGGGCATCGAGCGTGGCGACAACAATGGCAGCGGTGGCGCCGATTTCTCGGCCATGCGCGATCTGGGCATGCCGATCATGGATCTGAAACAGGACGGCACCGACTACTTCGACTATCACCACACCGCCGCCGACACCCTGGACAAGGTTGACGCCGCGAACCTGGATTTCAACGTGGCCGCCTATGCGGCACTGGCCTGGCTGGCAGCGCAGGCAGGCCCGGTCTTTGGGCCGGTTCCCGTGGATCCGCCAGCGCAATGATCAACGCTGGCTGACCGCGAAATCCCCGGTGGCGACGCGCCGTTCCAGCGTGGCAACGGCGCGTGGCGTCCACCACAGCGCGAACACGCCAAAGGCCAGGCGGGTCAGGAACAAGGCCGCAAACATCAGCGCCAGACCGGTCTGTCCCCAGTTCAGCGGCAGCCAGACCAGCACCAGCAAGCCTGCGTAAAGCACGGCCACACCGCCGGATTCGGCGAAGACCATGACTGAGCCAGGCGGCTCGCGTCTGGCGCGAAGGGCGCCGTGCAAACCGCCGATCAGACGTAGCACCAGATCCGCCAGCACCAGCCAGGCAAACCAGGGCTCTTCAATAACCGCGCGCACCGAAGCCTGGCCCAGTGGCTCCAGTGCCGCGACCGTCAGCACACACATGAACAGGCTGGATACGCTGCCGAAAAACACGATCACACCGGGGCCGGGCGCGTTTCCGCGCGGGTTGCGCATGCCCGTTCCATCTTCCAGGCCATCGGCGATCCCGAGCAACTCCCCGGCGGCGTGATCACGGGCGTGGCTCTCTCGCATCCAGGCTCCGATCAAGGGCAGACGCACCAGATCCACGATCACGGTAATCAGCGCATCGGTGAGCATGAACAGCAACATCGCCACCGGGGCCCAGCCAAAGACCAGCCACCCGAAGACCGGCGTCAGCCCGCTGAGGGCAATGCGGGTGGCGCGTGACCTGACTTCGGCCAGTCCGTAGTCGCGGTAATAGGCCACCGCCTCGGCGCCGTGCCTGCGCAGCTTGTCGATGTCGGCGGCGGAGATCTTGACACTGCTGGACTGGGCTGGACGTCGCTGGGCCGGCATGAGCACTTTCTCTGGAATCAAGCAGCAGAACACGAATAACCGTCAAACAAGACTGTCACCCTGATCAGACACCGTGCGTCTGCTCCCGCCAGCGTCATGGTCACCGACACCACCGCAGACACTGTGATCCAGGCGGACGTCGGTAATAGTCTAGTGTGCCTGGCAGCAAGCCACACGGGCGTCGCCCAACCTACCGACAAGAGGAATACAGCCATGAACACCCGCGAACTCGCCACCGCCTTCACCGACATGCTCAAGGCCGGCAACCATGAGGATGCCGTGCAGTTCAACTCGCCGGATATCGTCAGCATCGAAGCCATGGAAGGCCCGATGGCCGAGGTCCGGGGCACCGATGCGGTCAAGGCCAAATCGGACTGGTGGTACGGCGCCCACGAGGTACATTCGGTCGAGACCTTCGGCCCCTTCATCAATGGCGACCGTTTCGCCCTGCGCTTCTACATGGACGTCACCAACCGGGAATCCGGTCAGCGCATGCAGATGGAGGAAATCGGTCTCTACACCGTCAAGGACGGCAAGATCGTCGAGGAACGCTTCTTCTACTGATCTCCCCTGATATCCCGCGCAGCCCGGGCTTCTTCGTGCCCGGGCGAGGGACCACTTTGAAAGAGTCACCGCGAATTGCGATGGCAGGATTCGCTACGCTCGGCCTCTGTCTGCTGGGCGTGGCTGTCGCCGGCTCGCTTCAGGGGGAGCTCTGGCTACCTACGCGCGGCTTCCATGCGTTATTGGCGAGGGCCAGCAATCCACTGGCTTTCCACGCCCTGATCGGCTTCTATCTGCTGCTCGCAGGCGCATGTTTCTATCTGCTTGTCCTGCTGCTTGCCAGTCCCCGACCCGGCAGTCGAGCCCCAGTCACCGTCCAGAATTCCAAGCCGGCCACACCCATGAATATCGAAGCGCAGTTCTCGATCAGCCAGGACGGACGCGGCGGCAACATCACCGCCACGCTGGCCGATGGCAAGACCCATTCATTCTGGTGGGAATTCGGCGGTGGCGATTGCATCGCTTTCGTCGATGTTCCCGATCCGAGTCAATGGTCACGGATTTCCGCGCTGGCCGAACTGCCTCGCGCTCAGTTCCTGGAAGACATGGCCCGAGTTGTTGGCCAAAGAAAATGTCCGGGCGCTCATTACCGAATCGGTGATCGTTCCATCGAGTACTTCAGTCAGGCGCACGAAGGCTGAGATCCGAGTGTACAGTTTGAGAAAATGATCACACCGCGGTCCAGCCATCCCGACTAGGGTGTCGCCAACTGAACGGGGATGTAGCCGTGCACAAAGCGATCTGGTCCTTCTGTCTGGCACTGGCAGCCACTACGCCTGCGTATGGCGCTGATCACCTGTTTGACTCCGGCTTCAACGAGTCGGCCGAAGGCCCGCGCAGCGATGCCGAGGCTTCGCGCTTTCTGACCCAAGCCACTTTCGGGGCAACGCCAGCCGAAATCCGGCGCTTGCGCGGCATGGGTTACAACGCCTGGCTGGATGAGCAGTTCACGTTGCCAGCCAATCTCCACAGGCCCTATCTGGATGCCCAGGCGGCACAGGGCCTGGAGATCTACCAGAACGCCCGTCAGGAGGTCTGGTGGGACCGGGCCATGCGCTCACCCGATCAGTTGCGGCAGCGGGTGGCGTTCGCGCTCAGCGAGATCCTGGTCGTCTCCGACCAGAGCGGTGCCATCGAGGGCACGCCCTTTGGCATGACCCACTACTACGATGTACTGCTGCAGCGTGCTTTCGGCAACTATCGGGGGCTGCTCGGTGAGATCACGCTGCACCCGGTGATGGGCCATTACCTGTCGATGTTCAAGAACCAGAAACCGGATCTGGCCAACAACATCCGCCCCGACGAGAACTACGCGCGCGAGATCATGCAGCTGTTCTCGATCGGCCTCGTGCAGCTGAACAGCGATGGCACCCCGGTGCTGCAGGGCGGCAACCCGGTCCCTACCTACGATCAGTACACCATCCGCGGCCTTGCGCACGTGTTCACCGGCTGGAACTGGGCCAACTGCCCACGCACGAACGGCGGCCAATGGTGGGAATGGACCTGGTGTCCCTCCGGACCGCAGGGCAACGAGGGTGTGGGCTGGCTGCTGCCCATGCAGGAGTGGGAGTCCTACCACGCCTTTGAAGACGACAAGGTACTGCTCAATTACCCCGGCGTGGCGCTGGCCGGCGGGATCCTGCCAGCCGGCGGCACGGCCATGTCCAATCTCAACGCAGCACTGGACAACGTCTTCAATCACCCGAATGTGGGTCCTTTCATCGCCCGCCGACTGATCCAGCGACTGGTCTCCAGCAATCCCTCGCCCGCCTATGTCGGCCGCGTTGCCGCCGCCTTCAATAACAATGGCAGTGGCGTGCGCGGCGACCTGCGGGCCACGGTACGAGCCATCCTGATGGATAACGAGGCCCGCACGCTGCCCTCGCTGGCCAGCAATCGCGGCAAGCTGCGCGAGCCCTTGCTGCGTCAGACCCAGCTCTGGCGATTGCTCAATGCGCGTGCCGATGACAACCGCTATCGCGAGTGGAATGCCGAGTATTCCCTCGGACAGGCGGCATTGCGCTCTGCCACCGTCTTCAACTTCTTCCTGCCGGACTTCAGACCGGCAGGCGAGCTGTCGACGCTGAGCCTGGACGCACCGGAATTCCAGATCGCCACCGATCCGCTGATCGCCAGCACCCTGAATCGGTTTGGCGCCAGCGTCTACTGGTACTGGCGCGGCAACGACTACCAGGGCCCGGAGGACATCGTCGTGGATCTGGCACCGTACCAGGCCCTGGCCATGAGCAATCCGCGGGCCCTGATCGACTATTTCGACCTGATGCTCATGAACCGCACCATGTCCGACCAGATGTATCAGGTGCTGGTGGCTCACATCAGCGCACTGGATCCCGATTGGGATCAGGGGCGAGAGCGGGTGCAGGACACGATCTGGCTGATCCACACATCCCCCGAATATGCGGTCGAGAGGTAAGCAGACATGGATCGTCGAGACGCCCTCAAGCACCTGCTCTGCGCCACCGCGTCGAGCGCAATGTTCACCTCGCTGGCCGGCAAATTCTCGCTGGCCCAGGCCGCCACCGTCAGCAGCCCGCGCACCCTGCTCGGCACCGGCTATAAGGCCCTGGTGTGCGTGTTCCAGTACGGCGGCAACGACGCCATCAACATGGTGATTCCGCGAGATACCGCCGGCTATGGGGTGTATTCGAATTCACGCTCTGCGCTGGCCATACCGCAGAACGAACTGTTGCAACTGACGCCCTCGGTGCCGCCGTCCGGCGGCGGCAGTTACGGCCTGCACCCGGGTATGGGCGGCTTGCAGAACCTGTTCAACAACGGCCGCGCGGCGATCATCTCGAACGTCGGCCCACTGCTTTATCCGATCACCAAGGCGGAATACCAGGCCGGATCGGTGCCGGTGCCGGCGCAACTGTTTTCGCACAGCGATCAGCAGGTGCTGTGGCAGACGCCCACCGCCGACGCCAGCGACCGTCGCGGCTGGGGTGGCCGGCTGGCCGATCTGTTCTACAGCAGCAACATCAACCAGCAGCTGTCGATGAACATCTCCATCGACGGCGAGAACGTGTTCCAGAGCGGCAATACCATCGTGCCCTATTTCGTCGGCCAGAACGGCGCCGAAGGCATCTACTTCGTCAACGACGAGCCCTGGAATGCGCCACGCCGCAATGCATTCCTGGCCCTGCGCGACGCCAGTCACGGCCACGCTCTGCAACGCGAATACGCCTCACGCGTGCGTCGGGCCATGGACAACGAGACCATGGTCACCTCGGCGCTGAACAGCGCGCCAGCGCTCGGCACCCCCTTTCCGGACACCGACCTCGGTCGACAGCTGCGCATGGTGGCGCGTCTGATCAGCGCCCGCGGCGCACTGCAGATGGATCGGCAGATCTTCTTCGTGGGCCAGGGCGGCTATGACACCCACGACAGCCAGTTGGCCAATCACCCCGACATGCTCTCGGACCTGTCCGCGTCGCTGACCGCCTTCTACGACGCTATGAGCGCGATGGGCCTGGGTGACCGGGTCACCAGCTTCACCGCCTCGGATTTCGGACGCACCCTGACCAGCAATGGCGATGGCACCGACCACGGCTGGGGATCGCACCACTTTGTGGTTGGTGATGCCGTCCAGGGCGGTCGCATCGTCGGCACCATGCCGGACCTGACCGTGGGTGGTCCGGATGATGCCGACTGGGGCCAGATCATCCCGCGAATTGCAGTCGACCAGTACGCCGCCACGCTGTCCAGCTGGTACGGCATGAGCGACACCGATCGCGCCCTGGTGTTTCCCAACCTCAGCCGCTTCAGCAGTCCAAATCTGGGCTTCATGGTGTAAGCAGGTGACGGTTGCGACGGATCGGAAGCGGAACATGAAAGCTCATGATCGCTGGCGGGTGCCGGCGCTACTGGGCGTACTCCTCGCTGCCGCGATGCCCGTGCATGCACTCAACAACTGCCTGCCGGAAAACTTCATCGACCGCCGCGGTCTGGATGATGTGGTCATCGTCAACGACCAGCCCGGCAATCCATTTCTCTATCGACCACGCTGTCTGACCGTGAGCGCCGGCGCCCGGGTCCTTTTCCGCGCAGTGCCGAGTTTCGGCAACCACCCGCTGTTTGCCGGCACCGTGTCCGGGGGTGTGGCCACGCCCGACCCGACCAGCCCGATCGGATCCATCACCAGCGGCAGCGAGGCAACCGTGGTCTTTCCAAACGCCGGCGAGTTTCCCTACTACTGCGACTTCCATTTCAGCCAGGGGATGCTCGGCTCGGTGCTGGTCAAGCCTGAGTGGTTTGCCGATGGCTTTGAGTAAGCCGCCCGGCGCGCGGGTCATCTCGGATTACACGCACCAAGTGGCTTCATGGCGAGAGCGCAGTGTAGGTCCGAAGCAGGTGCCTCTCCATGAACCCATATCGCAAGTCGTTGATTTTCTTTGTCCACCTGTAGGATCGCCCTTGCGGCGCGACCGCTGCTTCGGACCTGCGGCTTGCCGGTCGCGACGCGAGGTCGCTCCTACGGGCGGGTTTGTGGTTCATGGCCAGTGCGCAGTGTCGGGCCGAAACAGGTGGCTCGCAAGGAAGCACCTCATGCTCACCTGATCGGCTCGCCGCCAAACAGCGCTGCCTCGAATCCGCTACCTCAAGGTATGCAACTTGACCCCCGGCAACTCGCGCAGCGGGGCATCACCGAGAATCTGCGCCGGCGTGGCGAAGCCGTCCGGGACCTGCCCGGAAAGGCAGCGTTCCACGGCCATCAGCGCAGCGATCACGGTGAAATCATAGGGATCTGGGCCTTCGACCACGGCGCAGGCGCGGGAGCCGACTTCATTGACGACCTCGCCATAGAGCCAGCTCTTGCGTTTGGCGCGCTCGGCCGCGGTAGGACCTGCCGGTGCGCGAGCCACCCACTTTTCGAGCAGATTTCGCAAGAACCCCTTCTCGAACCAGCCACGGTGCTTGAGGATGAAACGCACCACCGCCGGCACCGCGGCAAAGCTCTGGATATGGGGGATCTCCGTCGACAGACCGGCGCTGAGCACATCGGCGCGCCAGGGAAAGAGGATGGCCCGCTGTTCCTTGCCCGGCCCGAAATCGATCGTGCACGATTCGCTGGCCGGTTCAGCCGCCACCAATCGACCGGCTCTGCGCACCAGACCACTGCTCTGCAAACTTTCCATCAGCGTGGCCAGCGTGCCATGCGACGCGCTTTCGCCGGCGCTGAAGGCCAGCGTCAGCTTGACCGCAGCTGGCTGGCGCTGCTTGAGATGGAAAGCCAGACAATCGCTGGGCAGGATGCCAAAGCCCACGCCCGGCATCAGCATCACGCCGGATTCGCAGGCGCGCTCGTGCAGACGGTGCAGGCCACGGTGATCGGCCACTTCACCGGCGATGTCCAGATAGTGGGCACCTGTGCGCATGCAGGCCTGCGCCAGTGTCGACGCCGTCAATGAGAACGGTCCAGCGCAATTGAGCACCAGGCGCACGCCCGTCAGACCCCGGTCGATCTGGTCGCGCGCCGCCATGTCGAAGACCCGGATCGGCAGGTCCAGCTGCTTGCCCAATGCAGTCAGCGCCTCGTGGCTGCGACCCGCGAGAATCACATTCTGGCCCCGCTTGCGCGCTTCGGCGGCTACCAGTGCGCCGGTGTAGCCGGTAGCGCCATAGAGCAGCCAGCTCGGCTTGAACACGGCCATCAATTTCCGCTCCCTTCATTGCCAGTGACGCAAACGGCGCGGGAGAACCCGCGCCGTTTGCCTAACATCCAGTCGCAGAACTTTACCCCATATTCAGGCTTGCGGCGCGCCTCCATGAACATTGGGGCTGCCGCGATTCACGTAATGTTCGCTGATGACCCGGGCCATGGCGGCCGTGAGTTTCTTGCCGGTCGGTATGTGCAGAAATTCATTGGGGCCATGCGCATTCGATTTCGGTCCGAGCAGCCCGGTGACCACGAATTGCGCATCCGGAAAGCGCTCCTGCAGCATGTTCATGAAGGGAATGGTACCGCCCTCGCCCATCGCCGCCGCCTGCGGGCCGAAATACTGCTGAGAGGCCTCGTTGATGCTGGCGCGCAGCCAGGGCGCGGTCGCGGGTGCGGCCCATCCGGTGGCGGATTTCTCGACCTGGAATTCCACCCTTGAGCCATAGGGCGGGTTCTTCTCCAGCGCCTCCTTGAGCGACTGCGAAGCGCGATCGGCGTCCAGCGTGGGCGGCAGCCGGACCGACAGTTTCACCGCCGTATGCGGCCGCAGTACATTGCCCGAATCCATCAGGCCCGGCAGACCATCCGCGCCGGTCACCGACAGGGTCGGCCGCCAGGTCCGGTTGAGCACCAGTTCCGCCAGATCGTCGGCCATCGGCTTCATGCCGGGCAGCCACGGAAACTTGTCATAGACCGCTGGGCCCAGTACACGCGCCGATTCGCGTGCCTGTTCGATGCGCTCGCTGGGAATATCAACGTACAGAGTGTCGATGAGAAAACGTCCGGTCACCGGATCCTCGATGCGATCGAGCAATTGCCTGAGCACCCGGAAGGAACTCGGCACGATGCCGCTGGCATCCCCCGAATGCACACCTTCCTGCAGCACGCTGACCTTCAGATTGCCGCCCGCCATGCCGCGCAGGCTGGTGGTCAGCCACAACTGATCGTAGTTGCCGCAGCCCGAATCCAGACAGATGACCAGACTGGGCTTGCCGATGCGATCGGCCAGGTGGTTGATGTAGAAGGGCAGATCGTAGCTTCCGGACTCCTCGCAGCCCTCGATCAGCACCACGCAGCGCGAGTGATCCAGCCCACGATCCTTGAGCGCCATGATCGCGGTCAGCGAGGCATAGGTGGCGTAACCATCGTCGGCACCACCGCGGCCATAGAGCTTGTCGCCCGAAAGCACTGGCTTCCAGGGCGCCAGATCCACATTCCAGCCGACCATCTCCGGCTGCTTGTCCATGTGCCCGTAGAGCAGGACCACATCATCGCCCTTGCCGGGAATGTCGATGAACAGCAGCGGCGTGCGCCCGGGCAGCTGGATGCGTTCCACGGTCATGCCGGCAATCGGCTGCTCGCGCACCCAGGTCTCGATGAGGCTCATGGCCTCATCCATGTAACCGTGCTCGGCCCAGTCGGCATCGAACATCGGCGACTTGTTCGGAATCTTGATGTAGGTAGTGAGCTGGGGAACGATCTCGCGGTCCCACTTCTCGGACACGAAGTCCATCACCTTCTGAGTCTGTGACACAAGCGGCTCCTGTTGGCGGTGCGGCGCAAGCAATGCCCGCAACCCGAGTCCCCGAGTTTACTCGCTGTCAGATTTTTCCTACATGCGAAAGCGCAGAAGTCTGACCGTCAATGGCGCTGTTCTGCCGACGATCGTATTCGGCGTGATGCGTAGCTTGTGCATCACCGGGACGGCAAAGGGCTGGCCCGGAATCACTCAAGGAGAATCACCATGCGCATCCTCAAGGCCCTGCTGCTCACCCTCGCTCTGTCGCTGCCGCTGTTTGCTGCCGCCGCCGAGCCGGTCAACATCAACACCGCCGACGCCTCCACCATCGCCGCCAATCTCAACGGCATCGGCGATGCCAAGGCCCGGGCCATCGTGGAATTCCGCGACAAGAACGGCCCCTTCAAGAGCGCCGACGAACTGGTCAAGGTCAAGGGTGTGGGCCTGAAGACCGTCGACAAGAACCGCGAACTGATCCGCACCAGCGGCGCCCCGGCCGCCAAGCCGGCCAAGCCGGCCTGAGGTTCCCCCTGGTCGACGCACGCCGGATTCCCCAGCCGCGTGCGTCGATCAGGACCTGGAGACCGCTCCGACAGCGGCGTCAAGGAAGACACGGCCGGGCCCTCCCCCGGCCTTTTCTTGATGGTCCTTTCCCACTGTGAGATTCTGCGGCTGGGGAAATCAGACTGACGCGAGGCTCGGCTTTTCAGCTTCTCGCTTCGCTCCTGCCGCCAGTCTTTGTGCCCCGAAAGCCACCGTTGAAGAAGCCTCGTTACACCAGGAAAAATGGGGTGGGTTATGGACTTCCTGATTTCCCAGGACCTGCTGAATCTCATCGTCGTATGGTTGCAGATTCTGGGCGCCCCGATCGCCGTCTCGGTTTTCGTGTACGGCAAGTTCCGCGAGATCAGGGACCGCGAGGCGGCCACCTATGCAGCGCTATCCGACAAGTACGAAGCCTATTTGCAAACCTGCCTCGCACATTCGGATTTGCCGGTTTTTGATGCTGCCGACTCAGGCGGTACGCAACTAACCACAGAACAGAACAAGCGTATGCAGATTGTTTTCTGTCTTTTGATCAGCATGCATGAGCAAGCGTTCCTGCTTTACCGGGGCACACGCAGTGCAGTGCGCAAGCGGCAGTGGGCAGGATGGGAGGAATACCTCGACCAATGGCTTTCGAACGTCCATCTGGCCGAACTTTGGCCATGCATTAGGTCCCAGTTCGACGCCGATTTCGTGGCCTTTGCCGAGTTACTGATCGCCAGAAAGCAGCCTCGAATACTTCCGCTCGGATCGCCGCAGTCGGAGCCGGGTGGCGCAATGTCCGTCGCTGAGGACTGACGATGCGGGTGCTGCACATCCCCCGCGAACAACAGATCGAACAGCGCTGGCGCAACGACGGCGGCAGCACCCGGGAGATTGTGCGCGTTGGTGCCGGCGAGGACTTCGACTGGCGTGCCAGCGTTGCCCGCATCGATGCCAGCGGCCCCTTTTCCAGCTTTCCGGGCTGCCTGCGATCAAGTGCTCTGCTCGACGGCGGTCCGCTGACCCTGATCGCCGAAGAATCGCCGCCGATTACCTTCGACCCGCGCATGCGCGCCTTCAGTTACCGCGGCGACGAAGCCAGGTCAGCCCTGTTGCTCGGGACTCACGCCGAATTGTTCAATCTGATCATCAGGCCCGATGCGGTAGACGCCCAGTTGTTGCCGCGCCCGCTGGTGGGAAGCATGGTGCTGTTCTGCCCGCCCGGAACCTGCTGGCTGGTCTATCTGGTCAGTGGCAGCGCCGAACTGCGCGCCGGCGAGCAACACCGGCACCTGGGCTCGGGCGATGCTGCATTGATCGATGCGGACGGCGCCAGCGGACGCGCCGTACTGGACGGCGGTGGCGAGGTGGTGCTGGCCAAGCTGGAGCGGCGCTGAGCCTTGCGCCTCGATCAGTCGAGCTGCTGACATCCCGTCAGCGCCTTTCCGTCAATCAGCAGAGTTGTCGCGGCTTCGCCAACACGGACTTCGAATCGACCGCCTCGATAGTTGCCCACCGGCTCGCCCTTGCTGAGCGCCAGTGCGTGGAATTCGCCATCGATCCACAACAGCGCGCCCGCGGGAGCCATGGCCAGCGCATAACCCTGCCCTGCCGTGCATCGGTAATGTCGGAGTCGCGCCTGCGGATCGCGGGCAAAGACCGCGTGTGATTCGCCATCAGCCAGGGACATCCGCAGCCAGTGCTTGGCGGAGATGGCCGTGCGCGCGGCACGCAGTTGGGCGAGGAACTGGCGGTCCTGGCTGTCAGCAGCGCATCCCATCTTGGTCAACCCGATCGGACCGAAGAGCGCCGCTCCAGCGGGGTCGACGCCATAGTCACTGCGCCCACGATTGCAATCTGCCTGTATCAGCGCGCTGCCACTGTCCTGAAACTCGACAGCGTAGCGGGCGGGTTCAAGCGCAGAAACCGGTGCAGAACCCACGGTTCCGAGCCAATGCCAGCTGCCAATGACCGTCGATGGCGCTTCCTCGGACATCGGCAGCGGTGGCTCAGGCGCAGCAACGGGCGCCGGTGCATTGCTGCACGCGGCGACCAGGATCAGGGTGAGGCACAAGGATGTGCTGCGAATCATGATGAGCTGCTCCGGAAAATCGCTGGGCGGAGCGCATTGTGACAAGTTCAGCGGGTGACGCACACCGGCACAGGCAGGCCAGTGGAGAAACAGACTGGCTTTTTCAGCGACGACGGGAGCGCAACTCGCTCTTCAGACCCACGCGCAGGGCCTCGCCCTCGACGGTGGAACCGTTCAGCGCGGCAATCGCCTTGCGCGCTTCGTGACCTTCCATTTCCAGTTCGGCAAAACCGCGGCACTCGCCGGAAAACAGGTCACGGGACATCTTCAGATTACGCACTCGACCGTGTGCCGTGAACATTTCGGTCAGGACCTGTTCGGTCATCTTCTTGGGCAAACCACGCACGCTCAATGTCAGCATCAGGAGCACTCCAGCTGGGGGCAACGCGCAATCCACGGCGTTGCCCGGGCAAAAACAGAAACGAATCGGGCAGGCCTGAGCCTGCCCGATCGTCTCAAACTGGCAAACTGGTCGACGATACGCCGACCGCGGTTACCTTAAAGCGGCTGCACCTGGTCAGCCTGCAGGCCCTTCGGGCCCTTCGTGACCAGGAAGCTGACCTTCTGGCCTTCCTGCAGCGACTTGAAGCCCGAACCCTGAATGGCGCGGAAGTGAACGAACACGTCGTCCCCATCAGCGCGGCTCAGGAAGCCGAAGCCCTTGGCGTCATTGAACCACTTCACGGTACCGACTTGACGATCTGACATTTGTGTATCTCCAAAACATAGTGAGTTTCAGCGTCCTGAAAGTTGGGACGCCTCTGCGTTCATCTGCGGGGGGACTAGAACACTGAGAAGCAACAGCGGCAGATCGCAAGACTCACCGTGCGGCCTCGTCACGTTGAACCGTGCCGAGCTGAAAGCCCGCGCACCTTAGGACAGTTCGACGGAAAAAGATAGTCCGACGACAGTGGTTGTTCAGAATCAACCACTCAGAGTCAACGGCGGACTATGGTGCGCACATCCATCGTCTGGCGGAATTCCTGCGCCCATGACCCGCACCATGGCGGCTTTCGTGTACTTCGCCTTGTTTTGCGTGGTCGCCCTGCTGCCCCTGCAGGTGGCCCTGGTCAGCGACCCGCATTCCCAGCCGCGGGGTTTTCTGATTGAGCTGGGCACCGCTTTCGGCCTGGTCGGTTTTTCCCTGATCCTGCTTGAACTGGCGCTGGTCACGCGCATTCGCACCTTGTCCGACAGTTTCGGCAGCGACACGCTGCTGCAACTGCATCGCGGCTTTGCCTTGGTTGCAGCCGCCTTGGTGTTGTGCCACACCCTGTTGCTGGCACCGACTTGGGGCGGCTGGGAGGCATTGAATCCACTGTCGGCCACCGGCGCGCAGAGCGCCGGTGCCGTGGCTTTCTGGGCCCTCGCCCTGCTGATCCTCTCCTCGGTCGGTCGGCGTCAGCTGCGGCTGCCCTATCACGGCTGGCGTGTGATCCATCGCGGCAGCTCGGTGGCGCTACTGCTGGCTGCCGCCGCCCATGTCCTGCTCGTCAGTGGCTACAGCGCCTCCCCAGCACTGCGAAATCTGGTGCTGCTGTTGACACTGGCCTTTGGCGGTCTCTTGCTCAACTACCTGCTGATCCGGCCGCTCAGACTGTGGCGCAAGCCTTGGCGGGTTATCGCCAACGCCGATCTCGGCGCCGACACGCGGATGATCAGCGTAGAAACTGACGGCCATCCCGGGTTTCGCTTTGAACCCGGGCAATTCGCCTGGCTCATCACCGGCCGCAGTCCGTACTCGCGCGAACAGCACCCGATCACTATCGCCAACAGCGCCGAAAGCGCTGGCGCCAAGTGCAGGCAGTCCTACGCCATCAAGAATCTTGGCGACTGGTCGGGCCAGTTCGTGCCGACATTGGCGGTAGGTGCGCGTGTCTGGGTGGAGGGCCCCTACGGGGCCCTGACGGTGGACCGGATGCCCGCCCAGGGATTCGTGCTGATCGCCGGCGGCATCGGCATCACCCCCATGCGCTCGATACTCCTGACCCTGCGCGATCGTGGGGATGCCCGACCCTGTGTGCTGTTCTACGCCGTCAACGATTTCTCGCGCATGGTGTTTCGCGAGGAACTGCAGCAACTGCGCTCGCAGATGAACCTGACGCTGGTGTTCGTGCTCGAGCACCCGGATCCGGGCGATATCTGTGAACGTGGCCGAATCACCAGGGCGATGCTGGAACGCTACCTGCCGGCACAAGGGCAACACTTCCAGTTTCTGATCTGCGGCCCCAACCCGATGATGGACATCATGGAACATCTGCTGTTCGAACTCGGCATCCCGGACGACCGAGTCCATTCCGAGCGATTCAATCAGGTGTAGACCATGCGACAGAAGTGGGCAAATCGCTCTGTGATGATCATGGCCGCAGCATTCGTACTGGCCTGCGTGGGCTTTGCCTGGGTGGTCGACCATCCACCACCAGCAGCACCCGTACCGGCAGCACCGCTGGGCCAGCCACCTGATCCGGGAGCGGAGTTGTTCGCCGTTCGCTGCCAGCGTTGCCATGACCGCGATGAGGCATGGGAGCTGTTGCAGCCGGACAGCGACAGAGCCGCGCAATGGCTACGACTGGATAGACACCACAAGGCAGAGACGGCAGAGAACGGTCTGATTCTGGATCATCTGCGGTTGCGCGAGGGCACGAAGACGGGAGGGCGCGAGGGCACGTAGGAGCGATCGTTCGCCAGACAGCGCAAGCTGTCCTTCTTGCGCCGCATCGGGAAATCGGTGGGCGACCGATCGTCGTCGAGCCCGTCCTTCCCGTTCACCGTGCTCAGGATCGACTCGATTTTCCCGGGGAGTATCCGCTTGGAGACGTGATGCGCCGCAGTTTGGCCTGCCCCACCTTCAGCAAAGCCGCCAATTCATGCGCCGCGGGACTCCATCCCGCAGTATCGTTAAGCCCCCATCTGGCCAGCGCAATTCCGATGAAATCCCTGCAGATACACAAGAACACCGATGCCGTCGCCGAACTGGAACTCATCGGCCCCGGCCGCGGCAATGCGATGGGCCCTGACTTCTGGAATGAACTGCCCGGCGCCATCGCCGAACTGGAATCGGATGAGTCCCTTCGCGCGGTGATCATTCGCGGCTCGGGCGAGCACTTCAGCTACGGGCTGGACCTGCCCGCCATGGCCAGCGAGATGGGCGCGATGCTGGGAGATGGCGCGCCCGGCCGCTGCCAGATCATCGACAAGGCGGTGCGCATGCATCAGGGATTTGCCGCGATTGCCGCCAGTCATCTACCCATGATCGCCGCCATCGACGGCTGGTGCATCGGCGCCGGCATTGAGCTGATCGCTGCCTGCGATATCCGTGTGGCCACGGCACGCGCCCGTTTTGCGCTGCGTGAGATCAAGGTCGGCATCGTTTCCGATCTCGGCGGAATCCAGCGCCTGCCCCACCTTGTTGGCGAGGGCTGGGCCCGACAGATAGCCCTCACCGGGGAGGATTTCGACGCCGAACAGGCGCAGCGCATCGGTTTGATCACGCGCATCGACCCCAACGCCAAACACATGCTCGAAGCCGCCTACAGCCTGGCCAGCCGCATCGCCGCCAATCCGCCGCTGGTCGTGGCCGGCGTCAAGCGCACGATGAACGAGCGCATCGAGGCCGAGGTCGCCGCCGGCAACCGCGCCGCTGCCACCCGCAATGCTTTGCTGCTGCAATCCGAAGACTTCGCCGAAGCCATGCGCGCCTTCATGGAGAAACGCGAGCCGAAGTTCGTGGGGCGCTGAGGCGCGGGGCACGGGGCGCGGGAAAAGCATCGCGATTTCGACGCTTCATTGCGAGCCACCTGTTTCGGGTGAGGGCCAGACACTGCGCACGGGCAATGAACCGCAAGTTCGCCCGTAGGAGCGACCTCGCGTCGCGACCGGCACCACGACGACCCCGTCCTGAGGCAGGTCGCGGCAAGAAGCCGGACGCAGAGAACACGAAGAAAAGCGTGAATATCTTCGAGCTGACCGGAGAACGGTCGTGCGTAGCCCGTTGTGCCGCGCAGCGGCTCAGCGGGGCGCTTTCGCGTGACCGCCCGCAGAGCGCTGCGCGCACTTCGGGCTACGACAGGCGGTTTCGCGCCAACTTCGTCAATTCAATGACTTACGATATGGGTTCATGGAGAGCGCAGCGAAGCAATCCAGGGTAGCGCCGCACATCCCTGGATTGCTTCGCTACGCTCGCAATGTCGCTGGGGGTTCATGGCCTGTGGGCAGTTTCAGGCCGAAACAGGTGGCTCTCCATGAACCCATATCGCAAATTGTTGATTTGATTAGTTCATTTGTAGGAGCGCCCTTGCGGCGCGACCGCTGCCTCGGGCGTGCGGCTGGCCGGTCGCGACGCGAGGTCGCTCCTACCGGCAAGCTGGTGGTTCATGGCCCGTGCGCAGTGTTGGGCCGACACGGGTGGCTCGCAATGACGCATTGCTGATCTGGTACTCGGTTTCCTGCGCAGCTACCCGTTTCCTCCCAGCCAAAGCCGGAAAACCATGAATGGGGTTTGGCAACTGGCAACCAGCAAGCAGCAAGCAGCAAGCAGCAAGCCTAGCGCCAGAACTTCCACCACGGCGACGGCCGCACCCGCCAGCCGCTGCCGTCTGCACAGCGCAACAGTGCCTGGCCGGGACGGATGCCGGCCTGCCACAGCTGCTGCAATTGCCGTGGATCGCGCACGTCGCGGAGCGTGGGCTCGGCGCTCTCCGCTTCGATATCGATCAGCTGCATCCCGGCATGCCGAGCAAGCGCCAGCAGCAGTGGATCGCGCGATGCCAATCGGGTTGTAGCCGGCGGCGGCACGGCCGCGTTCACCCCATGCCCCCAGAACCACAGGCAGTTCCACGGCGGCAACTGTCGGGCCACACGAGCCTCGTTGCAACTCTGCTGCGTGAGGACGATCTGTAGCTCGTTGATACGTCGCTGCCAGCGCAGATCTGCCGGCAGCAGCCCACGCAGATCGCTACCCAGCAGCGCATCGGGAGCCGCAGCATCAGGATCTCCCAAGGCCAGCGGACAGCGCAGCAACAATCGACCGCCCTGCACCGCAGCAATCTCGATGGATTCATCCGCCAACCAGGGGCGCAGGGCCTCGATCAGTAGCGGCAGATCCGGATGGTCCGGGTCACTGTCCACGGCCAAGGCCATCACCCGGACGCTGCTGACTTCCGGCTGCAGGTGGATCAGGTCGGCCAACAACCAGGCGCTGTCCGTGTCTGCCACGTCCGACGCCAGCAGTACCGCCCACGGCGGGTTGGCAGACCAGCCAAAGGCATCGCGCAAGGCCGCATCCAGTCCAGGTTCGATCGCTGCAAGCAAGTCTGCCCGCTGACACAGCGTGTCAAGACCCGGCAGATCAAGCGCCCTGATCTGTGAGGGCGATGGCAGCAGCCAGAGGTTCATGGGTTTCCGGAGGGCAGTGGGCGGGTTGAGGAGCGGCGTAGAAACGTCTGGTAAGCAGCAAGACTGCAGGAGAGCAGTAAAACGTCAAAGGTAAAAGGTCAATTCTAGCGAAGGGCGTACAGCTCGCCGGTCGCGACGCGAGGTCGCTCCTACGGGCAAGCTCGTGGTTCATGACGTGTGTTCAGTGTCGGGCCGGAACAGTTGGCTTGCCATGACGCCTAGGCGGTTCTTTCACCTTTCACCTTTCACCTTTCACCTTTCACCGCTCCCGCCACCAACCGCGCCAACTGCGGCAATCCTTCGAGGATCGCGGCAGGCCCGGGCTGCAGGATCACGGCGCTCTTGATCTCGGCCACCCGGCCGTTGCGGATGGCGGGAATGTTGTCCCAACCGGGGCGCGCAGCGACCTTGTCGGGACGGAATTTCTTGCCACACCAGGAGCCTATGATCACGTCTGGCGCGCGGCGGATCACCTCGTCGGCGTCGGCCAGTATCCGGTCTCGCCCCAGACTGCACTCGGCGCGTTCGGGGAACAGGTCATCGCCACCGGCGATGCGGATCAGCTCGCAGACCCATTGAATCGCGGTCATCGGCGGCTCGTCCCATTCCTCGAAATACACCAACGGTCGTCTGGCCAGCGTCGCAGCCTGGCGACGGGCTGCATCGATGGCCACCTGCATCTCGTCGACCAGCGCCTGAGCACGACCGACCGCGCCGACCAGCGCCCCCAGGCGCAGGGTGTAGTTCAAGATGCCTTCGACAGATCGATGATTGCTGATCCAGACCTCGACGCCGGCGCGGATCAGATCGCGGGCGATATCGGCCTGGATATCGGAAAAGCCGATCACCAGATCCGGCTTCAGCGCCATGATCTTGTCGATTCTGGCGCTGGTGAATGCCGAGACCTTCGGCTTCTCGCGTCGGGCCTGCGGCGGCCGCACCGTGAACCCGGAGATGCCCACGATACGATCCTGCTCACCGATGCGGTAAAGCACCTCGGTGGGTTCTTCGGTCAGGCAGACAATGCGTTGCGGGTAGCGATCGGTCACGGGGTTGTTGGTTGCTGGTTGTTGGTTGCTGGTTGTTGGTTGCTGGTTGTTGGTTGCTGGTTGTTGGTTGCTGGTTGTTGGTTGTTGGTTGTTGGTTGTCGGTTGTCGGTTGTCGGTCGTCCGGAATCTGGCAACACTCTCACGAAGGCGTCATTGCGAGGAGCGAAGCGACGAAGCAATCCAGCGCTATTGAGGCCCCGCCTCCGGATTGCTTCGCTACGCTTCCCATGAGCTCATCCGTACGTTCTTGATCTCTTGGCATTGACGGTCATTGCGGCAAATCCGGAAATGCGAGTGGCGCTTGTGGAGGGCGTCGCGCTGCGGCGGCGCATTGTGGGTGCCAGACGTTCAACAGCCGCGCAAGCGAGCGTCCCTCCTCAAAGCCGCCCCGAGCCCACCACGCGTTCATGACTTGCGGGCATTTCCCGGGGCAAAAGATGGCTCGCAATGACCCATCAATCACTCGCGACTCTCAGGGATACAAGGCCCGTTTGCCCCACACGCCGTCTTTCAACTCGTAGCGCAGGCGGTCATGCAGGCGGAAGTCCTGGCCATACCAGAACTCGACCATATCCGGGACCACACGAAAGCCGGACCAATGCGGCGGTCTTGGCACATCCTGGCCTTCAAATCGCTGTTCGAACTCGCGCACACGGGCCATCAGCTCCTCGCGGCTGCCGAGTTCGCGTGACTGCCGCGATGCCCAGGCGCCGATCTGAGACAGCCGCGGCCGCGAGGCAAAATAGGCGTCGGCTTCGCAATGCGACACCGGCTCGGCCAGGCCTTCGATCTTGACCTGCACCTGTTTGTCCAGGGTCTTCCACAGGAAAAGCAGCGCGCATTGCGGATGCGCCAGAATCTGCTGACCCTTGTTGCTCTCGTAGTTGGTGTAGAACACGAAGCCGCGTCCATCCAGCTCTTTCAGCAACACGGTGCGCGACGACACCCGCCCCTGCCCGTTCGCTGTCGACAGCGTCATGGCCGTGGGCTCCGGATCACCTGCGGCGCGGGCGCGCTCCTGCAGGTCGCGAAAATGGGTGAAGGCTTCGAACAGCAGACTCATGATGGCAAACCGCCCTGAAAATTGGTCGTAAGGACGTCTGTATAGCCGTCCCGGTAGGAAGCATAACGGGGACGCCAGCCGATGGTGTGAGCCAGATCATTGCGCAAACGCTTGCCACTGACGTCGCCGGCCTTGCCGATGCGCTCGGGCGCCGGCATTCCCAGCGCTGCCGCCAGCCAATCCAGCACCTCGGACAGCGGCACCGGCTGATCGTCGACCCCGATGACTTGCGCGGGCACGCGATCGCTGCTCGCAAGCAATGCCACCAAGGCTGCCGCATCCTCGATGTGAATGCGATTGCTGTAATGGCGCCCTTCGGCAATCGACGAGCCGCTCCTGACCCGATTGATCAGCCACAACCGATCCGGCCCATACAATCCGGCCAGGCGCACGCAAACGCAATCTGGCAACAGCGTAGACGCCACCCGTTCGCCTTCCAGAAGAATCCGCCCGTTGAAGGCGAGCGGCTCGGCGGGTGATTGCTCGTCCACCCACTCGCCGGCATCCTGCCCGTACACCGCGGTGCTGGAGACATAGATCAATCTCAAGTCTGGTGCTGGATTGGGCAAGGCCTGCAGCAGGCGCCGCAGCGCTTCCACATAAATCGATCGGTAGCTCGCCTCGTCACGACCACCGGGCGTCGGCGCGTAGATCAAGGTGTCGATCGCCTCCGGCAAAGCTTCAAGGCCGGCGCCCGTGATCAGGTCAGCAGCGACCGGTCGCAAGCCCGCCGGCAGCAACGCCGGCCGACGCCGCAAGCCGTAGACCTCGGCATCGCCCAGCAACAATCCGGCGCGCGTTCCCAGATCACCGCAGCCGGCAATCAGCACGCGGCGAGCGCGCATGCGCGCTTCAGGCCGCGACCGGATCAGCCGCGGCGGGTTTCCGACGATCACGGGAAATCCAGCGCAGCCACAGCAGCCACACCACCAGGGCATCGATGATGATCAAGGCCTGCCACAGGTACAGGTGGAACCACTCGAACCAGGTCATGCTCCACTGGCCCATGTAGAACAGGCTGATGATGCGCACCAGATTCAGCAGCTGGATCGCGAAGAAGCCGACAAGGAAGCCGGCCAGCTTCTGCTTCCAGGTCGACGGAAAGGCCGCCAGCGCTGCCACCAGAATGATGATGGCCTCGATGCCATTGCAGCCACGCTCGATGGATACGGCAAAACCATTGGCGGTGCTCTGAATGATCTTGCCGTAGCTGTGGACCTCGCTGTCGAAGAGCTTGATCAACCAGGCGCTGATCTGAGCCAGGGCATCGGTAAAGGGCACCACGAAGTGGGTTTCACCAAACTTCGAGACTTCAAAGGCGAAGAGTGCGGCAAGCACTCCGACAAACACCAGAAAGAAACGGACCATGCGCGAGGGCAATCACAGGCGAACAAAGCGCGGCAGTCTAGCGGATCAATTGTGAAGAAGCGCAGGACGACCACCCACAACAGGCCGATCCCAGCACACCGGATCAGCAAAAGCTGCTTTTTTCAACGCCTTAGAGCTGACAACCTGATTCCTGTAGGTTCAATCGGGTTAGCATGGTGGACATGAGCACGCGCAGGAACCTGTTTCTGATCGGCCCGATGGGTGCTGGCAAAAGCACCGTCGGACGACGCCTTGCGCGCCATCTGGACATGCGTTTTGTTGATCTGGACCAGATGATCGAATCGGAAACCGGCAGCAGCATCGCCTTGCTGTTCGACGTCGAAGGCGAAGGGGCTTTCCGGCAACGCGAAGCGGCCACGCTGGCGCGCGCGACTGAACTCGACGGCATCGTGCTGGCTACTGGCGGTGGCAGCGTACTCGACCCTGGCAGCCGACAACTGCTGCGCGAGAGGGGCCTGGTGATCTATCTGGAGGCGCCGGTGGATCTGCAGCTGGAACGCCTGGCCCGTGATCGCACACGGCCCCTGCTGCGGGCGCCGGATCGGACCCAGCGCTTGATCAATCTGGCGAGCGCGCGAAATCCGATCTACCAGGACCTGGCTGATCTGACCATCACCGCCGACCGCTCCGGACCTGGATCTACCGCACGCCGCACGCTGGCCGCCTTGCATCAGCATCTGAAGGACAAGGACACCAATCGGGAACCCGCAGGATGAAAGTGCAGGAATTGACGGTCGCACTCGCTGACCGCAGCTATCCCATCCGTATCGGCGCTGGTCTGCTGTCTGATCCCGACCCCTTGCGGCGCGCCATTGGCGGACGCCAGGTGCTGCTGCTCAGCAACACCACGGTGGCGCCGCTGTATGCGGCCAAGGTCGAAGCGGCGCTGGCAGGCTTGCGCTGCTCGACGCTGCTGCTGCCTGACGGCGAGCGCCACAAGAGCATCGAGTCGGCGTCCTTGATCTGGCAGGCGCTGGCGGAGCTGGGCGCCCAGCGCAATGCCACGCTGATTGCGCTCGGTGGCGGCGTCATCGGTGACATGGGCGGCTTTGCCGCGGCCTGCTGGATGCGCGGCATCGATTTCGTGCAGATACCGACGACGCTGCTGGCCATGGTCGATTCTTCGGTCGGTGGCAAGACCGGGGTCAATCTGGCCCAGGGCAAGAATCTGGTGGGCGCCTTCTGGCAGCCGCGTCTGGTGCTGGCCGACATCGCCACGCTGCGCACCTTGCCGGAACGCGAGTTCCGGGCCGGCATGGCCGAGGTGGTGAAATATGGCGCGCTTGGCGATGCCGAATTCCTGGCATGGTTGGAAGCCCACACCGCAGGCCTGCGCCAACGAGATGAAGATCTGGTGGCAGAAGCAGTATTTCGCTCCTGTCAGCACAAGGCCGCCATCGTCGCCCGCGACGAACGCGAGTCCGGCGAACGGGCGCTGCTGAATTTCGGACACACCTACGGCCACGCGCTGGAGACCATCGGCCAGTACCAGACACTGCTGCACGGCGAGGCGATCGCCATTGGCATGGTCATGGCGGCACGCCTGAGCGCCCGCCTGGGCTGGGCCGACGCGGCCGACGCCGAGCGCTTGCGCCAGCTGCTGGAAAGTCTGGGCCTTCCTACTGCGCGCCCGGCCGAAGCCTCACCGCAATGCATGGTCGAACTGATGCGTCTGGACAAGAAATCCCTGAGTGATCGTCTGCGCCTGATTCTGTGGCGCGGGGTCGGCCGTGCCGAGATCGCTGATGGCGTGGACGCCACCGAGATCGAAGCCTGTCTGGCGGAACACCCCTGAACAGGGCCGAGCGCAAAGCCTTGACGCGATCCATGCGCGGCGTTGCGGGCTTCGGCTAGACTCCGTCGCATGCGAATCTTCATGCAATCCCTGCCCGGCACGGCCGAGCCACAGCGATATTTCCAGTTGGTCCTGCAGCAGGATCTGCTGGGCGGCTGGACACTGATCAAGGAGACCGGGCAGCAAGGTGCCCGGGGCTCCCTGCGTCGGGAACAGTTTCTCGATCTGGAATCCGCCCAGGAGGCGATGATCAAGGCCCGCGACCAGCAACTGAAGAAGGGGCTGAAAGTGATGTTCAGCCAGGGTGCCGAAGAACCTGGCAGCGGGCGCGCGATGTATGACTGAGTGCCACACCAGGACGCTGAGCATGGCCGTCGGGACGCTGACCTTGTGGCTGGTATCGACCAGCCTCAGCGCCGCAGACGCCGAAAAGATCGTCTGCGTGCCCGCCGCCGATGGCCGCAGCTGGGATTGCGGCAAGGGCGCCGACGCACCGGCCCCGCGCGCGCTGCCAAGCACCCACCAGCGCGCCAAGCCTCCGGAGCCCCCGCCGTTTCTGGTGGATCCCTCTCGCGTTCCCGCCGTCAGTGGCGCATCGAGCTTCAGCACCCCCGCGCCGGCACCAGTGCCGGTCAGACCGGTGGCCGCCGAAGCGCCAGCCGCGCCACGACCGGCGCCAGTGGCGGCACCAGCACCAAGGGCGACGGGCAACGCCGCCAAACCGACGCCTGATCCCGTCTCCGCTCCGGTAGCGCCCCCTGCTTCTACACCAGCCTCGCCCCCGGCTGCGGTTTCGGCATCGGCGGTTGATCCGGTGCCGCCACCCGCTGTCGCTTCAGGAACAGCCTCGACCACACCGCCCACCCCCACACCTGCTTCAGCACCGACACCGGCCCCGCCGCCTACACCCGCGCCTGCTTCAGCACAGACACCGGCCCCAGCGCCGCCACCCGCGCCAGCGCCGGCACCGCGTCAGGCCGCGGCGCTGGGTGCGGCGCAATTGCTGGCTTTGCCGGGTACGCACTACACCGTTCAGCTCACTGCGGCGCGTAGCAGCGCCGGTTTCGAGACGCTGCGCGCCCAACTCGGGCTATCTGCGACTGACACCTACATCGTGTCGCTGCAGCGGGAGGGCGAGGACTGGTCGCTGCTGCTGTGGCGCGATTTCCCCGACCTGCAAAGCGCACGCAGCGCCGCCGCGACGTTGGGCGGCAACTATTTTCCGCGGCGGCTGGAGCCGCTGCAGCAGGAAGTGCGTTCAGCGCGCTGACCCCATTCGAGATCTCCGGAGCACAGCATGAGTCCCATCGACAGCGGACGTCACAACCGTTTTCTGCGCGCCCTGCGGCGCGAACCGGTCGACACCACCCCGATCTGGGTGATGCGCCAGGCCGGGCGCTACCTGCCCGAGTACCGCGCAACACGTCAGCGCGCCGGCAGCTTCATGAATCTGTGTCGCTCGCCGGAGCTGGCCTGCGAAGTCACGATGCAGCCCATCGACCGCTATGAACTCGACGCTGCCATTCTGTTCTCCGACATCCTCACCATTCCCGATGCGATGGGCCTGGGGCTGGAATTCGTCGAGGGCGAAGGCCCGCAGTTCGCCCGCCCGCTGCGTTCGCTGGCCGACATCCAGAAACTGGGGGTGCCCGACCCGGAAGTCGAGCTGCGCTACGTGCCCGACGCCGTGCGCGTGATCCGCAAGACATTGAACGGCCGCGTACCCCTGATCGGCTTCGCCGGCAGTCCGTGGACGCTGGCCTGTTACATGGTCGAGGGTGGCCCCAGCGAGCGCTTCGAGCACATCAAGGGCTTGATGTGGGATCAGCCGCATGCGCTGCATCAGCTGCTGGACGTGCTGACGCGCTCGGTCCAGAGCTATCTGGAAGCCCAGATTCGCGCTGGCGCCCAGGCGGTCATGATCTTCGATTCCTGGGGCGGCATTCTCGCACCGGGCGACTACCGCGAGTTCTCGCTGGCCAATCTGACGCGCCTGAGCCAGGGCATCGATCGTGGCCCGGACAATGTGCCGATCATCGTCTTCAGCCGTGGTGCCAACGGCCATCTGGAAGCGCTGTCGCAGATCGGCGCAGACGCGCTCGGCCTGGACTGGACCGTGGACTTGAGCGAGGCCCGCGTGCGCACTGGCGGTCGCGTCGCGCTGCAGGGCAATCTCGACCCCACCGCGCTTTACGCCTCACCCGCCAGCCTGCGCCGGCAAGTGGACATGGTGATCCGCGATTACGGCCTGGGCCCCGGCCACATCTTCAACCTCGGCCACGGCATCACCCCTGGCGTAGCTCCCGAGCAGATGAGCGTACTGGTCGATGCCGTGCACGAGTTCGGGCGCAATCGCGAGCTGCTCGCCTGAGCTGGAAGCAGCCGCGATCTGAATCCAAGGCCTTTCAGGCGCTCACCCGGGCTCGGGAATCGAAAGTGGGTGCGGCAGCACCGACCGGATTGCTGTGGGCGCTGAACCAGGCCGCGACCGGACTGTTCGGTGGCACCCCGGCTGCTTGCCTGTCGCGAGACTACCCCAACAGCAGACTGATGGCCTCCGGAAAAGGGAAGTCCGTCCGGGCAATGTCAATATTGACAAGCTCGATTGCAAATTGTGACAATTTGACGTGGGTCATCCGAGCTGATCGATCGACCCTGCGGATTTCGCGTCGATTATTAGAGTGCGGCAATCGCTGCAATCACCTTGCGCCTCGCCGCTGCGACTGATTCAGCCCCGTTATCCGCGAATTCGAGACCTCCATGCGCCCGAAGGAGTTTTGCTGTGCCGACCTGATGACACCACGTACCGCCACCTGTCGGCAACGGCTGGCGACTTGGCGTGCACTGGTATTGCTGGCAGTGATGCTGCCAGCGCTGGCCTTGGCCCAGGTGTCTGTGGATATGGTCAGCAGTGGCGATCCCGGTGATTCGGGCAACGGAGAAAGCCCTACTTTGCAGATCGGGCCCAAGCGATCGATCAGCGACGATGGGCGCTACGCGATTTATGTGAGTCTGGCCACAAATCTGGTCGATGGCGTCGTTGACCACAACGGCGCCAGCGACGTGTTTCTGTTCGATCGTGTCCTGGGTTCTACACAGCTGGTTTCCCATAGTGCCGATTCGCTGCTCACGGCGGCCACGCGCGAGTCTCGGCCTGGCGCCATCAGCGGGGACGGCCGTTGGGTGGCGTATTCCAGCTTCGCCACCGATCTGGTGTCAGGCGTAAGTGATGACAACGACAAGGCCGATGCATTCCTCTATGACCGCATCGACGGCGCGACGGTGCTGGTATCGCATGCAGCCGCGTCAGCGACGACGAGCGCCAACGATTTTTCTTATCCGATAGCGCTCAGTGCCGACGGTCGCTGGTTGTTGTACTACAGCCAGGCCAGCAACCTCGTGCCCGGGGTGACCGACACCAATTCCGACATCGACATGTTTTTGTACGATCGGATGTCAGGCAACTCCACGCTGGTATCGCATACCGCAAATTCGGCCTTGGTGGCCGCAGGCTGCTCGCACCAGAATGCCGATCTCAGCGCCGACGGGCGCTGGGTGGCATTCACCACAACATCGGCGAGCATCGTGCCGAACGTCATCGACAGCAACAATGCCAGCGACAGCTTCTTGTTTGACCGCGATACCGGCACTAACCGCCTGGTAACGCACTCTGCGAACTCGCCTACCACCACGGGAAACGTCGGCGGTCGTGCAGTCGACCTCAGCCCGGACGGACGCTGGGTGCTCTACGGGAGCTCCTCGACAAACCTCGTCGCGGGCCAGGCAGAGGGCAATACCTCCAATGATGTGTTCATCTACGATCGCGACCGCGGCGAAAGCACGCTGGTGTCGCGATCTGCCGGATCGAGCACGCTTACCGGCAACAAACGCAGCGACGCCATCTCGATCAGCAGCGACGGTCGCTGGAGCCTTTATTACACCCAGGCCAACAACGTTATGGCAGGCGCAACGGGCACTGGATTCGAAAACGCCTATCTGTTCGATCGCAACACCGGTCTGGCAACGCTGGTGTCTTTCTCCGGTGCGCCGACGCATACGGTGGGAATCGGGCTAGACAAACGGTTGTCATTGAGTTCCGATGGGCGCTTCGTTTTGTGGAACACGAACGGCAGCGTGGTCGGCGGCATCACTCACCAGAGTTCCGGTGACAATGTCTACCTGTTTGACCGCCAGAGCGACAGCAACGCGCTGATATCGAGTTCAGCATCAATCCCGATGAGCACCGGCAGCGCCGAGTCACTACCCATCGGCATCAGCGCGGACGGCGGTGCCATCCTGTTTTTCAGTGATGCCCGCGATCTGGTTTCCGGCATCGCCGACAGCAATGGCAGCAAAGACGTATTTCTTCGTGATCGCGTGAGCGGAAGCACCCAGTTGGTTTCGCGCGTCGCTGATTCTCGCCGGACGACGGCGAATGACCGGCCCGAAGCCAAGGATCTCAGCGCTGATGGGCGCTTCGTGCTGATCAACAGTTGGGCGACCAATGTCGTTGCTGGGCAGATTGACAGCCCTTACATCAGCAATGACGTTTTCCTGCATGACACCGTGAACGATCAGAATTTGCTGATTTCCCGATCGACCGCTGGGGCGAGCATCACGGCAAACGGACAATCCGATGCGATTGCACTCAGCGCTGACGGGCGCTGGGCCCTGTTTGCGACGGTTGCCACAGATATTGTCTCCGGCGTGATTGACAACAATAACGGCGCTGCTGATCTGTATCTCTACGATCGCTCAAGCGCCCAGAGTACGCTGATCTCTCACGCGGCCGATTCCCCGCTCGCTGCGGCCAATCGCGGCGCTACTGGCCGGGCAATGAGCGCAGATGGCCGCTGGCTGCTGTACGACAGCGAAGCCACCGATGTGATCCCCGGCATGAGCGACACCCTCAACAGCTCAGATGTTTTCCTCGTCGATCGAGTGAGCGGCGCCCGAACCTTGGTGTCGCATTTGGCCGGCTCCCCATTGACGACTGCCGATGGCGATTCGGTCGCTATCGACATGAGTGCCGACGGGCGCTTTGTGCTGTATCGCAGCGATGCGACCCACATCATTCCCGGGCAAGTGGGCTCGGGCGCGTTTCTTTACGACCGCGACACAGGGCTGACGGTACTGGCATCGCGAATTGCCGGATCGCTATTGACCGGAATGGGCGACCTGGGAGTCGTGCTGCTCAGCGCTGACGGACAAACAGTGGTGTATTCCAGCCGCAGCGTCGATGCCAGCAGCGGCATCAGCGACACCAATGGCGATAATGATGTTTTCCGCTTCGACGCCCGCACTGGAACGGTGACCATCGTTTCCCGTTCAGCCGTAGTCCCGAACTCGACGGCAAACAACCAGTCTGAACCAAAAGCGATAAGTGCCGACGGCAAGCGAGTACTTTACGAGAGCTATGCCACGGATCTGATCAGCGGAATCAGTGTCAGCGGCGGCGTCTACGTCTACGATCACGCCAGCGGCCAGACGCTGCCGATCTCGCATGCGCCGGGATCACCCACCGCACCCGCCAACGGTTACTCACGACCCTCCGACATCAGTGCCGACGGCAATCATGTGCTCTTCTACACTCGGGCCACAGATTTGCTGCCGGGGATCAGCGATAACAACGGGGCCAACGATGTGTACGTGCGTGAGCTCGACAGCGGCAACCTGATGCTGATTTCGCGAACCGCCACTTCCGCGACCACCACCGGCAGTCTTGAGTCCAACGTGGGCTGGTTCAGTGCCGACGGCAACACCGCCTTGTTCATGAGCTATGCCGCGGACCTGGATGCGAGCATCGCCGATGGCAACCAAAACGAGGATCTGTACCTCGCCACATTGCCGCGCGAGGCGGCCATGTTTGCCGACGGTTTTGAGTGATGGGGGGTGGTACATCGCCGGGAAAACATGCGTCTTGTGTTTCATGGCATACGATAGCGCTCAAGGCTGTGTTTGCCATCGAACAGCCAAAGCTCTGATCAAAATTTTGCCGGCGTCTTTTGGGCTTTGCCGTGCACCTCGTGTGGTGCGACTGAAATCCGCATGAGCGATCACTGCGTGGCGGAGTCACCCTCGGGCGGGCGCATCACCGCCGCCAGCGTGGCGATGCCGTCCCACAGATGGCCGACGCGCAGATTCTCGTTCTCGGCGTGCTGGTTGTTGTCGGGATTGGCCAGCGGGATCACCAGGGTCGGCGCGCCGGTTTCTTCGGTAATCAGGTACAGCGGCAGGCTGCCGCCAGCGCTCGGCGTCAGCAGCAGGCTGTCGCCGGCCAGCGTGCGCATGGCGGCGGCGACATCGCGGGCAATCGGCAGATCCATGGCCGTGCGTGAAGCCGGATAGCCGCCGGAAAGCAAGCGCAGACTCGCGATCCTGTCGTGTGCGAGGCGCTCGGCCTCGGTCGGCGCGCGGTCGAGAACCAGATAGCCCTGCGCCCGGATGTGGGCCGCCAGGCGCTCGAACTGACCCTGCACGCTGTTGCCCTTGACCAGCCGCAGATCGAGCGTGGCCCGGGCCTCGGTGGGAATCACGTTTCGGGCCTGCTCGCCGACGTCGGCCACGCGGATGCCGTTGATGTTGAGCGAGGGCAGATTGATGGCCTGGGACAGACTCAGCCCCTGGATCTCGCTACCAACCACGCCCAGATCGCGCAGCAAGGCGGCATCGTCATCCGGCGCTGCCGCCAGCGCCGCTTGCTCGGCGGCGCCCAGTGGCTCGACCCCCTCATACCAGCCGGCAATGCGCACGCGACCGTCCTCGTCCTTCATCGAGGCCAGCAACTGCGCCAGCCGCAAACCCGGATTGACGACAAAGTTGCCATAGTGCCCGCTGTGCAGCGGCCGATTCGGACCGTACACACTGAGGTCGACGTTGGCATCGCCACGCACGCCGAACACCAGTTGACGACGTCCGCTCAGGTGTACCGGGCCATCGCAGATCAGCCAGGCATCGGCCGCCAGCAGATCCCTGTTCAAGCGCATGATTTCGCCGATATTCGGTGAGCCCTGTTCTTCCTCGCCGTCGAAAAAGAACTTGATGCTGGCTGTGGGTAGCAGAGCGTTGGCTCTGAGCGCATCGGTAGCCGCCAGAATGGCAAAGACGCCGGCCTTGTCGTCCGAGGCAGAGCGCGCGTACAAGCGCCAGTCCGGATCGATGGGCTGGGAGGAATCGCGCTCCACGACCTCGGGCGCCACATCCAGCCGCCCGCGACGCCAGACCGGCGTCCAAGGATCGCTGGCCCACTCCGACGCATCCACCGCCTGACCATCGTAATGGGCATAGATCACCAGGGTGCGGCTGGCATTCGGCACCAGCCACTCACCATAGACCGCGGGCGGGGCCTTGCCATCGGCACTCTCGAGCAGACGCGGCGACAGGCCACGACCTTGCATCATGGCAACGAGGGCGTTGGCATTGCGGCGGATGGCCGCGCTATCGGTGGCTACATTCGGCAGGCGCAGGAAAGCCTCGTATTCATCCAGCAGCGCATGCTCATGGGTGCGGGTCCATTGTGCGATCATGTCGACATCGCTCGCGGCCGCCGACGCACCGCCGCCCGCCAGCAGTCCCGACATGAACATCAGCAGGAAGATCAGGCTTCTGGCGCGGAACATGGCGGCACCCCTTGAGACCAAAACCCGAGACTACACCCGAAGCCGCACGGCCCTGACCGCCAAACCTGTGCCGGAGCCGACCCGGATCCGGCAGGCAAGCACCAGGGATCCTCCAAACAAGTCGTCATTCCAGCGCGAGCGAGCGCGAGCGGGAATCCACGCATGGGCAAGCGCCTGAGAGCACTGGATCCCCGCTTGCCTAGGCCACCCGCGCAAAGCCGATCGGTCGCACCCGCGCTTCCGGTTTGAGCGCGTGGTCGTTGGCCAGCCAGACCAGCACTTCGCGATCACTCGGAGGCGTTGCCGAGATCGCGATCCGACGGCGTATCGCTGCCAGATCTCCCGGCAGCAGATACGGCAATTCCGTCATGGCGCGGGTCAATGCTGATGTATCCAGTTCACGGACTACGCCATGGCGCTGCAGATAGTCCTCCAACATGGCCACGCGCGCCGGCAGCTCCAGCCAGCCGAAGCGGAACTTGAAATCAAAGCGCCGCATCACCGCTGGATCGAGCGCATCGGGCAAATTGCTGGCGGCGCAGAACCAGCCCTGATAGTCCTCGAGCTGCTTCAGCAATTCGTTGACCTGCGATCGCTCCCAGCGCGCCTGACCCTCGTGACGCGTGCTCAGAAAACTGTCCGCCTCGTCCAGCAGCAGCAGGCCTCGATCACGCTCGGCCTCATCGAAGGCCAGCGCCAGCAGCTGTTCGGTTTCGCCAAGCCAGGGCGACAGCAGATCGGAAGCCCGTTTGACGATCAGCGGCCGCTGCAGGCACTCGGCCAGATGTGCGGCCAGTGCCGTCTTGCCACTGCCAGGCGGGCCGCTCATGAGCAGCCGCGCACCGTCGAGGCGCAGCATGCCTTCCAGCAATTCTGGCAAGGCCGGCTCGGTGCGGACAAAACGCAGATCGTAGGTCGTTGCCGGACGCGGCTGCCAGCGTGCGCGACCGGTGGCGCGCAAACGCGCACCGAGCGCCTCCTCGAATCCACGGTGGCTGTCGACCGCAGCACTGGCCTCACGCGCCAGCGCCCGGAGCTCGGCCGGCGCAATATCCGTGCGCCGACTCAGACCTTCCAGTGCATCTGCCCCCAGGTTCAGGCCGGCCGTGCACCGTTCGACCAGTGCGCGCCGTTGCAGCAGGCCCGGAATAGGCACTTCAATGATGCAGGCGAATCGGCGCAGCTGGGCATCGTCGAAACCCGCCAGCGTATTGCTGATCCAGATGCTCGGCAGCGGCGCATGCTCCAGTTGCTCGTGCAGCCAACCCTTGAACGAGACTGCACGGTGCTTGCCGTCGCGTGCCACATTCGACGACCGGATCACATCCTCCACTTCATCGAACAGCAGCAGCGCGTCCTTGCGCGCTCCCAGCACCAGTTGCGCCTGCGCAAAGGCGGTCAGGCGAGCATGGTGCTCGATCGGTTCATCGTCCTGATCCTGGCAAGGCACGGAGTACAGTTCGCGCCCGAGTTCGCGCGCCAGCACATGTGCAAGCTGGGTCTTGCCCGTTCCCGGGGGGCCGTACAGCAACAGATGCGTCCCCGGCTGACCGAGGCGCAGCAAGGTCAGCGCCCTATCGATTCCGCTCACGTGCGCGTAGTCGTCCAGCGCCAACGAGGGCAAGGCGCAGCGATTGAAATAGCTGCGCGTCAGTGCTTCGAGATCGCGTGCCGGATCCGAGCAATACTCCAACAGCGCATCGCGGACCTCGAAGCGGTAGTCGAGCGAGGTATTGGCGCGATAGTAGGGCGAGACCAGGCCCAGTCGAGCCAATGGCGACCGTCGCGACAACATGCGCGCCACGTTGCGTTCGCGCTCGCCGAGCATGCAGGCGATGGCGCGCAGATGAGGGCGCACGCCGTTGCCGATCGCAGGCTCCAGACTGCTGATGGTCTCACTCAGGTCGGCATCGAGCTGCAACTGGATCAGGGCGCAAAGCAACACGCTTTCGTCGTGTTCGAGTGCGAACACCGTCGCGACGGCATCCACACCGAGCTGTTCGATCGCTTGTCGCCCTTGGTCCGCAGTGGGTTCAATGGCGCGCGCCGCAAACCAGGCGCAACGCTCGTCGAAACTCATCTCGGCCAACCCCAGGCGCGGGGCCAGATCGAGCATTGCCTGATCCAGCGCGCGGCCTTGCCGATGCTGGTGCAGCCAGTACAACAGTCGCCAGCGCATCAGCGCCGCGAGCGTCTGCTCGTTGCTACTTGTAGTCGTATTCATGATGTCCTGATGCGTCGTCAGACGCGATGCCACTTGCCGAAGGAAGACAGAAACACAGACCCGCTAAGCCATCAAATTGGCAGTGGTCAGCTCTTCACGAGGGAGGCAAGTACACGCATGGCGGCGGCCTGTCTGGCAGGCGGTCAGGAATCAGGGCGCGAAATGTACGCCCGTGGGCAACAGGAAGCAAGCGACAAGTTGGGATGCGCTGACAAGCGGGGCAATGGCCCGGTGCCGCCTCAGTCCGCGAGACCGGCGTCCGCCTTGCTGCTGAACTCGGCCGCCCGCGCTTCATCACCAAGTCCCGCATGAGCCTGCGCCAGGCGCTGATAGGCTTCCCGCGTGCGCGGATGCCCGGGGCCAAAACGTGCCTCCAGGGCCGGCAGCACCGCTTCCAGGCGCTGGCGGGCACGCTCGTATTGCTGCTCGGCCAGGTCGCAGGCTGCGGCCTGACTACTGAAGGTGGCGTAATGGATGTGCTCGCGACCCAGAGTGCTCTCGACCAGCGGCAGCAGCTCGGCAAATTCAGCGCTGGCGGCACTGACGCGGCCCAGGCGCAGCAGCAGGGTCGCGTGCTGATTGCGCGCCGCCAGAGTGTCCTGATTCGGGGCGCCGATGTCCTTCTCGATGGCCATGCCGCGCGCGGTCAGTGCCAGCGCTTCGTCGAGCTGATCCAGCTGTGCCAGCGCCCCGGCAAGAATATTCAGATTGGCGACGAATTGCGGACTGCGCTGCTCGTCACGCGCTTCCATGGCCTGAATGACCTCGCGCAGAATCGGCTCGGCTTCGGCCGGACGCTTGAGTGACACCAGTCCGGCGGCGAGCTGGGTGGCCGCATTGAGGGTGGTCCGATGTTCCGGGCCGTAGGCGGCCTTGCGCTTCTCGTAAACCATGCGATACAGCGGCTCGGCCTCGGCCAGCCGGCCCTGGCGATGCAGCGCCTGCCCCAGCGCCTTGACGGTGTACAGCGTCTGCGGATGATCAGCGCCCAGGCGCTCGGTCTCACCCGCCATGACCTCACGCAACAGCGCCTCGGCGGCCGGGAAATCACCCAGGAAGAGCTGTGCGAATGCCAGGTTGTAGCGCGCACCGTCGTATTCTTCAGGCGATTCGCGCGCCAGCGTCGGGCCGTTGCGGGCCAACACCTCATTGATCAGATCGACGGCGGCCTGGGCTTCGCCCTTGGCCTGCATCACCTGGGCCTGGGCCAGGCGTATCTGATCCGCCGCCAGACCGGGATCCAGTCCGGCCTGCTGCATGTCTCGCAGCAAGCCATCGAAGGCCGCCAACGCGGCATCCGGATCACCGCGCTTGCCCAGCTCGATGGCCCGCATTGATTCCAGTTCGAAACGCTCGGGACTGCGCGCGCCGAAGCCTTGTTCCACCCAGGGCTGGGCCCGGGCCAGCAGGCGGTCGACGCGCTCGCTATCACCCAATCCACTCCAGGTGCGCGCCAGCAACATCGCCACCTGGCCGGCAGTGCGCGGCGAACGCTCGCTGTCGAGCGCCCGTTCGGCGCCGTCGAGCACCTCGCTCAGCGGTCGGTCCTGACTGCCGCCGGATTCCGGATCGGCACTGACCAGCATCTGTTCGACAAAACCGTTGACGGCGGTCAGCTCGGCCCCGCGTGCAGTGGCCTCGGCCAGCGCCCGGGTAGCCTCGTCTGCAGCGCGGAGGCTGAATACAGTCGCCGCGATCAACGCCAGCAGGACCACCGCCGCCGCCGCAACCGCGACCCGATTGCGGCGCGTGAACTTCGCCAGCAGATACCAGGCACTGGGCGCGCGCGCCAGGATCGGCCGGTGCTCCAGAAAGCGCGTGAGATCCTCCGCCAGCGCCTGGGCACTCTGATAGCGCGCCTGGATATCGCCCGCGAGCGCCTTCATGACGATGATGTCGAGTTCGCCGCGGAACTCCGGATGGCGTTCCGCCAGCGGCCTCGGCGGTGTGGACTCCCGGCTGCGGATGACTTCGATCAGTGAATTCTCGGTCTCGGCATAGGGCAGCTCGCCGCTCAGCAGTTCGTAGGCGATCACCCCCAGGGCATACACATCCGAGCGCGCGTCGACCCGAGTCGGATCGCCGCTCAACTGCTCCGGGCTCATGTAGTACAGAGTGCCGACGACCTCGCCGACAAAAGTCAGTCGCGCACTCGCAGTGGGCTCGACATCGATGGCCCGGGCAACGCCGAAATCCAGAATCTTGGGTTGATCGTGCTCATCGACCAGAATGTTGGCGGGCTTGAGATCACGATGAACGATGCCGCGCACGTGCGCATGCTGTACCGCTTCTGCCAGCGCGATCAGCACACCCACACGCTTTTCCAGGGACCATGCACCCCGGCGGGCAGCCTCCAGCAGTGGCTGCCCGGCCACGTATTCCATGGCCAGATAGGGCAGTTCGCCGTCTGCAGTCATGGCGCTGCCGCTCTCGTAGACACGGGCAATACCCGGGTGCTCCAGCGCTGCCAGAAAGCGCGCTTCGTGCGCGAAACGCTCGCGCAGGCGCGGGCTCGCGAGCTCCTGGCGGATGGTCTTCAAGGCCACCCGGCGCTCGGGGTTTGGCTGCAGAGCCAGATAGACACTGCCCATGCCGCCGCTGCCGATACGTTCGAGGATGCGATAGGGCCCGATGCGCTCCAGATCGGCAGGCGCAACTGCATCGGATCCGGCCTCCGGCGCAGCGGTTTCCATGGTCACGGCAGCCAGCAGGGCTTCCACCTCGCGCGCCAGTTGCGGGTCGCGACCACGCAGCTCATGCAGCTGATTCTCTCGGCTGGCGGCATCCAGGCTGGACCAGCGGGAAGCGAGTTCACGGGCTGTCATGGATGTGCATCGGTTCCTGAATCGGTTTCGCCCGGCGCCGCCGGGAGGCGATTGTCTCGGCTCGATCGCATGCCTGGCTGTCTGGCAGCGTCATCAACCCGCCGATGCTGCCTTTCGTCTGTCGCGCGGACAACGGCTGCCGCGCTCACAACATCAGCCAGCACAAGCTGGAGATCACAACGACGCCGATCAGATTCACTGCCAGTCCTTCGCGCGCCATCTCGGCGATGGTGATGCGACCGGAGCCGAAGACCACGGCGTTGGGACCGGTAGCCACCGGCAGCATGAAGGCACAGCTGGCACTCATGGCGGCGGGAATCATCAGCAGTTTCGGATCCATGTCGGCGCCGATGGCAGCAGCGGCCAGGATAGGCATCAGCAGCGTAGCGGTGGCGGTGTTGGACGTCACCTCGGTCAGGAAGGTCACGCTGAAGGCAATCAGCACGATGACGGCAATCACCGGCAAGGCACCGAGCCCGCTGCCAATCAGCTCACCCAGATAGCCGCTCAGACCGGAGGCGCCAAAGCCCGCTGCCAGGGCCACACCGCTGCCGAACAGCAGCAGGATGCCCCAGGGCGTACGCTGCGCGTGCTCCCAATCCAGCAATCGCCCGGGCCGCGCGCTCTCTCCGTCCGGAATCAGCGCCAGCACGACGCAGGCCAGCATCGCCACCGAGGCGTCGTTGGCACCCGGCAGATCGAGCCAGCTGCTCCAGCCGCCGAAGGGCTCCGAGCGCGTGATCCAGGCCAACGCGGTCAGCGCGAACACCGTCAGCACCCGACGCTCGGCCGGACGCCAGACACCGGGATTCGGCAACTGCAGGCTTTGTCCTCGCTGCATGCCACGGGTCAGATACAGCCCGATCAGTGGAATGAAACACAGCACTACCGGCAGCCCCCAGCGCATGTAGTCGGTAAAACTGACATCCAGCCCGGTGCTCTGCTCGTAGACCTTCATGAAGATCAGATTCGGCGGCGTGCCGATCGGGGTCGCCAGTCCGCCAACGCTGGCGCCGTAGGCGATCGCCAGCAAGACCGCCAGCACCAGTCGCTGATCCTCGCTGTCGCTCAACACGGCCAGGGCAATCGGCAGCAGCATCAGGCAGGTCGCGGTATTCGAGATCCACATGCTGAGGCTGGCCGACGCAATCAGGAATCCGAACACCAGCGGTCGCCCGCCACGGCCGCCGGTCAGACCCAGCATGCCCAGTGCCAGACGCCGATGCACGCCTGATTTCTCCAATGCCTGGCTGAGCATGAAGCCGCCCATCAGCAGCAGGATCAGCGGATCACCGTAGGATTGCCCGACCTGAGCCGGGGTCAGCACGCCCGCCATCGGCAGCAGCGCCAGCGGCAACAGTGAAGTCAGCGGAATCGGAATCGGTTCGAAGATCCACCAGCTGGCCACCCAGACCGTCAGACCGGCCACGAAGGCCATCGCCGGGGTCTTGCCGACCGAGAGCAGCAGCAGACCCAGGGTCAGACCCAGGGCGGGACCTGCAATCAGCGCCAGGCGGCGTGCGGGGGACAGATCGCTGGGCATGCGCACCCATCGCGTAGTCAGGAGACCCGGAAACCTAGCATGATGCGCGAATCATGGCGCTCCTCGGCGCTCGCGCTTGCCGCATCAGCCGACCGCACTCACGGCAGAATGCGGCCGAGCATCGGTTTCAGATTGCGCGTAGCGTCAGACAGGCTTGCGCTTCGCTCTGGGCTTGTTGGCAGATGCAGTCTGCTTTGAACCCGGGCGGCGTTGCCCGACCACACTTTCGCCCAATCCGGCCGGCGCCAGTCCGGCGATCAGCGTCGCCGTCGCTGGCGCCTCGTAAAAACTCTCCAGCTGGTTGCGGATGCGCCGCTCCAGATAGCCATCGGCCAGTGCCGCCGCCACGGCCGGAACCAGCAGCTGGGCGAGTTCGGAGACCGCATGCTTCTCAGTCACACCAAAGTCGGCCAGCAGTGCCGCCAGTGGCTTGTCCCCATGTTGCTCGAAGAAGGCCCGCACCAGATCGGTGTAGATCGCCTCGAAATACGGCGTCTTCCGAAACTGCAGCCAGAAGTCGAGGCCAATCGCGACCAGATCGTCCATGTCATTGCCGTCGAGCAGGCCACTGTAGTCGGAGATGGGCCGGCTGGCGACGCCCTCCCAGACCTTGTTTCCCAAGGCGCTGATCCGGTTCTGATCAAAGTAGGCGTTGATCGACTGCTCGCTGCGACGGATCGTGCTGCCCAGATTGTGCTCAATATAGGCCTTGACCGTCTTTTCGACGGCGGCCTCCAGGGGCTGCAGGGTCTTGTTGACTGCAAACTTGCCAAGCTTGATCAGCGAGGCCAGCCCGGGAACCTTCTGGGCCAGAATGTTTTCGGTCAGCAGATAATCCTTGATGCCGGTGAACAGCGCTTCGGAGATCTGTTGGCTATAGACCGTGCTGCTGACCAGCCGGTGGATGAGATCGCGCCGGGCGTCCTCAAGGCCTGCCATCTTGGCCAGCGCAGCATCAAAAACCGGACGCGAGCAGATATCAGCGACCGCCGTGTTGCGGTTGGCGGTCGATTCGAGCGCGCGCCGACTCAACGCCATGGCCGTCTCGGCGATGGCGCCAGGCAAGGGACGGTGCACCACCTGGCGGGCAATCAGGCCTGACAACTGATCGGGCGTCATCAGATCACGCAAGCGGGCGGTCCCGAGCCAGACGAACAGCATGGACACTTCGCTGCGCAGCGTCTGGCGCACCCTGCGGGCGCTGAACCGTGCCAGCTCGTGCTGGACATGGGCTTCCAGCAACGCCCTGATCGCCTCGTTCATCTGCGTGCCCACTCCCAGCGGATTACCCGGCCTCACCCAGGAGCGGGGACCGACATGCAGCGGTGACTACTGCGCGCGACGTACCAGCCGCAGGCCGTAGTTGCTGGATTTGCCGTTGAAATCGCGCTTGCCCAGACGGAAATCAACATACCAGAAGTACTTGTTCCCCATCGGATGACTGGACGAGGTCCAATAGCCGCCAGAATAGGTGTTGGCGAAGACCGATTCGTTGATGGCCGGTTCCTGGCAGGCGGTTTCGACCAGGCTTTCCAGTTCGTCGACCGTGGGCACTCGCCAATCATCGAAGTCGGCGAACTCGCTGTCCGCGGCAGCCGCCTGGCCCTCGTCCCAGCGCAACAGGCTCTGGGTACCGCTGCAGGTGGGCGCAGTTTGTCCTTCGCTGCACTGTTTCCACATCAGGCCAGTCTGAGTATCCGTGACCGTGCCATTGCCGTTGTCGGTGTAGCGACTGGCTGGCGCAACAAAGGGCGCACCCGAAGAGCAATTCTGGGCGGCTTGTGCCGCGCCGGTCGAGAGCACCATGACCGCCATGGCCGTCCACAAAGCATTCATCGTTGTGCTTCCTGTAGTGAAGGAGGTTGATTCGATCGCCCCGAATCATGAGCATTCACTCTGGTGCCGGGCAGCCCCCCGTCCGAGGGGCCCGAAATCCACCCGGAACCCTCGTCGGCAGACCCGCACTCTTGATCATACGGCGACCACCGGCGATTGCAGCCTGAGTTCTGAAAGGGTTACGTTCACCTGCCCCGCCCTGCCGGCTTACTCGCAGCTTTCACGCAATCCCACGGCCTTGGCAATATCACGCCAGTCAAAGGCGGATACGGCCTGATCGTCATGCACGGCGAAGAATACGCCGCGCGGGAACGCGGGCGTCGCGGCTGGTTGCAGATAGATCCCATCGGTGTTGCTGGTGTGAGCACCAGCGAACCCACCGATGTGCTCGAGCGTCACCCGATCGAAGACCTGGAAGCGGTTGCCGTCCTGACGCTGATCGGTGGCCAGCCAGTAGCCGGAACCGTCCGGGCAGGCCCACAAAGCGATGCCCTCGGCCTGGCCATCGAACTGACTCCGGTCCAGATCGATGCCGAGGTAGCGGCCAGCCATGTCATAGACCCGCAAGGTGCTGCCGATCTCCTCGAACTCCTCGGCGATCAGCAAACGACCATGTCTGGGATCACCGTAGATCGACTCCACCCAGCGCAGCGCACCGTTGTCGCTGGTGTCGCCGAAGCTGCCGAGAAAACTGCTTCTGGCGCCAGTGCCATCGCGTACGACTCGGTAGCGCTTGACCCGTTCGGACAATTGCGCCAGCGGAGGTGGCCGACCATCCGCCAGCTGATAGCTGTCGGTCACATAGACATCGTACTGGCCGATCCCGGTGCGTTCCATCCAAAGGCCGTAGGGCACCTTGAGCTCATCACCACCAAACACGACCAGAGGCTGGAAATCCGGCAGAGCCAGCACCTGAACCCGATGATTGTTGCGCTCGACCACGAACAGCAGATCGTCGATCACAGCCAGCCCGTTGGGGCGACCGAACTGACCGAGCCCTGTGCCCGGTGCGCCTACGCGCCGCAGATTGGCACCGCTGTCAGCGTCGAACACCGCCAGGTTGTGGACATCCTTGGCCGAGGCAATCAGCCAGTTCTCACCAGCCGGGCCGCGCCAGACCACCACCGAGTCGATGTTGTCCACCGGCGATGGCGTGGTGGTGTAGCGCTCACTCAGCTGCGCGATCGGCCGGGTCGGCGCCTCAGCCGCTGCAGCGGCCGGTTTCGGTGGCGGGCTGGCACAAGCCAGCAGCAACAAGACACCGCAAGCCAGCGTCACCAGGCGAACCACAGATCGGGTGCTGAACATGGCGGGCAGCCGTCGCTGAGAAAGGAATCGCCGATGCTATCCCCCCGGTTGCAAAGTGGCGATGCTCAGGATCGAATCCATTGGAAACTTTCGCTTCAGCCACGGCACTGTGATCTGCTCTGCATGAACGTTCGCCTGGCTCTTGCGGGCCGCCTTCTAGCTCGTAGTTCATGGATAGCCTCCATCGGACTCGACCATAGCGGCAACGGCTCAGGGCAACATCATGCCGCGGATGGCAAAGAACAAGAGCGCGCCCAGAAAGGCGGAAGCTGGAACCGTGATCAGCCAAGCACCAACGATGCGCATCAGAACCGAACGCTTCACCAGCTCCTGGCGGTAGATAACCTTCAGGCCCTTGCGTTCCTTCTTTGACAAATGGCTGTCCGCAAACGCCTGCTTGCTGGCTTTCAATTCTGCCAGCATGGCGCCCTTCTGCTCGATGCTGGCAGCGCGGAACTTCTCCAGATAGGCCTCTACCACCGACTGATCTCTGCCGGCGTGGTGCTCCATGATCACATCAATCATGCGGCCATAGCTGGCCTTGATGTACTCGCGCAGGAACCCCACCCCGAACACCGCGCCCACTGCGATATGGGTAGAGCTGACCGGCAGTCCCAGCTGGGAGGCAACGATAACCGTGATCGAGGCTGCCATGGCCACACAAAAGGCGCGCATCTGGTCGAGGTCGGTGATGCCCGTGCCCACGGTCTTGATCAACTTGGGGCCGTATAGCGCCAGTCCCAAGGCAATACCCAGGGCGCCTACCATCATCACCCAAATGGGAATGGCAGCCTTGGCCGCCACTGCCCCGTGCGTCACGGCCTCGTTGATCGCCGCCAAGGGCCCAACAGCGTTGGCCACGTCGTTGGCACCATGGGCAAAGCTGAGCAGCGCCGCCGAGAAGATCAGCGGCATCGTGAACAGCCCATTGACCGACTGCTTGCTGCTCTCCAGGCTCGCAGAGGCAGCCGCCACCCGGGGTCCGGTGAAGAAATAGGTGGCGATAGCGCATCCCAATCCGATCAGGGAGGCGGCGCCGAACCCTACCTTCCAGATCTGCGTCAACCCCTTCATCACCAGATAGGTGGTGAATGCCCAGGCCATCAGCGCCAGCAGCATCGGAACCACCTTTCTGGCGGCGACCAGCATGTCGGGCTGGTAGGTGATGGTACGTTTGATCAGATACAGAAACGCGGCCGAGATCACGCCGCCCAGCACCGGTGAAATGACCCAACTGGCGGCAATCTGCCCCATCTGTCCCCAGTTGGCGATATCCCATCCACCCGCGGCAATTCCGGCACCGAGCACGCCGCCGACGATGGAATGGGTGGTGGAAACTGGCGCCCCAGACGCGGTCGCGATATTGAGCCAGAGCGCACCGGCCAGCAGCGCCGCGGTCATCAGCCAGATGAACACGTCCTTGTCGGCGATGGCTCCGGGATTGATGATGCCGCTCTTGATGGTACCGACAACATCGCCCCCAGCAATCAGGGCGCCAGCCGCCTCGAAGATGGCCGCAATGAGGATGGCACCGCCCAGCTTGAGCGCTTTGGAGCCGACCGCAGGTCCGACGTTGTTGGCGACATCGTTGGCGCCGATGTTGAGTGCCATGTATCCGCCGATCACGGCGGCCACCAGCAGATACAGACTGACTTCCCCGCCGCGCAAGTCGATATAGAAGCCGATCGCGACTAGAAACAGCAAAGCCGCAGCGAGGTTGAGGATCCAGCGACTGCTGGACTTGGCGGTCAGTTCGGGTCCCGGCGCAGGCTTGGGTTCCATGGGATCGTGAGTTCCGTTAATGCAGATTTACTGGACTGCTGCCGGAGGACCAGGGCACAAGCTGGGCAAGTACCGATCACGGGCGGCAATATGGTCAAAATCGATGCTGACAAGCCATTTCGGCGACGCGCACCATAGCTGGCGCGGATAGTGCTCGCTACCGCATGACTGTCACAATCGAGAAGTTGCCGGCGCGGTGCATGCTACAGCGGAACCGCACTGCGCCACGAGCCTCCCACGGGCCCTTGATTCACGGCCAGGCTCACAAGGCTTGCGCGCAACAAGCCAGGCATCCCCTGCCATTGAACGCGGGCAGCAGCCTCACTCGAACCCGTTCGAGAAGATCGAATCGCCCGCACTGGCGCGCTGGATGACCAGCAGGGTCGCGCTGAGCGCCGGCACCTGTGTCAGGTTGATGCTATTGCCGGCGATCGGCACTCCCGCTGCAATGCCGGAATAACCGGAGGACTGCAAACGCCAGCCGCTATAGCTCAGGGCGGAAGTGCCGCTCAGATCCACGCTGACGTCCCGTGCCGTGAAGTCGCGATTGAACAACAACAATTGCAAGGCGCCATCAGCCCGCTCCACCGCGTAGGCACCCACGCTGTCGGGCAGGGTCGAACTGGCCGGTATGGAGTCACCCGTCACACGGGTGTGGCTGCCATCGTAGTTCAGGTAAAGGCGGAAGGCCTGTTCGGCCAGCGTACCCACCTCGGGTGCCACCCAGCGGGTGGCGTAGGACACGCCCTCACGCCCGAAGATGGCCAGCAGTTCGGCCTGGGCAACGGCGCTGCTGATGCCATTGTCCGGTCCCCATTTGTATTCGGTCAGCGCCAGCTTGACGCCTGGGCAGCGGGCGGCAATGGCGGCGCGGGCGCGCGGCAGCAAATTGGGCACCGGATAGCCGGTCTGGCCGATCCAGGATTCACTGACATAGGTGGCGTCGTAGAGCTCGCGCAGCGAGCGCATGCGCCGCGCCTGCACATCGGGCTGCTCGCCGGCATTGACGTCATTGTCCAGCCCGGCAATGCCGTCACCCTGCGGGTAATAATGCAGATCCAGATAGTCCACGGCGCGTATGCCGCCGGGCCCCGTCTCGGCACAGACCCGTTGCAGATACCATTCGACGAAGGGCGTGCCGGCGTGCGCGGTACGGTCCGGGCCCTCGAAACAGTTGCCGAGCGCGGCGTCGGCGGCGCTGGTCCAGAAATCGCACCAGCCCCAGGTCACAGGCCCGAAGATCAAGGCACCGGGCTCGATCGCCTTGATGGCAAAGGCACGATCGCGCCCACGAGTCCAGACTTCGTCATAGGTAGCCGGCTGCGGGTGCACATCGCGATGGGTGGAATCCCAGAGCATGGCCTCGTTGTCCAGCGCGAAATACTTGACTCCACCCTGCCCGGCGACGCCATGACGAGCACGCAGATGCGTGACCCAGTCGCCGGCATAGCTGGGCGGCGCCGGCTTGGAGGTATCCAGGGGATCGTTGCCGACAATCTTGCCGCCCTGGCAGAAGGGCCCGTTCGCGCACAATCCGTTGCCGGCATCGGCGCTGCACCAGGGCGGCGGATTCGGCAGATAGAAGCGACATTCGTCCAGGGTCTGGGCGCCATAGAGCATCTGCGAGAAACCCCAGAGCTTCACTCGCGAGTCCTTGGGTACCCAACCCAGCGTCGGCACTGTCAGCAGCGCTTCGCCGCCCTGGGCCTTGGTCGCTACCACGAACTGGTTGGCGCTGGAATTGTCCGGCAGATTGACGCCATTGCCGTCGGCAATGTTCTGGAAGAAGTAATCGTTGGCGGTGTTGTGGACATCGAACTGCCAGTTGTAGCGGCTGGTGCTGTTGCCGCCCCAGCGCCGCGTCGGATAGCGCAGATCGGCATGCTGGGCTTCGCTACCGAAGTTGACGCCGTAGATCATCGGGTCGATGGTTCTACGGGCGCCCTGCAGATCGATGCTGACCGTCACCGGCCCCGGCGGCGGCCCGCTGCGCTCCAGAGTCACGTCATCGACGAAGATCGGCGACTGGTTGGCGCCGCTGCCGTCCTGCAGGATGATGCCGTCGAAACTGCCGACCGGCGCGCCCGCCCCGGCAAAGGACTGGAAGCCCTGACGCCACTGCCCGGCCACCAGCGCGCCGCCGCTGACGATCTGCGCCAGCGGCCGTTCGAAGACGATGGTCTGTCCCAACTGAAAGACCAGACGCAGGTTCTGTCCGCCGGCGCTGCCGCCATGCACCCACAGCCGCAGCCCATCGTAGTCGGCAAAGCTGCGCACCACACCCGGCGATGCGAAATACAGGCCCTCGAAATTGTCCGGCTCCATCGAAATCGCGAACTGCCCGGCGTGCACCGGGTTGTTCACGCTGAGGTTTACAGTGGCCCAGCTCCAGTTCTGGAATCCCGGACCGAGGGCATCGTCATAGACGACGGCATTCTGGGCGCTGGCCAGTGTCGGCAAGGCCAAAACTATCCAAATGAGCACCTTGACCATCGGCTTCACCGGCCACCTCCGCAGGCTGCGCAATAGCTTAGCCCCAACCATGCGTCGCTGCCGGAACCAGATCACGACTTGCGAGTTCAACGGGAGCGCTCCGGCCGACCCCGATCAGCGCCTCTTGATGGTTCACTCGCGGCCACTGCGCGATGCTTCGCGCCTCTCTGATCGCGCGCCTCTCATGTTACCTCCCCGCGACCTGCTGCTGGTGACGCTGATCTGCCTGGCCTGGGCCGGCAATTTCCTGGCCTCGGCCTCGGCCTTGAAGCACTTTCCGCCGGTGGTGTTCACGGCGCTGCGCCTGCTGGTGGTTCTGCTGTTTCTGCTGCGCTGGCTGAAACCGGTGCCAGTGGACATGCGTGCTCGATTGCTGCTGGTGGCATTGTGCAATGGCGCGCTGCATTTCGGCTTCAATTTCTGGGCGATTGCGGCTGCCGGGGACATCAGCTCGGTGGCGATCAGCCTGCAGAGTTACATCCCGATGACCGCACTGCTGGCCTGGTGGCTGCTCGGCGAGCGCCCCACACGCAGTGCCGCACTGGGGATTGCCATCGCCTTTTCCGGCGTGGTGTTGCTGGGCTTCGATCCGCTGGTGCTGGATGCGCCCAAGGCGCTGGGGCTGTCGCTGATGGCGGCCGCGTGGCTGGCCCTCGGCACCACCCTGCTGCGCACACTGAAGGGCATGCACACCTTCCAGCTGCAAGCCTGGACGGCCGCCATCAGCATTCCGCCGCTGTTGCTGGCCGCCTGGTTCAGCACGCCGATGAGCTGGTCGCTGTTTACGGACGCCAGCTGGCTGGATTGGTCGGGCGTGCTGTATTCAGCGGTGGCAGCTTCGCTGGTCGGGCACGGCCTGCTGTTCGTGCTGCTGCAGCGCCATCCGGTGGCCCAGGTGACGCCGATGCTGTTGCTGACGCCGGTGTTTGCCGTGGCCCTGGGCGTGCTGGTCTGGGGTGACCGCCCCGGCCCGCGCCTGCTGATCGGCGGCGCTCTGGTGCTCTCGGGTGTGCTGCTGGTGGCTATCCGTGGCGCCATGCGCAAGCCGCCCGCTCAATCCGCACGTTTGGGCATCTGAATCTGGAATTCCACGCCCTGCCCGGGCGAACTGATGCAGTCCAGCGAACCATGCAGCAGTTGAGTCACCAGGTTGTAGACCACGTGCAGGCCCAGGCCGCTGCCGCCCTGGCCGCGCTTGGTGGTGAAGAAGGGATCGAACACGCGCTGGCGCACCTCTTCGCTCATGCCCACGCCATTGTCGCGATACAGCAGCAACCACTCCTCGTCATAGCTCTGGCACTCGATGCGAATCGCGCCCTCGGCGATCCCCTCGAAACCATGGATCACCGAATTCATCACCAGATTGACCACGATCTGCGAAATGGCACCCGGGAAGGTGCGCACATGCAGATCTTCAGGACAGCTGATGGTGATCTTGTGCGCGGTCTTCTTCAGCGCCGGCCCCAATGAAACCAGTACTTCCTCGAGATAGCTCTTGAGATCGATCTCACGCGCCTGCTCGCTGGATTGATCGACCGCCACCTGCTTGAAGCTCTTGATCAGCTGGCCAGCTCGGCGCAGGTTGGACAGAATCAGCTGGGCACTGCTGAGAGCGTCGTTCTGATAGGCCGCCAGCGTCGAGCGCGTGATCCGGCCATCGGCGATGACCTTCATCAGTTCGCGGGTGGCGTCTTCCAGGTGCGACGCGGCGGTCACGCCGATGCCCAGTGGCGTGTTGATCTCGTGGGCGATGCCGGCCACCAGTCCACCCAGCGCCGCCATCTTCTCGGATTCCACCAGCTGCTTCTGCATGTTCTTCAGTTCGCCGAGCGTGAACTGCAGCTCGCGGTTGGACAGCCTCAGCGCCCGCGTGCGCTCCTCCACGCGCTGTTCCAACTCGTCATTCAGGCGCCGAAGGGCTTCAGCGGATTCGGCGCTGGCGCTGACATCGCGACTGGTGCCGACCATGCGCAGCGCCCGTCCCTGGGCATCGCGCTCCACCGCAAAACCACGCGAAAGCACCCAGCACCAGGTGCCATCCAGCGTGCGCATGCGGAAGGTGTTTTCGTAGAACTCGGATTCGCCAAGCACATGCTGATTCAGCGCATTCAGCACATCGGGCTGATCGTCAGGATGGACCTGCTTCAGGAACTGCTCGCGGCTCTTGAACTGGACCTGGGCGGCGTGACTGATGATCGGCAGGATGTTCTCGCGGTCCATCCTGCCGGTGCGCAGATCCAGATCCCAGAGCTCGTCGCGACTCCCCCACAGCGCCAGCTTCAGCCGCTCTTCGCTGCGGCGGACGGCCTCGGCGGCGCGACGGTCACGCTCCCAGCGCCGACGGGTGATCAGCGCCAGGCCTGCCACCAACAGGCTGAACACGGCCACATAGCCAGCAATGGCGCCATTGCTGCGCCAGGCCGGCGGAGACACGCTCAGGCGCAGCCGTGTCTCCGGACCATAGTCGCCACCCTCGCCGTCCTTGGCGCGCACACGCAGCAGATAGTCGCCGGGGCTGAGATTGGTGTAGGCCGCCGTTCGCGACAGTCCGGCGCTCTGGATCCAGTCCGTGTCCAGACCATCCAGCCGGTAGGCATAGCGCAGACCATCCGGATTGGCGAAATCCATCGCCGAATAGTCCAGAGCAACGCTCGACAAGCCCGGCGGCAGATTCAGCTCATCGACGGCATGAATGGCTCGCGGCAAGGGCGAGTCAGGATCCATGTGCCGCAACCGCACCGGCGCATTGTTGAGGCGCAATTCGGTGAGCACCACGCGCGGCGCCCGTCCACGTTGCGGCAGATGCTCGGGATCAAAAGCCAGCACCCCGCGCAGGCCACCGAAATAGATCATGCCGTCTTCGCCCCGGGCCACGCTGCCGATGAAATAGCCGGATTTGTCCATGCCATCGCTGGCGCTGAAACTGCGCACCTCACGGGTGGCAGGATCATAGGAATTGACCCCGACGGTGGTGCCGATCCAGAGGATGCCATTGCGATCCTCGATCAGGGTGCCGATGGCTTCGGCTCCAAGGCCCTCGCGCTTGCCGATGGCCGTGAACTTCAGCGTGCCATCAGCAAAGCGATCCACCCGATTGATCCCACCGCCCTGAGTCCCCACCCACATCACACCATCGTGGGTTTCAGTGACGATGGACACCGAGTTGTGGCTGATGGAAGTGAGATTTCCAGGCTCTTCCCGGAAGTGCTCGAACTGGCCCTTGCTGCGATCGAATCGGGCCAGACCAGCGCCGAAGGTGCCCACCCAGAAGCTGCCATCGCGCGTTTCGGCGATGCTGTAGATGCTGTTGGTCTGCAGGCTCCGAGGGTCGGCGGGGTCGTTCCGATAGACCTCGAAGCCCCGTTCCTCGCCCAGCCAATGCGCCAGACCGCCCGTTTCCGAGCCCACCCACAGCTCCCCGACGCGATCGATGTAGAGCACCTGGATAACGTTGTCGCCCAGGCTTCCGGGTTGATCGCCGCGCTTGAAGTGGTCGAAGCCGCTGCCATCGATACGCATGCGCGAGATGCCGGCACCCTGGGTGCCGACCCACAAGCGACCGTCAGGCGTGCGCGCAATCGACTGCACGACATCACCCGCGAGCGAGTCAGGATCGCCAGGGTCGTGAACCCAACGCTGCAGCACGCCGCGCTCGAGATCGTAGTGAATCAGGCCACCGCCTTCGAGGATGCCCATCCAGAGCGTGCCGTCATGGTCCATCCAAAGCGCCCGTACCGGACTCGCCGGCAGACTGGTCCGGTCTCGACCATGATTGCGGATCAACCGGACCACCTGGGTCGCCGGGTTGTGGATGCTGAATCCGCCAGTCCACGAGCCGATCCAGATCAGTCCGTCGCGGTCTTCGTACAGGGATGCAATGCGGTTTCCGGCCGGACTGCCGGCATCGCCGGCGTCGTAGCGCCAGGTGAGAAAGTGATCTGAGGCCGGCTGGTGAATGGCCAGACCATTCATGGTACCCACCCAGAGCTGGCCGCTGCGGGTGTACAGCAAGGCCCGCACCTGATCATCGGGCAAGGCGTCACTGCGACCGGGTTCATTGCGGTACTGCATCAGTTCCCGGCCCTCGGCGTCCAGATGCCAGAGCCCGCTCCGGGTGGTGCCGACCCAGAGACTGCCATCGCGGTCGGCTGCCAGCGCCTGGATATCACTCAATCCGGCCAGATCCGAAGCCACTGGCGCCCATTGATCCTGCTCGGGCTGGTAGCGCCACAAGCCGCGGGTGCCACCCAGCCAGACGCCGCCATCAGGCAGGGCGATCATGCTGCGGATCACTCCCAGTCTGGAGGCAGCAGGCCCAATCCCGGTAAACAGCGCCGACTCCGGATCGAAGCTCTGCAGGCCGCCGGCCGTGGTGGCGACCCAGAGGCTGCCGCTCGCCATCTTCAGCAGCGAGACCACGCCATCGGCGGCCAGGCTGTCGGCTGCATCGGGCCGGTTGCGATAGACCATGATCTGATCGTTCGACGGATCCAGCCGATTGAGCCCACCGGACATGGTTCCGATCCAGATCAAACCCTGGTCGCCACGAACCAGGGTTGTGATGTGGTTGTCACCCAGACTCGAAGCGTCGCGCCGATCGCGGGAATAGACCTTGAAGTTGTAACCGTCAAAGCGATTGAGCCCGTCCTGCGTACCGATCCAGAGAAATCCGCGCTCGTCCTGCAGCAAGGCCCGTGCGGTGACCTGGGACAGGCCACTGGAAATCCCGAAATTGCGGAAACGCACCGAATCAATGGTGGCCTCGCCCCCTTGGGCCAGCGCCGGGAATGCCAGCAGCCAGACGCATGCCAAGCAGGCTGCCGCGATCGCCCGCATCATCCGCCGTTCCTCTTGGCTTCGGCGGTCTCAGCGCCGGCCGGCGCAATTCTGGGTATCAGGAAGCGGAAGCTGGTGCCCTGACCGAGTTCGCTGTCGCAACTGACCGTGCCGCGCAAGATCTGGGTCGCCAGGTTGTAGACGATATGCAGGCCCAGACCACTGCCACCGCTGCCCCTGCGCGTGGTGAAGAAGGGTTCGAACACGCGCCGACGGATGTCTTCGGGCATGCCCTTGCCATTGTCCCGATACTCGAGCGAGACCAGGTCGTCTTGCCGCTGAACTTCGATCCGGATCTGTCCCTCGGTGTCGTCGTCAAAGGCGTGCACCAGGGAATTCATCACCAGGTTGACGACAATCTGATACAGCGCCCCTGGATAGGTATCCATGGTCAGATCCTCGGGACACTCGATCACAACCTTGGCCCGGGTCTTCTTGATTCGCGGATGCAGGGACAACAGGATCTCACCGAGATAGTCGCGGGCATTGATGACCCGGCGCTGCTCGCTGGATTGATCGACTGCCACCTGCTTGAAGCTCTTCACCAGATGGCTGGCACGATCCAGATTGCGCAACACCAGATCGCTGCTCAGCCGAGCCTGTTCGATGAAGCGATCCAGGTCGGCTCGGGTCATGCGCGAGTCCGCCATCAGGCGGGCCAGACTCTCGGTTTCCTGTTGCAGATGCGATGCCGCCGTGACCCCTACGCCCAGCGGCGTATTGATCTCGTGCGCCACACCCGCCACCAGGCCGCCCAGCGCCGCCAGCTTTTCCGATTCCACCAGCTGTCTTTGTGCCCGGGTCAGTTGGTCCAGGGTGCGCTTGAGATCGGTGTTGCTCTGCTCCAGCGCCTCGGTGCGCTTGGAAACACGTACTTCCAGTTCCTCGTTGAGCCGGCGCAGATCTTCCTCGACCTGCTTGAGTTGGGTGATGTCACGATTGGTGCCGACCAGACGTGTGGCCCGGCCCTGCTCGTCGCGGGCCCGCACACGCCCCCTGCCGAGCACCCACAGCCAGCCACCGTTCGCAGCCACCACCCGGTAACCGCACTCGAAATGGTCGACATCTCCCTTCAGGTGCGTGATCAGGGCATTGCGCAGCCGCTCCTGATCGGAAGGATGGACATGCTTCATGTAGTCCTGCAGGGACGCAAACTGCGTTTCTGGTGACAGCGCGACGACCGCCAGCGGATTCTCCCGGCGGACCACGCCACCGGCCAGATCGATGTCCCACATCTCGTCGCCGCTGCTCCACAGCGCCAGATTGAGCCGGTCTTCCGACTTGCGCAGGGCGTCCTCGTTGGCCCGCAATTCGGTAATGTCGAAGGTGGTGCCGACCATGCGCGTGGCTCTGCCCATGGCGTCCCGCGAGAACACCCGGCCCCGCGACAGCAGCCAACGCCACTGACCATCGATGTCGCGACTGCGGTAGCTGCATTCGAACAGATCGGCCGAACCCTTCATGCTGGCCACCATGGCCGCATTGAATCGGGGCCGGTCGTCCTCGTGCACAAAGGGTGCGTAGGCCTCCAGGCTGTCGTTGCTGGCCTCGCGGGTCACGGCCAGATGCTCAAGCCGATTGCGCCGGATCATCCGACCGGACACCAGATCGGCGTCCCAGAGTTCGCCGCGACTGCCCCACAGCGAGTACTTGAGCATGGCCTCGCTCTGCGCCAGCGTGTCCTGGACCTTCTCGCGCTCGCGCAGGCGCACCCGGAACCGCCAGGCCGCCAGCGCGATCAGCAGACCCAGCAACAGCGCATAGCCCAGACGGGCCGCCGGGGTCAGCCAGGGCGGCGGAAGCACCTCGATCGCCAACTCGCGGCGACCCACCACCGAGCCTCCATCCAGGGCTTCGACTTCAAACTGATAGTTGCCGAATGGCAAACCCATGAAGGTGGCCGTGCGTCGCGTGGCCTCGGTCTCGATCCAGTCCTTGCCACGACCCCGAAGCCGATAGCGATATTGCACGGACATGGATCGCCGGAAATCGAGCGCCGCAAATTCAATTGACAGCAAGTCCTGGTCGTAGCGCAGGCGCACCTTCTCGGCGTTCTCGATCGGGCCCTCCAGCGGGGAGTTGGGCTCGCCCGGAAACATCGGCCGATTGCCCACCCGCAATTCGGTCAACACCACGGCTGCCTGGCCGGTCGGAAAATGCGCCTGTGCGGGGTTGGCAATACTCACCAGCCCACGGGAACTGCCGAAGTGCAAGCCACCTCGGATGTCGGTGGCCGCGGACGCCACGAAGAAGTCGATACCGAGGATAGGATCGCGATCGCCGAAACACTCGAAGACCACTTCTTGCGTCGTGATGATCCGGCACAAACCTCGCGTGGTACTGACCCACACGCTGCCATCGCCAGCACCGAGGAAGGCACCGACCATGGCAGAGACCAGGCCCTCGGACTCGGAGTAATTCTGCAGCGACTGCGGACGACCCTCGGCGTCGCGCGCGATGCGGCTGATACCGGCACCCTGGGTACCTACCCACAGCATGCCCTTGTCATCTTCGAACAGACTGGTGGCGGTTTCCCCGGGCAGTCCGAGTTCGCCATCTGTGGATTCCTTCAGTGCACCCCAACGGCCACTCGCCGGCTCATACCAGGAAAGGCCGCCACGGCGAATCGCAAACCAGACAAAACCATTTCGCGAGACCATGATCTGATTCACGGAACTGCCGACCGGCCCGGTCTGTCCGCCAGCGTCCACCGGCCAACGCCGAGGTTCGGTGCAATCGGCGCAGAGCGAGTACACGCCACCGCCCAGAGCACCAACCCACAGCGAACCGTCGTGGTCTACGGCCAGGGCTTGCACCGACGTTCCGTTGAGACTGTCGGGCGAATCACCCGGCAGGAATCGCCGGGCCAGCCCCTGGGCTCCGAAGAAATCGAGGCCACCGCGGATATACCCAACCCACAGGCCATCGGGCACCGCCAGCAAACCCGACACATCGTCAGAACTCAGCCGCCAGGCTGCCTCGGAATGGCTATCCATCCGCCGAAGTATCTTGCCGTCGGCACTGAGCTGAACGACACCGCCGCGGTCGACCATGCCCAGCCAAATGGATCCATCGGGGTCGGCTGACAGGGCCGAGACTGCGTTCGCCGGCAAGCCTGCGCCGTCCGCAGTACGCTGCGCCAACAGTCGGAACTCCTCGGTCGCGGGGTCGAATCGCGCGAGACCGCCGGTCCAGGTCCCGACCCAGAGCAGACCGTTGCGATCCTCGTGCAGGGCAACCACACGATCCCCCGGCAAGGCCGTGGGGTCGGCCGAGTCGGAACGCCAGATCGTGACCGAATCATCCGGATTGATTCTGGCCAGCCCCTGTGCCGTGCCCATCCACAGACGATTCCGGGGATCGTAATGCAGTGCCCGAATGGCGTTGTCCGGCAGTGGATTGATCTCATCGTCGGCGCGCAGATGCCGCAATACCCGACCTTCAGGATCGGTCAGAAGCACACCTTCGGCCACGGTGCCGAGCGCGTAGCCGCCATTGGGCGATAGGCTGGCCGCGAGCACACCACCGATGGCACCCGCGCCTTCCAACGGCAGTTCCCGGACATCGGCGCTGGTGGGGTTCCACTCCAGCACCGCGAGGTCGTTGCTGACCAGCACCACGCCATCCCTGCGCACCAGCAGCACGCGCTGTCGCTGTTTGAAGGCCGGCAACTCCGGCACATCGACAAATCTTCGAGTGGCGACATCGAGGCGCTGGATACCGCCGCGTCGGGTAGACACCAGTACGCTGCCATCGGTGGCCACCGACACATCGGTCACCAGCGAATCATGCAGATCGCCCGGGGCATCGCCGACCGGAAAATGCTCGAATTTCCCGGTCATCGGGTCGAGCCGATCCAGTCCATTCAGCGTTCCCACCCAGAGACTGCCATCCTCGCTCTTTGCCAGAGACAACACGTAGTTGTCGCTCAGGGAGTCGGGATTGGCGCTCTGATGACGAAAGATCTGAAATCGATAGCCGTCGTATCGGTTCAGACCATCCTGGGTACCCACCCAGAGAAAGCCGTGTCGATCTTCGAGGATGTCGGTCGCCGAGACCTGCGACAGGCCCTGCTCCACACCAATGTTGCGAAAGCGTACCGAGGCCCCGTCAGCCGCAATGGCGGTCTGCAGCGCTGCAAGCAGCAGCAGAGCGAAAATGAACGCGTGGAAAGGCTGCGCCCGGTTGTGCACCCAGCGTGAGCTTTGTCGCCTGAATGGCTGCGACTCCCCCATCACTGCAGCCTAGCGCAGAGCGAGGTCCGCCGCGATAGCGATTCGCAAACTGTCGCAGTGCCAGGGAACCTCTGGGCCGCGTTGCGAGTCACGATCTCCTGCCCGCCCTGCGCACGCGACCAATGGCCGAGAGTCAAATCCATGCTGCACTGCCATAATGCGGCCCCCACCGCCTGCGCGCGGGTCGAAGTCAGAGGTCAAGCATGAGTTCGTCCAATGTAGTGATTGTCGGCGCCAGGCGCACCGCCATCGGCTCGTTCAACGGTGTCTTTGCCGGCGTGCCTTCGCCCACACTGGGTGCCACCGCCATCAAGGCGGCACTGGAATCTGCGGGTGTTGATCCCGCGGACGTGTCCGAAGTGCTGATGGGTTGCGTGCTGCCGGCCGGACTCGGTCAGGCGCCGGCTCGCCAGGCTGCCTTGCAGGCAGGCATTCCCGTGAGCACCGGCTGCACGACTCTGAACAAGGTCTGCGGTTCCGGGATGAAGGCACTGATGATTGGCCACGATGCCATCAAGGCCGGATCGGCCGAGATCGTCGTCGCTGGCGGCATGGAATCGATGACCAACGCCCCATATCTGCTGCAGAAGGCCCGATTCGGTTATCGCTTCGGACACTCGGAAGTGCTTGACCACATGGCACTGGACGGCCTGCAGAACGCAGCCGACCGTCGGGCCATGGGCGAATTCGCCGAATTGTGCGCTGGCAAGTACACCTTCACACGGGAAGAACAGGACGCCTATTCGGCCGAATCGGTGCGGCGTGCCCTCGCCGCCCAGGCCAATGGCGATTTTGCTGACGAGATCGCCCCGGTGACGGTGGCCGGGCGCAAGGGCGACGTCGTAATCAGCGCCGACGAAGAGCCGCCAGCCTGCAATATCGACAAGATTCCGAGTCTGCGCCCGGCGTTCAAGAAGGACGGCACGGTGACCGCCGCCAGCTCGTCGAAGATCTCTGACGGCGCCGCAGCCCTGGTGCTGACCAGCACCGAGGCGGCCGCCGCCCGCGGACTCACGCCATTGGCGCGGGTGGTGGCCCATGCCACTCACTCGCAGGAACCCGAGTGGTTCACTACTGCACCGGTTCAGGCTATCGCCAAGGTGCTGGCCAAGGCCGGCTGGAGCCATGAGCAGGTCGATCTGTTCGAGATCAACGAGGCGTTCGCGGTAGTCGCGATGGCACCGATCCGGGAGCTCGGACTGGACCCAGCCAAGGTCAATGTCAACGGCGGCGCCTGCGCGCTCGGCCATCCCATCGGCGCCAGCGGCGCCCGCCTGCTGGTAACGCTGCTGCACGCCCTGAAGCGACGAGGCGGCAAGCGTGGCGTGGCATCACTCTGCATCGGCGGCGGCGAAGCCACTGCGGTGGCCATCGAGATTCTCTGATATCCCTGCCAGGTCAGAACCGCGCAAGCCCTGGAACAGGGTTTGCGCGCTCACAGGACCACGTTTTGCCACCAGCCATGACCATCGGCACTGGTCTTGAGGTGTCAATCGTTATCAGCCCAGTTAGAATGATGTCCGCCGAAGCGACTTCGGTCACCCATCTTCGATGGGTTCCCTCAATCTGATTCAAGGATGGACTGTATGAAGTTCTTCAAGCTCGCGGCCGTTTCTGCGTCGCTCGCACTGCTGGCCGCCTGCGGCGACCAGGGCAGCAACACCAACGAACCGCCAGCAAAGCCTGCGACCCAGCAGGAAGCGCCGGCCACGCCGGCACAGGATGCTGCGGCTGCGATGACCGATGCTGCCAAGGCTGCGGATGCAGCTGCCGATGACATGGCTGCCGCTGCCAGCGATGCTGCCACTGCCGCGACTGACGCCGCAACGGCCGCCGCCGACGAAGCCACTGCCGCCGCCGCAGCTGCCGCGGATGCTGCCGGCGAAAAGATCGACGAGATCAAGGACGAGATGAAGGAAGGCGACAAGCCCTCGGGCGAGTGAGTCTTTCGCCTTGACTTGGCCATGCCCGGCGCAATGCCGGGCATGACCTTTCTGATCTATGCTGGTCGGCCGAAACTCCGCATTGAGTGGGCATGAAGAGCATTCCGCTGTTGTTGATTCCCGCCGTCCTGCTGCACGTGCTGTTGATGGGTGGAAGTGGTGTTGACGCGGCCTGGCTGACGCTGACGCTGCCGTCCGGAACCGAGTTCAGCCTGACCAGCGGCACTGCAGTGCTGGCCATTGCCCTGGCGGCGCTCTTCGTCGAGGTCTTCAAGGCCACTTTCACGGGCCAAGGTTCGCTGATCGATCACATGCTGTCCTTGCTGCTGTTCATCGTGCTGCTGCTCGAATTCCTGCTGTGGCCGGCTGCGGGCAACACGACCTTTGCACTGCTCACCCTGATGGCGCTGGTGGATGTGGTCGCCGGATTTGCGGTCGGCATGGCCGTGGCCCGGCGCGATGTCGGCATCATGCGCGGCTAGGCGCCCGGGACCATCCCCGGACTCTCACCGGACTTATCGCACCCCTTTGATCTACTTGATCGAAAAGAAGGGGCAAGGGGCAGGGGGCAAACCTTGACGCATGATCTGACTGTGCCGCGACGTGGGTTCCCCTGCCCCGTTTGATGCGCGAACAAACGCACGGCCAGGGGCGACCGGGACTCTCACCAAGCGGGCGGGCTAGAATCCGGCGCTACAGCGACCGCAACGCAAGGACTCCCTACATGCCAGCCATCGAATCGCAGGTCGACACCCGCGCCGCCGACTACGCCGCGAATGCCGAACTGATGCGCTCGCTGGTTGCGGATCTGCACCAGCAGTTGCATCAGGTGGCGCTGGGCGGGGGCGAGAGGGCCCGCAACAAGCACACTGAACGCGGCAAGTTGCTGCCGCGCGAACGCATCCGCGCACTGCTGGATCCGGGTTCGGCCTTTCTGGAGCTGTCGCCACTGGCGGCCCACGGCATGTACGACGGTCAGGCGCCTTGCGCTGGCGTCATCACCGGCATTGGCCGGGTGTCCGGCACCGAGGTCGTGATCGTCGCCAACGATGCCACGGTCAAGGGCGGCACCTATTTCCCGATGACCGTGAAGAAGCATCTGCGGGCCCAGGAAGTAGCCCTGGAGAACGCCCTCCCCTGCATCTATCTGGTCGATTCCGGGGGCGCATTCCTGCCGTTGCAGGACGAGGTCTTCCCCGACCGCGAGCATTTCGGACGCATCTTCTACAACCAGGCGCGGCTGTCGGCCCGGAACATCCCGCAGATTGCGGTGGTCATGGGCTCGTGCACGGCTGGCGGCGCCTATGTGCCGGCGATGAGCGACGAAACCATCATCGTGCGCGAACAGGGCACGATCTTTCTCGGCGGTCCGCCACTGGTCAAGGCGGCGACCGGCGAAGTGGTCGATGCCGAGTCGCTGGGCGGCGCCGAGGTGCACACCAGCCGCTCCGGTGTCGCCGACCATTTTGCCGAGAACGATGCCCACGCGCTGGCCATTGCCCGCGAGGTCGTTGCCCACCTGAATCGTCGCAAGCACATGCCACTGGCGCTGCGCGCGCCGCAGCCGCCGCGCTATGCCGCCGAGGAGCTCTACGGCATCGTCCCCCGCGACAGCCGCATCCCTTTCGACATTCGCGAGATCATCGCCCGCATCGTCGACGCCAGCGAGTTCCAGGAGTTCAAGGCCCGCTACGGCAAGACCCTGGTGACCGGTTTCGCCCACATCCACGGCTATCCGGTGGGCATCGTCGCCAACAACGGCATCCTCTTTGCCGAGAGCGCGCTCAAGGGCGCGCATTTCATCGAGCTGTGCAACCAGCGCAATATTCCGCTGGTGTTCCTGCAGAACATCACCGGCTTCATGGTCGGCCGCAAATACGAGAATGCCGGCATCGCCAAGGACGGCGCCAAGATGGTCACGGCCGTGGCCTGCTCGCACGTACCCAAGTTCACGGTGATCATCGGCGGCAGTTTCGGCGCTGGCAATTACGCCATGTGCGGTCGTGGCTACCAGCCGCGATTCCTGTGGATGTGGCCCAATTCGCGCATCAGCGTGATGGGCGGCGAGCAGGCCGCCAGCGTGCTGGCCACGGTTCGCCGCGACGGCTTCGAAGCCGCCGGAAAGGCCTGGTCAGCCGACGAGGAAGAGACCTTCAAGCAGCCGATCCGTGAGCAGTACGAGCGCCAGGGTCACCCCTATTACGCCAGCGCACGCCTCTGGGACGATGGCATCATCGATCCGGCCGACACCCGCCGGGTACTGGGTCTGGCCATTTCCGCCGCCTTGAACGCGCCCATCGAAGCCGAGCGCTTCGGCGTGTTCCGCATGTAGCCTGTCCGGAGTTCAATTCACCCATGTCCTGGCCCTGGAGCACCATTGGCCTGCCCGAACAATCCACGCCGGCGGAAATTCGCGCGGCGCGGGAATCGTGGCTGGCGCAGCAAGGAGCTGAGAGCGATCCCGACGAGCGCAAGCACATCGAGCGCGCATTTCATCTGGCGCTGGAGATCGCCGAGCAACGCGACCCCTCGCATCTGCATCACTCCGAATTTCCGGATCCGTGGAAGGACAGTGATGCAGCAAGTCCGGGACAACTGCCGGCGCTGAGGCCGGAACATCCACCCCTGCCCTCGGCCGACATGCTGGCGACCACGGTGCTGGGACTGGTGCGGCAGTCGCCCGATTTCGACGCTTTCGCCGCCGCCCTGTCGCGGGTGCATGCCTGGCGCGACGAGCAGACCCGGCGCGGCGCCGACGCCTACCTGCGCGACTGGCTGGTCGATGGCGGGCAGTTGAGTGCCATCCAGATCGTGCGATTGTCCCGCGCCTTCAACTGGACGCCCGACAGCGAACCGCTGCAGGAAGAGGAAGTGCGCGACATGGATTGGCGCCGGATCGTCAGCCATGCTCACCATGTCGTCGCGCCGCCGGATCCGGCCTACACCGGCTCCATGGGCCGCGGCTTCCTGATGGCCGGTGGCATTGCAGCGGTTGCATTGACCTTGCTGTTGCTGCCGCGGGTCATGGCTGGCGGCGCGCGCATCCTGATCCCCATCGCCTTCGCTGCACTCTGTGCCTGGCTGCTGATCCGCTGGCGCCGGTAGCCTGGCGACCTGAGCACGAAGGTCAATGTTGTCCGTAGGTCACGTTGCCCCGCAGGGGCTACGTGACGACAGTGCCCCTGAGGCAGGTCACTCGCCGGCACTGCAAGCAAGGTTACTTAGCCCGCTACGCGGCCAACGCGACCTACGCGGGCTAGAACCGGATCCTGCCGATCAGGATGTCCTTGTACATCACCCAGTCGCCGATCAGGCTCCACAGCGGATAGGTGAAGGTGGCCGGCTTGTTCTTCTCGAAGAAGAAATGCCCCACCCAGGCGAATCCGTAGCCCATCAGCGGCATGCCCAGCAGCCACCAGGGATTGCCGCTGTATATCGCCCAGGCCAGCAGCGCCAGCACCCCGGTGCTGCCGATGAAATGCAGGCGCCTGCAGGTGCGATTGCTGTGCTCGCCAAGGTAGTAGGGGTAGAACTCGGCGAAGCTGGCGATGCGTGCAGATTGGGTTTCGGTGCTCATGGGAGTGACCGCGGTTCGACGAGATACATCTTGCGTTGCCATGCGAAGGAAGGCAACCGCCCAGGGCTCAGGCGAAAAGCCGAAGCAAGAGGCCACAGCAGCGGAGCAGGCGCCTCTACCAGAGCTGCGTTATGCGAGGCTGTTGTAGGGCCGAGCTTGCTCGGCAGGGATTGCGGCTTTGCTGCCAGATGCAGAGCCAAAGTCCAGCCAGAGCAGCGGAGCAAGCTCCGCTCTACCAGAGCTGCGGAGTACGAGGCTGTTGTAGTGCCGAGCTTGCTCGGCAGGGATTGCGGCTTTGCTGCCAGATGCAGAGCCAAAGCCCAGCCAGAGCAGCGGAGCAAGCTCCGCTCTACCAGAGCTGCGGAGTACGAGGCTGTTGTAGTGCCGAGCTTGCTCGGCAGGGTGTACTACAGCTCGCCCCGATGATCGGCCTGTCGCGCCTTCGACCATAACCCGTCCTGCTGCTCCAGGGACATCCCCTGCAGGGCCTGGCCGTCGCTCGTCGCCATCGCTTCCATGTGCCGGAAACGGCGCTCGAACTTGGCGTTGGCGCCACGCAGCGCGGCACCCGGGTCAATGTCGAGCTTGCGGGCCAGATTGCACATCACGAACAGCACGTCGCCGAATTCGTCCTGCAGGCGCGCGCGGGGTGCATCGGTGTCGATTTCCTGGCGCAGCTCCGCCAGTTCTTCATCGAGCTTGGCCAGTACCTCGGCGGCATCGGGCCAATCGAAACCCACGCTGGCGGCGCGCTTCTGCAGTTTGCGGGCGCGGATCCATTCGGGCAGACCATGGGGGATGTCGGCCAATACGCTGGGATCGGCCTGATCGCGCTCGGCACGCTTGAGTTCTTCCCAGGCCACCGTCTGCGCTGCTGCATCCTTGACGACGGCATCGCCGAAGACATGCGGATGCCTGCGCACCATCTTGTCGCAGATGGACGCCACCACGTCGTTGAAATCGAAGGCCTGCTGCTCGCTGGCCATCTGCGCATGAAACACCACTTGCAACAACAGATCGCCGAGTTCATCGCGCAGGTCACCGAGCGCGCCGCGCTGGATGGCGTCGGCCACCTCAAAGGCCTCTTCGATGGTGTACGGGGCAATGCTGGCGAAGTCCTGCTCGATATCCCAGGGACAGCCGCGCTCGGGATCGCGCAGCCGGGCCATGATCGCCAGCAGCCGCTCAATCGTGGACGGCGCTGCCATCAATGGCCTCCAGCCAAGGTCGAGTCACATCGCCGAAAGCCAGGAAGTTGTGCACGATCAGGCTGTCGCGCTGGTTGTAGCGCCAGGGCTGACCGCGCTCATCGACGACCTGGCCACCGGCCTGTTCTACGATGCACTGACCCGCCGCCACATCCCACTCACTGCAGCGTGACGCCAGCCGCGCGTAGACATCGATCTCGCCCTGGGCCAGGCGTGCAAACTTGAGGGCACTGCCTTGCGGACAGCGCTCGATCTCTCCCAGCCTGGCGTAATAGGCCTCGACCGCCGGGTGTCCATGCGAGCGACTGGCAGCGACGCGGATCGGCGTGGGACAGGGCTGGGTCACCCTGATCGGATGCCGGCCCTGTACGTCCACCCGCCAGGATCCCATTCCCTGCGCGCCGTACCAGAGGGTGCCGCTCGGCGGATGCATCAGCAGGCCCAGACGGACAATACCGTCTTCGACCAGGGCCACGTTGATGCAGAACTCGCCGTTGCGCTTGACGAACTCGCGGGTACCATCAAGCGGATCGATCAGCCACAGATGGCGCGTATGCAGACGTGCGGCAAACTGTTCCGGCCCGGATTCCTCGCTGAGCACCAGCACGGCGCCATCGAGAGGCGCTATCTCGCGGGTCAGACGCCGATGCGAAGCCATATCGGCTTCGGTCAGCGGCGAGGTATCGGACTTGTGCTCGACGTCGAAGGCACCGCCATAGACTGCCATGATGTCGCCGGCGGCACCGCGGGCAGCGGCGATCACGCCTTCGAGCAGTTGTTCCAGATCTGCCACCGAATAGCGCGATTTCATCGCTGTTCGCGATCCTGCTGCAACCATTCCCGCGCCAGGAACAGCGCCGCCATGGCCCGGCCTTCGCTGAACTCGTCCATGCCGATCAGTTCATGCAAGTGGTTGATGTTCCAGGGCACCACTTCGATCTGTTCGGGCTCATCGCCCTCCAGGCGCTCCTCGTAGAGATCCCGCGCCAGCACCACATGGGCGACATGGCTCATGTAGGTGGGTGCCAGAGACAGGGTGCGCAGGATCAGCAACTCGTGCGCGCCATAGCCGGTTTCTTCCTTGAGTTCGCGCTGGGCGCCTTCCAGCAGCGACTCGCCGGGATCCACCCGACCGCGCGGCAGACCGAGTTCGTAGCGATGCAGGCCAGCGGCGTATTCGCGCGTCAACAACACCGTTTCCGCATCGAGCATGGGCACCATCACCACCACCGGGCGTCCGGAACCGTGGATGCGCTCATAGGTGCGCTTTTCGCCATTGGCGAACTCCAGGTCCATCTGCTCGATCTTGTAGCGCGGTTCGACCAGCCGGGTTTCGTGTATCAGAGGCAGAGCTTTCATGCGCCTGAGTCTAACGTCTGGACGCGGCGCAGACGGTGAAACTGTCGCAGCTGTCAGTGAATTTTCGCCGCATTCGCTCAGACCGACTGCAGCCGTGCCAGCACCTGCGCATGCAGCGCTGGGGTTGCGGCCAGTACGGAGCTCGTGTTCAAGCCGATCTCGCGCCCTTCCAGATCGGTGAACACCCCGCCCGCCTCACGGATGATCGCCACCAATGCCGCAATATCGAGGATGTTGACGTCCGACTCGAGCACAACATCAATGCAGCCTGCGGCCAGCAGATGGTAATGCAGAAAATCGCCGTAGCCGCGCGTGCGATGGGCACCGCGAACCAGATCGGCCAGCACCGACCAACGCGCTCCGCTCGCCAACGTCTTCAGATTGCCGGTGGACAGGCTGGCCTGGGACCATTGCTCCGTAGCCGCCACCCGGATTGGCTTGCCATTGAGGAAGGCGCCGCCGCCGCGGCGGGCCCAGGCGGTTTCGCCATAGGCGCTGGCATGGGACACACCGAGCAGCAGTTCGCCGCGGTACATCAGCCCGATCTGGGTCGAGAACATCGGATAGCCGCGCACGAAGCTCTTGGTGCCGTCGATGGGATCGACCAGCCACAGATAGTCACTGCTGCCCTGATGGCCGCCCTCCTCGCCGTAGATGGCGTGGTCGGGATAGGCCTGCAGCAGAATCTCGCGGATGATCTGCTCGCTGTCCTCATCGGCCTGGGTCACCGGGGTGGCGTCGGCCTTGATCCGCACCGCAACACCCTCGGCGTAATGGCGGTTGATCAATGCTCCTGCGGCCAATGCGGCATTGCGGGCCACGGCCAGCGCCTGATCCAGATCCAGATTCACAAGCTCGCTCCCGGCAGAACGATCGTGCCCTCGACAATCAGCAGGCGCCCGCCCTCGGGGCGCGGCTGGCCTACCCATTGCAGTGCTTCAACCACCGGTCCTTCGCTCACTCGCGGCACCAGGACCACCTCGCTGCGATAGCGGTTCTGGTCGATGCTGGCCTTGCCTTCGATCTGGACTTCGCCATCGCCGTTGTCGCGGACTTCGGCATCGATGCGACCATCCTTGCCTCTGGCCTCGATCAACAAGGTGCCCAGTCGGGCGATGACCTGTCCGCGCACGCCCGCTTCGCGCCATTCGATGCGGGCATCCAGCGCCTGCGGCAAACCGGTGCGCGCCAGAATCAGACTGGCGTCCTGGCTGACCAGCATGCCGGTGGGCTCAAGCTCCGGGATGGCCAGGGCCGGCGCCAGCCAGCCGGCTTCGGTTTCGACATTCAGATGTTCGATGGCGATGTGCTCGGCGTCATGGCGCAGCAGCTCGCCGGCCAGCTTCAGACCCGGACCATCGACCTCCAGGTACAAGCGCGGATTGCCGCCCAACAGCTGCCACGGCGACAAGCGCCACTGCAGGCGCCCAAGCACCTGTCCACGCACGCTGATGCGGGTGGCTTTGCCGTTCCAGACCGTGCCATCCACCCCTTGCAGCCGCACATCCGGCGCGCGCTCGGAGATCCAGCCCCAGGCCACGGCGGCCGGAAAGGTCAGGGCCACTGCAACGGCCGCACTGAGCAGCACGGCCACGATCACCAACAAGATCCAGAAACGCTTCATTGATCTCCAATCCACAATCACTGATGACTCAACGCGAGGCCTGCAGCGTGACTGCCGCGTTGACCATGCCCGGCACCAGCGCGCGATCCACCGACCATTCGCTGATGTCCACACCTTCGTCGCGATCCAGACCCTCGATCCAGGCCGCCATCTGGTCGAAATTGACCCCATCCATGGTCACCCGAACCCGGTCTTCGGCCAGCGGTTCCACCCGGGTTTGCGCAGTCATCAACCCGGCCTGACGGGCCGAGCTGTCGACCAGCGCGAACAGCGAGCGCACCGGTTTGGGCGCGGCAACGACACGCGCCGCCAGAATGGTATCGGCCTGCGCAAAGGCCTCCGCCCGCGCCTTTTCCAATGATTCCACCGCGATCTGCAACTCCACACGCGCCGTCGCCAACGGCCGCAGCACCCACAGCCAGTAGCCCAAGGCCAGCAGCAGCAGTGCCGCCAGAAGCAGCAGGCGGCGCTCGCGTTGCTGCAATCCCGCCCACCAGGCCTTCATGACTGCCTCCGGATGCGCAGACGGCCGATCACCTCATTGCCCTCGTAGGAGGTGCTGCCGATCTCGACCTGCAATTGCGGGTTCAACCGGAACTGTTCGCGCAGACCCTCGAAGCGCGTGGCATCGGGCGCGCGCACGGCAACCTCGAGCGTGCCCGCATCGTAGACAAATCCCTCCAGGACCAGACGGCTGTCGGCCACCAGCAAGGGGGCGATGCCCTTGAGCAGCGTCAGGGCCTCGGCGCGGGCGACGCCGGTGTTGCCCAGTCGATCGTAGGCGACGCGGATCTGGAAGGCCGGATCGACCATGCGCTCGTCGGGACCGAAGACTTCGCGGAACTTGGCTTCGAGCTCGGTCGAGAGCGCGTTTTCGCGACTCTTCAGGCTGTAAACCTCCAGGCCCAGCACCAGCGTGTGCACCCCCAGCGCGATCAGGGCCACGACCGCAGCGATACGCCACCAGCCACCCGCGGCCTGCTGCCTGCCGGCCGGGGCGAAACGACCCTGCAGCAGATCGATCAGACCCTCATCGACCGGCTGCAGGGACAGCCAGCGCAGTACTGAATCGATGTGGTCGGCGTGGACGCCATCGGCACTGCCGGCGGTGGACAGCAGGCGCAAGCCCGTGAGCGGCTCGCCGACCATCATCTCCAGCAGATCGGTTTCACAACCGCCGGCCAGTCCCGAGGGGCTGGCAAAGCTGGCATTGCCCCCGTCCAACAGCGCGTCGGCGCTGCGTCCGGGGCCAAGAAAGGAGGCTTCGGGTATGACCCTGTCCGGCGTCACACCCACGCCGCGCAGTTCTTCCAGCAGTTGCTCAAGCCGCTTGTTCTCGACCACCGCCACCCAGGTGGCGTGACCGCTCAGACTTGCCGGTGCCACGACCTGGAGTTCCGCGACATCGCCAGCCACCCAGTCTTCGGCCAGATAAGGCAGTCCCGTGCGCCATTTGCTGCGCCCGGAACTGGGCAGCGTGACGCGCCGCAGCACCAGACTCTGGTCAGCCCAAACCACCACGGTTTCGTCGACTTTCGGCCAAGCCTGCACGGTGCCGCTGGCGCACACGCCCGGCCCGAGGATCAAGCGACCCTGGCCATCTCGGCACAACCATTCGATGGCGCCGGTCGGCGCCACGCGCAACCACAATCGGGTCAAACTCACAGCGTCAAACCAGGATCAAACATGCGGTCAACTGAGGTTTCCAGGATCATGGCCCGCAGTCTACTCGAAAGCCGTTTGCGCACGCTGCAATACCCGACCTCCGCCGGCGTTGCGCTGCAGCAGGCTGTAGAAGCGGTACTGCCGGCCAACCAGTTCGACATCGGAGCGGGCCAGGAAATAGTTGCTGGAGACCTTGAAATCCTGCATTGCCGCAGGGTCGAGGATGATTCCGGCCTTGCCGAGTTCATCCACCACCTCGGTGACCGACCGGTACTGGGCCCGGCCGCCACGCCAGAGTCGCTTGGCCAGATCCTGGCTGATGCCATCGGCCAGACCCATGATCCCGACCACGCTCAGGGTGTTGATGTTCATCCCTGTTTCCGGCGGCAGTGCGCAGACCTCGGGCGCCAGCAGCTTGTAGGCCTCGCGGTCGATACCCTTGATGCGCAGTAGCTCGGATACATGCACGATGGGCCGGTTGGCGGCGCGATAAGGCGGATCGGCGCGCAGATAATCGAGATCTTCGGCTCCCTGCGGCGAAACCTGACTGTCGGCATCAATCCAGTCGATCACCGCGTCGGCCAGCCCGACATCGAGCTTGAGTGCCGCCAGCATGCGTTCGAAGCGGGCTCTGGCGACCGGATCGGGGCCATTGACCCGCACCAGCGTGTTCAGGTTGAAGCGCCCATCCAGATCCACCAGGGCACCTCCGACGCGACCACCCGGCACCGGCAGCGGCGGCAGCGTGCTGGCCCACTGGTCGTTGCGGGTGTCGATGCCATCGCCCAGATCCAGATCCCGCTTGAGCAGCACCAGCGCGAAATCCTCCATGCCCTGGGACAGCAGCTGGGCATCGAGCAGGCGGGCCTGCGACTCGCTGCGGGCAATATCGGCGCCGGTGGTGGTGAACAGCCGGGTCGCGATCATCGCAGCCAGTGCCACTACCAGCAGCGCCACGATCAGGGCCACACCGCGCTCTCTGCGGGGCTTCATCGCGGCTGCTCCGGGAGTTCGATCAGCCGCGAGATCTCGCCGCGGTCTTCCAGCACCAGCGTGACTTCCACTGCCCGCGGCAGGCGCTCGGGTGCGCTGATCCCGGTGCGCGGCGGCCATTGATCCAGGCGCTGACGGGCGCTCTGCACATAGCGCCAGGACAGGCGCTGCACGCCTTCGAGCAGCCGCCTGGAGCGCGCGCTCTCACGCGGGCTGCGGTCGAGTACGGCATCACGAGCCCGCCACAGCGCGCCATCAACCAGCGCGTAGCGCACGCGGGTGGCTTCCATGCGCACGCCGTCGCGGGCGCTGCCCAGGTCGAGCACCGTCCATTCGGCAGCCACGGCATTGCCGACCATGGCCGACTGCAGCTCGCCATAGGCACCACGAATGGGGCGCGGCAATGCCTGGCGCAGATCGCGTTCCAGATTCAGTACCGCCAGATCGATGGCGCGCTGGCGCTCGGAGGCCTGTTCCAGACCGGCACGACTGCGCAGCAACAGATCCAGACCCGAATAAGCCATGGCTGCCACCACGGCAAACACCGCCACAGCCACCAGCAACTCCAGCAGCGTGAATCCCGATTGTGAACGCGGGCTGGTCATTCGCGGCGGTCACGGCCGCTGGCGAATCCACTCAAGCGCACCCGGGGGCTGCGGGCGTCGATCGGTTCATCGCCATCGTAGACCTCGGCGTCCAGCCTGCGCATATCACCCTCGGGAGTGTCGCTGACGATCAGTCGCCAGCGCCAGATGCGATCGGCCATGCGACTCTGTCCTTCGCGGGTTCCCGGCAAGGGGAAGCCCTCGCTGATCCGGGTCTCGGCGATCAGATTGGCCGCCACCCAGCGGGCATAGCTGTCATCCCGGAGCAGATCGCGGGCGCGCGCCTGCTCGCCGACCGAACGCACCGAGGCCGCCAGCGCAATGGCCAGGATCGCCAGCGCCACCATCACTTCCAGCAGCGTGAAACCGCGCGATTTCATGGCGGCTGCCAGGCACTGAGCTGGCTGGCACCGCTCTTGTCCAGCGTCAGTCGCCAACCCTCGCGCACGCCCTCGACGCTGAGCAGCAGATCGTGATCCCCCAACTCTCCGGCCGGCGTACACAGCACCTGGGGATCTTCGGGCAGCGCCCGCGGCAAGGCCTCGGCGGATCCCAATTCACGCAAGCCCAGGCCCTGTACCAGAGTGTGTGCCTGCAAAGGGCCCTGATGCTTCACCGGTTGCCAACCTTGTGGCCCGAATTCGTAACCGGCGTACATCTGCGCGGCGTAACCGAAACCGGCGTAGCGCCCCTCGATCACGGCTTCATCGCAGAGCAAGCGCAAGACCTGCTGCATGCGCTGGGCCTCGTCTTCAATCTGCCGGTCACTGCCGGCGCCGCCGGCCGAGAGCATCAAGGCAGCCGAGAGGATGGCGATGATCGCCACCACCACGAGAATTTCCAGGAGGGTGAAGCCGCGTTGCCGCATTCACCAGTTTCCGATGTCGGCGTCTTCGCCCTCGCCGCCCACTTTTCCGTCGGCACCCAGCGAGTACACATCAAAATCGCCGTGTTGACCTGGACTCAGATACTGGTATGGACGGTTCCACGGGTCGTTCGGAAGCTTCTTGACATACAACTTCCAATTGGGCGCCGGCGGATTGCCACCTGGTCGAGTTTGCAGTGCTTCCAGGCCTTGCTGCGTCGTTGGGTAGACGAAGTTGTCGAGCTTGTACATTTCCAGCGCCGAGGTGAGCGCCTGCACATCGTTCTGCACTCTGGCAACCTTGGCCTTGTCGACATTTCCAACCAGGCTCAGCACCACCACCGTGGAGAGAATGGCAATGATCGCCACCACCACCATGATTTCGAGCAGCGTGAAGCCCGCTTGCGGCCTGGATCTGCGGGCGTAACGATGAATGCTGGGGGTCATGAGTTCTGCCTGCTGAGATTGAACGCCGCGCCGATCATATCCAAGGCGACGCCTGCCCGTGTGTGGCTATGCTGACGGACGACGCAACAAGGACAAATCAGGCATGAGTGGCAATGTCGATTGGATATCGCGCGACCTCAAGGTGCTGTGGCATCCGTGCACGCAGATGTCAGACCACGAATGGCTGCCACTGGTTCCCATCGTCAGCGGCTCTGGCTGCTGGCTGACCGATGCCGAGGGCAAGCGCTACTTTGACGCCATCTCCTCGTGGTGGGTGAATCTGTTCGGACACGCCCAGCCTCACATCAGCGAAGCGGTGGCCGAACAGGCCCAGCAACTGGAGCATGTGATCCTGGCCGGATTCACGCACGTACCGGCGATCACTCTGGCCGAACGCCTGCTGGCGCTGGCAGGGCCGCCGCTGAAAAAGGTGATCTATGCCGACTCCGGCTCATCGGCGATCGAAGTCGCGCTCAAGCTCAGTTTTCACTACTGGCGCAACAGCGGCCAGACCGCGCGCCAACGCTTTGTGGTGCTCGACGGCGCCTATCACGGCGAAACTTTGGGCGCGCTGTCGATGACCCAGGTGCCCCTTTACCGGGACACCTACGGCCCCTTGCTGCTGCAACCGCTGGTCACACCGGCGCCGGCCGCAGCCCAGGACGAAACCTCCGCCATGGCTGCAGCCGATGCGGCCGCCGATGCCCTGGACCAATTGCTGGCGCTGCACCAGGGCACGGTTTGCGCAGTGCTGGTCGAGCCGCTGGTGCAATGCGCGGCGGGGATGCGCATGCATCATCCGCAGTATCTGCGCCGCGTTCGCGAGATCTGCGATCGCCATCAGGTGCACTGGATTGCCGACGAGATTGCCGTAGGCTTCGGCCGCACCGGCAGCCTGTTTGCCCATCAGCAGGCCGCCGTGAAGCCCGATTTCCTGTGTCTGGCCAAGGGTCTGACCGGCGGCTATCTGCCGCTGTCGGCGGTGCTGACCAGCGATCAGGTCTATCAGGCCTTCTACGACGATTACGCCAATCTGCGGGCCTTCATGCACTCGCACAGCTACACCGGCAATGCGCTCGCCTGCGCGGCGGCCAATGCCACCCTGGATCTGCTAGAAGACCCGCAACTGCTGCCACGGATCGAAGCCCTGGGCGCCGGGCTGGAACAAGCGCTGGCGCCGCTGCAGGATCACCCGCGCGTCAGCGACCTGCGCCGGCGCGGTCTGATCTGCGCCTTCGATCTGGTGCAGGATCGCTCATCGCAGGCGCCATATCCCTGGCAGGAACGGCGAGGTCTGCGCGTCTATCAGCATGGATTGAAACAGGGCGCCTTGCTGCGGCCCCTGGGCAACACGGTGTATTTCATGCCGCCTTATGTCGCCACCGCGCAGGAGCTGCGCTGGCTCGCCGGCGTAGCCATGGAAGGCGTGGATCTGGCGACCCGGTAGCCGCACATCCTGCCGAGCAAGCTCGGCACTACAGGAGCCTCGTACACCATCGCTCTCGTAGAGCGTAGTTTGCTCCGCTGCTTCTGCTTGGCTTTGGCTTCTGCTTCGGCCATGGCGTACCAGGCAAAAGCCGCAGACCCTGCCGAGCAAGCTCGGCACTACAAAGGCCTCGTACACCGCAGCCCCGGCCCCATCAACACACCCCCATAAACGCAAAACCCACCGCTGCAGCCGCAGCGGTGGGTTTGAGGGTGTTGCGCAGACAGTGCGATCAGATCGCCTGCACTTCCTCGGCCTGGAAGCCCTTCTGGCCCTTGACGACCTTGAAGCTCACCTTCTGACCTTCCTTCAGGGTCTTGAAGCCGTTGCCCTGAATGGCGCGGAAGTGCACGAACACGTCCTCACCGCCCTCACGGCTGATGAACCCGAAGCCCTTGGCGTCGTTGAACCACTTGACGGTGCCGACCTGACGATCCGACATCTTTGCTATCTCCGAACTTGTCACTGAACTATGGCCTACCCAACACGGGTACACCTCGATACTGGTGTGCAGGGTAGCCGCAGCTTTTGCAGATGAAGCGGATCAACTGGATCAGCGCCGCATCAAGCAACCGAGGCGACGCCCTGGCATACACAGCACGATCATTGTAACGGAATCGTATGTACTGTCTATACCCTGAACGACCGTTCAGACACACGGGTCAACCCATTGCAGCCGCGGTTTCCACGCGATTGCGACCGCCCGCCTTCGCCTGATACATGGCGCGATCGGCCTGCCCCAGTGCATACACGGGATCCGCCGGGTCGAGTTCGGCAATGCCGATGCTCACGGTCAATCGGTGCTGGTCCTCGCCGACAAACACGGGCGTACTCGCGGTGCGCTCACGCAACCGTTCTGCCAGCAAACGCGCCTGAAACAGATCGCCACCCGGAACTATGGCCAGAAACTCCTCGCCGCCGTAGCGACCGAAGACGGCAGCTCCGGCGAGGGATTCGCGCAAGCACTGGGCGAAATGCACCAGACAACGATCACCGACAGCATGGCCATAGCGGTCATTGACGGCCTTGAAACTGTCCAAATCACAGATCAGCAGCCAGCCGCTGCGAGCTTCCGCCAGCTCGCGATCAAGCATGCGCCGGTTCGGCAATCCGGTCAGCGCATCCAATTCCGCCAGCGCCCGCGCCCGATCGCGTTCACGCTGCAGCGACAGTGCCCGGTCACCAAGCGCCACCGCCCAGCCTATGCCTTGCAGCAGGCAGGCAAACATCACCCATCGGTGTGGATTCTGCGCCTGAGCCAGTCCCAACAGCCCGCCCAGACTGAACCAGCCACCGACCAGAACCATCGGCGTCCACCCCAGCAGGAACAGCCGCGCAGTGCGCCCACCGAAGCGGGCCGTCGCCAGCAACAACACGGCACTCAGCAGGGCATTGGCGCCAAAGCAGAGATTGACGCCGTCGAAGGCCCATTGCGCCACCTGGAAGTCGGTACGGATGGTCGCCACGTCGACCACCGCGAACAGGATCCCGACCAGCGCGATCCACTGCATGGCGCGACTGCCGCGGGGATACAGCGCTCCCATGCCACTGGCAGCGCGCAACAGCGTGACCGATGCCAGCGCGGCCAAGGCCGAGACCAGCACGCCGAGAGCCGCAGTTTGTTCCGGAGCAAGGCCAGACGCTTGCGACAACCGGAAGCTGAGCGGGTGACGCAGCAGAATGGTCAGCAGCATCAGCACCAGAAAGGCGACGTACACCAGATATCCGGGCTCACGCAGGATCAGACTGAAGGCGAGACTGAGCACGATCAGCATCAACAGGGCTGATCCGAGCGCTACCTCGTAGGCTCCGACACTGCGCTCGCGCAGATAGTACTCATCGGTGGTTTCGACGCTCGGGATTGGCTGCACCCCGAGCACTGAGTCGATCGCTACGTAAAGCGCAGCCACCGTGCCGTCATCGATTGGCAAGGGCAAGGCAACGCCACGCACACCAGCCCGCGCTGGCGCCGGGGCTGCGCCCGGTTGCAGTTCATGCATCAGCGCACCGGTCGCGCTGAACAATCGCAAATGCTGGCCGCGATCGCGCTGCAGCACCAGATACTGCTGTTCAGGCAGCGCGTCGGAGCTGGATGGATCGAGACGATAGTACTGGCGCTGATCGCGACCGGCTTGATTGGGGTCGGTTGCCGGCAGCGCAGCAGCGACCTCGGCCGGGAGTTCGGCAACAGCCTGCAACGACCACGCGCGCGCCTCGGGGCCATTGATCAGCAAGCCCAGCAAGCACAGCCACAGGAACCCAACGGCCCGATGAAGCATTCGCGTCTGTCGGCGGTTTACAGCCGATGAGTCTATCCTGATGTGCCTCGGCTCCGCGAACCACCTTGCGCGGGAATCCCACCACCCTCACCTGCTCTTGTGCCGCCGCCCACTTGGCGTCATCGTCCAGGGAACCGGTCGACCGCTTTGGTGATGCATGAGCAGCTCCCATCAATTCCGCGCCTGCCCCTTGTGCGAGGCCATCTGCGGCCTGGATTTCACTGTCGAGGGGCAGCAGCTGACCGCCATTCGCGGCGACGGCGACGATCCCTTCAGCCGCGGCCATGTCTGTCCCAAGGGCAACGCCATTCTGGACCTGGAAGCCGACCGCGATCGCCTGAGACTGCCGCAGCGGCGCACGACCGATGGCTGGCAGACCTTGAGCTGGCAGGAGGCCTTCGACTACGCCGGTGAGCAGCTGGCTGCGGTGCAAGCACGCCATGGCCCGAGTTCGGTAGCGGCTTATCTGGGCAATCCCAACGTCCATCATTTCGGCCATATCGCCTACCTGCCGGCGCTGCTGCGGGCACTGAAGACGCGCAATGTCTATTCGGCGTCCTCGGTCGATCAGTGGCCGCATCAGCTGGTGTCCTGGGCCATGTACGGGCACCAGTTCCTGATTCCGATCGTCGATATCGACCACACTGACTACCTGCTGATGCTGGGCGCCAACCCGGTGGCTTCCAACGGCAGTCTGCTGACCGCACCGGGCATGCCGAAGCGACTGAAAGCCCTGACCGGGCGTGGAAAACTGGTGGTGGTCGACCCCAGACGTACGGAGACTGCGGAACTGGCCAGCGAGCATCTGGCGATACGCCCGGGTGGCGATGTCTGGCTGCTGCTGGCCCTGCTGCAGGAGCTGACCCGATTGGGGCCGGCGCGACTGCACGCCTATGGCGATCATCTGAAGGACTTCGATCATGCCTTGCAGGCCATTGCCGGCATGGATCTTTGCGAACTCCAGCCACGCACCGGAATCGACCACGAAACCGTGGCCAGAATCGCCGGCGAACTCTTTGCCGCGCCGCGCGCCGCCGTGTATGGGCGCATGGGCGTCTCGACCCAACGCTATGGCAGCCTGTGCCAGTGGCTGATCCAGTTGATCAACCTTTACACCGGCAACCTCGATCGCGTCGGCGGCGTGCTCCCCAATGACACCGCGTTCCCGGTCACCGGCCCGGGCACCTCCAAGGGCCATCGAGATCTCTGGCGCAGCCGGGTCAGGGGCTTGCCCGAATTTGCCGGCGAACTGCCGGTGTCGGCGCTCGCCGAAGAAATCCTGACGCCGGGCGAGGGACAGGTTCGCGCCTTGCTGACCAGTGCCGGCAATCCGGTGCTGTCCACGCCTGACGGCCGCGCACTCGATCGCGCCCTGGAATCGCTCGAGTTCATGGTCAGCATCGATATCTATGTGAATGAAACCACCCGCCACGCCAATCTGATCCTGCCGCCGACCTCCTTCCTCAGCCAGCATCATCTGGATCTGATCTTCAACGCCTTCGCCGTGCGCCGCATCGTGCGCTGGAACCAGCCGCTCTATCCGCAGCCAGAGGCAGAGCGTGCCGATTGGCAGATCGTCAACGGCCTGGGCGCTGCCTATGCCAAGGCGACCGGCAAGGACTGGCGCGCATTGCCGGCTCCGGAGCTGATGATCGAAGGCGGATTGCGCAAGGCGGGAATGGTCGATGTCGATTCGGTGCGCAGCGCCGAGCACGGCCTGGATCTGGGACCGCTCCAACCCAGTCTGCTACGCCGACTGGAGACCGACAGCGGCAAGATCGAGTGCGCACCGGATTTCCTGCTGGCGGATCTGCAGCGGCTTGCCGGAGACCTCGGCACGATGGCCGACGGCGCCCTGCAACTGATCGGCCGTCGCGACGCCCGCAGCAACAATTCCTGGATGCACAATGCGCCGCGTCTGATCAAGGGCAAGGCCAGGCATCAACTGTGGATGCATCCGCAGGATCTGGCCAGCCGCGGACTCAGCGACGGCCAGCGCGTGCGCGTGCGCTCACGAATCGGCCAGATCGACACCGAGGTGCTGGCGAGTGAGCAGTTGCAGCCGGGGGTGGCGTGTCTGCCGCATGGCTTCGGTCACGGGCGCAAGGATGTGGGCTGGAGTCTGGCTGCTGTCCTGCCCGGCGCCAGCTACAACGACCTCAGCGACCCGCTGGACCTGGACGTGCCCAGCGGCAATGCGGCGCTCAACGGTACGCCGGTGTGGGTGGAGGCGTTGACGGGCTGATCAGGGATACCCGAGAGACCCGGAGGGGGCAACAATCCTTGAATCGACCGCTGCAGGTCTAGACAAGTCTGGGCCAGCAGAAGCAGCGTCCGCCCTCACCAAAAATACGCTAACCAATTGATTTAAAAAACTAGAAGAAAAGAGACAAGGAACAGGGGGAGGTGTCCAGTCACAACGCAGGCTCTGACCGCGCCGCAGCGTGGGTCCCCTGCCCCCTGCCCCCGTTTGATGCGCGAACAAGCGCACGGCCCGGGGGCGACCGGTACTTTCCCGGAACATGAATGCCCTCGGGAACAGGCCCTTACAGCAATCGCAACTGCTGACCCACCAGCTCCACGCGATCGCCGTCGCGCAGATCATTCAGGTAAGGCTGTTCGACCACCAGTCGGCGACCGTCATCCATCTGCACGAAGATCTCGAAGCGCGGCGCCGAACGACTGTCCTTCTCGACTTGATTGCCGATCACGCCACCAGCCACGGCGCCGGCGATGGTCGCCGCCTTGCGGCCATCGCCCTTGCCTACCTGATTGCCCAGGGCACCGCCGATGATGGCGCCGAGTACGGCGCCGCCGCCGGTGGCCTCGCGCTCGCCATAGACCCGCTCGATCTTCTCTATCGTCCCGCAATTGGCGCAAGCGCCGGCATAGCCGCCGTCGTAGCGGTTGTAGTAGCCCGGCGAAGTCGCACAGGCACCCAGACTGATCGCTGCGATACAGATCAACATGAATCGAGTACGCATGGCATTGCTCCTGAGACGAAGACAAGGTGGGTAGACGGTGCCCTAACCAAGCTGAATCAAGCCCGACGTGACCATTCAGCCGGGAATTTCGTTCAGCTTCGGATTCGGCGTACGCCCGTACTCGGCAGGCTACGATTGCGCATCAGCGCGGTCGATAGGTGAACCAGGCCACGAATGCTCGCCCATCAGCGGTCTTGTCGATCAGGATACCCTCGCCATTGCGGGCATCACCCCCATACCACGTGCCCATGATCCAGCGCAGATCCAGGGCATTGGCAAAGCCCACGGCCAGGCAATCCTGAGTCAGTTCGTTCGGTGCCGCACGCTGCATCGGATAGCTGCCTTGCCCGAATCCGGCCGAGTTGCTGCCCGTGGAGTCCCAACTGAAGATCGCGGTCGTGCAACTGGTGAATTCGACCCGCATCGAGCCCCAACGCTTGATGGCGAGTTCGGCCGGGTCAAAGTCAGCACCGAAGGCAGGGCCGGTGGTGCTGATGATCGTGTCGATGTCTATGGTTCGATCCACAATGGGGCCATTGCCGCTGATCCAGTATTGGCTCCCGATCTGCGTCTGGTCGATCGTTTCCGCGGGCGTATTCAGCACGGTGATGAAGGTCGGACCGCTGACGGAACCGCTACCCAGCACGGCCAGGGTTCCCCGAGGCGCATAGCTCTGAGGGTCGTATTTGAACACCGAGCCGGCTTCGACCACGAGCAAGCTGCCGTCGGGGTGATAGGCCATGCCGGTCGGACGACCCAGGCCGCTGATCACCGCGCCGATGAAGGCGCCATTGCTGGCGTTGTAGCGCAGGACCTTGCCACTGCCTTCGCTGCTGACCAACAGCGTTTGTCCGCCCGGTTCGAAGAGGATGCCGCGGGCTTCATTCAGGCCACCCGCGCGGGCCGCGATGAAAGTGCTGGTCTGTCCGCTCACGGGGTCACGGCGCACCACGCTGTCGCTGTCGTATCCCGGCACGTAGAGAGCGCCATCGGGGCCAATGACCATGCCGTTGTCAGCGCCGTTGAGTCCGCCGGCCCGGGGCGCCACGGCATCACCCAATGACTGTCCGGTCGCCGAATAGCGGGCCACACCGTCATAGTTGTACCCGGCCACCCAGATTTCGCCGCCGTCGGTCAGAACCAGCCCGGTACCGCCAAAAGCCGGAGGCAGGTTCACGGCGATGGCTTCGAAGTCCAGCGTGCGGGCGTCGTATCGCAGCACCCGCCCGTTGCCCTCCGAAACCACATAGAGCTTGTCGTCGCTTCCGATGCGCGTGGCCTGGGCACCGGCAATCCGCTGCTGATTGTCGAGCACCCCGATGGAGGCGCCACTGCAGGCGTCGAAGATATGGACGTTGTTGCTGAAGTAGCCGCTGACCAGCAGGCGCGTGGGGCAGTTCGATTGTGCCAGGGCGGCGTTGGCGCTCAGGACTAGAAGCAGTATCCACGAGTGTCGCATTGTGCTCTCCTTGTGACGGGTCGGGGGTGTCTCCATCCTCAAGGTCCAGGTGGCTGCCGCCCTGATCTTTGCCTCCAGAATGTCTCCGTTTTTCCTGAGCACGCACAAGTCATTGAAATAAATGAATGTGAGCGACATCCCCAGCGATCCTTCGCAGCCCTTCAGAGTGGGCGAATGGAGCGTGTTTCCTGATCGCAACGAGATTCAACGCGCGGATCAGAACCTGCGGATACAGCCGCGGCTGATCCAGATTCTGCGCCTGCTCGCGCTCACGCCCGGCCGTACGGTCAGCCGCGAGAAGTTGCTGGATTCGGTCTGGTCGCGGCGCATGGTCAACGACGAGGTGCTCTCCCGCAGCATCGCCGACCTGCGTCAAGCACTGGGCGACGATGCCCGTCAGCCACGCTATCTGGAGACCATTCCCAAACTCGGCTATCGGCTGATCGCGGACGTCGAATGGCTGCCGGCCGAAAATCTGGCGCTGCCGATGCCAGCTACCGGCACAAGCGCTCTGCCGGAGCAAAAGCACAGCTCGAGCGCCAGCGCACCCATCGCCAGCCCGATGACCGGCAAGCGTCCACTCAGGCACGCCATCTACGCTCTGGCGCTGTTGCTCGCCGCCAGCGCCCTTCTGTGGACCTACCGTCATTCCCCAGCGAAGTCTGACCTTGGCCAGCGCCTGCAGCACGCGCAGCCCCTGAGCAGCGATCCTGGTTGGGAGCTGACACCGCGCTTTGCGCATTCGGGTGACTTGCTGGTCTACGCCGAGCTCGATCCCGAACGTGCTCACGCCAGCTTGCGCCTGCGCTCCAGGGACGGCCGAGTCAACCGGCTGCTGGGCGATGGTCAGCACTACGATCTGTGTCCGGTATTTGCACCGGACGACAAGCAGATTGCCTGGGTGCGCCGGAGCGAGCGCGGCTGCGAACTGCTGCGGGCGCCGGTACTGGGAGGCATTCCCACCGCAATCACCCAGTGTGCGGCGTCCGTGTTCAGCTGTCCGGATTGGCTGGGGGAATGGCTGGTCTACACCGCCGAACCCCTCGATGACGATTCGGGCGCCGGCCTGAGCCGGGTGAGGTTGCGCGATGGCACCGTCGAGAAGCTCACTCAGCCAATCGCAGTGCAGGGGAACGACACTCACCCACGCTTCGCTCCGGATGGTCGCATCGTGTTTTCGCGTGGTGTCGAGGGCGAGCGTCTGCTCTACCAGTGGAGCGCCGGCGAGGGCGAACGCAAGCTACCGTTTCCCCCGAGCATGGTCTACGGACAACTGTGGTTGCCCAACGGACACGTTCTGGCTGCCAGCGATGCACTCGGATTCCGAGCCCTGGTGGCAATAGACCCTGACCACGGCGGCAGCCAACTGCTGGGCGCGCGCGGCGCACGGCATCCGGATCTGGCTGCGGATGGCGCGCTGGTCTTCGAACAGGCCAGCTACGACGCCAATCTCTGGTGGATTGCTGCCGATGGCAGCGGCCTGCATCAGCTGACGCGCTCGCAGCGCTACGATGCCTATCCGCGGCTGTCGCCCGACGCCACGAAGGTGCTTTACCAGTCCAACCGGGATGGACCGGAGAGTCTGTATCTGCTTGATCTGCACAACGATCAGGAGCAGCGTTTGCCCCTGGATCCCACCATGCGCTGGGCCCAGCCGGCCTGGTCCAGAGACGGCACCCGCTTGCTGCTGACCCGTTATTCCGGCGGCGAAACCAGTCTGTGGTTGTACGTTCTGGGCAGCGAAGCTCCGACGGCCGTCGTCGGCCTGCCCGAGGGCGCCCATGATGCCCAGTTTGACCCGGATGGCGTGCATGCCTGGTTTCGCACCGGACCTGAACGATCGGGTCCCCTGCTGCGCTTTCCACTGGACCATCCTGCCAGCATCGAAGCCGGACCGGATGCAGTGGAGCACTATCAGGTCAGCACCGCGGGCTTGTTCCTGACGTCGCTGGACGATGCCCGTCTTCAGCATTGCCCCGACGGCCGAGGCAAGGACTGCACGGCGCTGCCGGTGGTGCTGGATCCACGACAGCGGCGCAACTGGAGCGTCGCGGCTGGCTCCGTGTACTACGTGTCGGCTCAAAGCGCCGTGCCCGATCAGGTCCAGCGCTATCGACTGGACACCGGCACAGTCGAGAACCTGCCCTGGCCTCGCCCGGGTGCGCTCAGCCGCGCCCTGGATGTCGATCCCGAAGGCGCCTTCGCGATCATCGCCCGCACCGACCGCATCGATGTCGATCTGATGTGGGTCAGTCCCGAGCCTTGACGATCGGCGGCAGCCGTCCGGAGCGACGCGCCGGGCTAGAATGGCCTGCCTCGATTCTACCGTGCCGTGCCCACCGTAACCGGGCCCTGGACCGTGCAGCTCAGGCCCATCTCTCTCCAGCCCAGGAACTCTACCCATGCAAGTGCTCTACACCGCAATCGCCAGTGCTACCGCAGGTCGTGACGGCAAGGTCTCCAGCAATGACGGCGCGCTCGATTTCGCGCTGTCAGTGCCCAAGGGCCTGGGCGGACCGGGCGGCAACGGCACCAACCCCGAACAGCTCTTTGCCTGCGGCTATTCCGCCTGCTTCGGAGGCGCACTGAAGATGGTCGCCGGCATGCAGAAGATCCAGACCGGCCCGGTCACGATCAGCGCCGAAGTCTCGATCGGCAAGGACGACAGCGGCTTCGGTCTGGCCGTGCGTCTGGTCGGGCACATGCCGCAGCTCAGCCAGGATCAGGCCATGGCCCTGATGCAGGCCGCTCACCAGGTCTGCCCCTATTCCAAGGCCACCCGCGGCAACATCAACGTCGAGTTGGCCGTCGCCTAGCCATCGCCGGCTCTCACCAAACATGTCGTAAACCATTGATTTAAATGATTACAAATAAGGAGCAAGGAGCAGGGGGCAGGGGTCCAACCTCGACGCATGATCTGACCGTGCTGCGGCGTGGGTCCCCTGCCCCCTGCCCCCTTGCCCCGTCTTTGACACACGAACAAGCTCGCGGCCCGAAGCGGCCAGCATTCCCGAACGGCGGAGTGCCTCCTACGCCACCACCACCGGAATCTTGCCGATCCGGGCCTGCCATTCGCGCGGGCCGGTCTGGTGGACCGAGCTACCGCGACTGTCGACGGCCACGGTGACCGGCATGTCCTCCACTTCGAACTCGTAGATGGCCTCCATCCCGAGTTCGGCGAAGGCCAGCACCTTCGATCCCTTGATCGCCTTGGACACCAGATAGGCGGCCCCGCCGACGGCCATCAGGTACACCGCCTGGTTGTCGCGAATGGCGTCAATCGCGGCCGGCCCGCGCTCGGCCTTGCCAACCATGCCCAGCAATCCGGTCTTTTCGAGCATCGTCCGGGTGAACTTGTCCATGCGCGTGGCGGTGGTCGGTCCGGCCGGTCCCACCACTTCGTCACGCACCGGATCGACCGGCCCGACGTAGTAGATGAATCGTCCCTTGAAATCGACCGGCAGACTCTCACCACGATTGATCATCTCGACCAGCCGCTTGTGGGCGGCGTCGCGTCCGGTCAGCAGCTTGCCCGAGAGCAACAGCACATCACCGGGTTTCCAGGCCACCACGTCGGCCGGCGTGACCGTATCGAGATTCACCCGCTTGCCCTTGCTGGTGTCGTAGGTCAGCTTTGGCCAGTCCTCCAGTGACGGCGGCTTGAGGCTCACCGGACCCGAGCCATCCAGCACGAAATGCGCATGACGGGTGGCGGCACAGTTGGGAATCATGGCGACCGGCAGATTCGCCGCATGGGTCGGGAAGTCCTTGACCTTGATGTCGAGCACGGTGGTCAGTCCACCCAGTCCCTGGGCACCGATACCGAGCGCATTGACCTTCTCGTACAGCTCCAGCCGCAGCTCCTCGGCGCGATTGGCCGGCCCGCGGGCGATCAGATCCTGGATATCGATGGGCTCCATCAGCGATTCCTTGGCCAGCAGCATGGCCTTTTCCGCGGTACCGCCGATGCCGATGCCGAGCATGCCCGGCGGACACCAGCCAGCGCCCATCGTCGGCACCGTCTTCAGCACCCAGTCGACCACCGAATCGGAAGGATTGAGCATGACGAACTTGCTCTTGGCTTCGGAGCCGCCGCCCTTGGCAGCCACGATCACATCGACGGTATTGCCGGACACCACGCTCATGTTGACCACCGCCGGCGTGTTGTCCCGGGTGTTGCTGCGCTTGCCGGCCGGATCGGCCAGCACCGAGGCGCGCAACTTGTTGTCAGGATGATTGTAGGCCTGGCGCACGCCTTCGTTGACCATCTCCTCGACCGACAGCTGCGCATCCCAGCGCACATCCATACCGATCTTCAGGAACACGGTGACGATGCCGGTGTCCTGGCAGATCGGCCGGTGACCCTCGGCGCACATGCGCGAATTGATCAGGATCTGGGCGATGGCGTCCTTGGCTGCGGGCGATTCCTCGCGCTCGTAGGCCTGCGCCAGATTCTTGATGTAGTCCACCGGATGGAAATAGCTGATGTACTGCAGCGCATCGGCTACGGATTGCACGAAATCGGATTGACGGATGGTGGTCATGGGCCCGGCATCGGTATGGACTGGTTCGAAGTCTACCCCGGCACTGTCCTGCGCGACGCATCGGAACCGCCAACCCCCGCAAACCTGAAACCCGTGCCCATTGCCTGCGCGGTGTAGTCCCTGCACAGTCTGAGGAAACTCGCTAGTCTGCGCAGCAATGTCGCGGGGCTCGTCTCGTTCGGGCCGCGCGCGCCCCGCAACGCATTGCAGAAGGCTACGCTGACCATGAGTGAAGACAGTACTGAGGCGACACTCAACCCCACGCTCACCGATGTCGAGGCGCGTGTGCTCGCTTGTCTCGTTGAAAAAGCTGCCACCACCCCCGAGCAATATCCTCTGACCGCCAATGCGGCCATGGTGGCGAGCAACCAGAAGACCTCGCGCGATCCGGTTATGGAGCTGGAACTGGGCGCCGTCGGCCACGCGCTGCGCACGCTGGAAGACAAGAAGCTGGTGCGCGTGCAGCACTCCTCGCGGGCCTACCGCTACGAACATCGATTCGAAGAGGTCTATACCCTGACCGGGCCACAGCGGGCGATCCTTTGTCTGCTCATGCTGCGTGGCCCGCAGACACCCGGCGAACTGCTGAGCCGCGGCGAGCGCCTGTTCAAATTCGTCGATCTGGATCAGGTCAAGGACACCCTGGATCGATTGACCCGACGACAGCCCGCTCTGGCCGTTCGCCTGGAGCGGCAAGCAGGTCAGCGCGAGGAGCGCTACATGCATTTGCTGTGCGGCGCCGAGCATGCCGACAAGGCCGCGCGCGACATGCCGCGCGGCAGCGATTCGGACAGCGCCTCGGGCGGGCTCAGCGAGCGGGTCAGCGCCCTGGAACAGCAGGTCGAGAAGCTGACCGCTGCGCTGCGCGACCTGGGTGCCGATATCTGAGCTGGTTCGGCACAGAGCGCTGCGCGCAACTGTCGATTCAAAGCTGCACCCAGGTGCCCGTCGCGTCTGCCGAGGCTGACTCAATCACCGCTGGCAAATCGTTTCTGCAGAAACGAGTTTATCAGCTCAAAGTGTTGTCATTTATTGTATCGCACCTTTCATCGCCTCTTCACCCATTGACTCTTGAATCGACGCTGAATACATTGCGTCGCCATCCGCCTCAGGTCTGAGTCGGGTTCGTCTTCAAGGGGATGCGTTAACCGCTGTCGCGGCTGCAGGGGTGCAGTCGGACCGAATATCGGAAACGCGGATTGGACAGAATGATTCAGAGCGTCGCCACCGACGTTTACGGGCGGATTTTGTCTGCATCGTGACTCGGCGGCGCCGCCCTTGTGCAATCGGGGTAGAGCGCTCATGAAGTCACCAACAAGCGCCCGTGGGGACACGCGGGGCATTGCCAAAGCCGACCGATGCTCATTGACGCTGTTGCCACCGCGATTGACAAGGTCGAAACAAGACATTTGTTTCATGCGAAACAGTATTTGGACGCAGCTTTCAATGGCGGCCAAAAGCACATCGAGGTCGAAACTCGGCACGGGGAAAATGCGGGTTTCGGCGCACTCAAGACTGGCTCGTTTTATTGCGCCAGGGATTCAGCGGCACGAGCTGGGGACTCGATGATCGTGCCAAGCAGGGTGATCCAAACAAGGTGTCGGCCTTCGGGTTCGACTTTTGACGGTATTTCTTTTCGGGAAATTTGATCCATGAAGCTTCTCAAGCTTGTTGGTGTGCTTGCAGCGCTGGGGCTGATGTCGGTTGGCTCGCTCGGCGCGCAGTCACTGGGCGGCAGCGACAACCTGCCGGGCAATGGCGTCGAGGTTGGGGAACCGGTGACGCCGGTGGAAATCAATGTTGATCTGCGCAATCTGCCCACGGCTGCCGACTGGAAGCCGGGCGATCCGATCAAGGAAGCGCAGCGCCGCATCTATCACCCGCTGACGGGTCGCGCCGACCCCAGCGCTCCAGCCAACTGGGAAACCTCGCCCGATCGCCTGGGCGATCTGCAGGCCACCTTTGACAATCTGCGGATCCCGGCGACCGGCATGGAAGCAGCCGGGCGCGTGACCATCAGCAATGGTTCCACCGGCGTCAGCCCGGGCGACCCGGTGGTCGAAGTCAACAGCAACTACATCCTGTACGGCATCAACAATTCCACGGGCACCACCTTCACGGTCTACAACAAGGCCGGCACCAAGCTGTCGGGCCCGACCACGTACAAGTCGCTGGCACCGGCTGGTGACCCCTGCGCCACCTCGGTCAGTGATCCCATCATTCACTGGGATCGCCTCGCCAACCGCTGGTTCATGCTGGAAATGGGCGGCACCTCCAGTGCCAACCGTCTGTGCGTGTACATCTCCAAGACCGACAACCCGGTGTCGGGCGGCTGGTGGTTCTATGGCTTCTCGACCCCGAGCGTGCCCGACTACCCGCACTGCTCGGTCTGGCCCAATGCCTATGTCTGCGCCACCAACGAAGGCGGCACCGGCATCTCGGTCTATGCCTTCGACCGCGCCAACATGCTCAATGGCGCCACCGCACGCGCCGCGCAGCGCTTCACCTCGGTACCCAAGCTCGCGGGCTACGGCTTCCAGACCTTGACGCCAGTCACCTTCATGGGCAGCACCGCGCCGCCGGCCAATGCGCCGGTGATCCTGGCCCGCCACAACGATGACGAAGCGCACGCCGGCACCAGCGCCAACACCAGCGCCGACTTCATCGATCTGTATGCGATGAACATCAACTGGACCACGCCGTCCAGCAGCAGCATCAGCACCCTGCCGCGCGCCCAGATCACCGAATTCAACAGCTGGTTCCGCAACTATTCCGCCTTTGCCACGGTGCCGCAGCCGGGGTCGACCTCGCTGCTGGATCCGATCCGCGAAGTGATCATGAACTCGCTGAGCTATCGCAATTTCGGCACCTACGAATCGATCGTCGGCAATTTCGCCACCAATCAGAATGCCGCTCGCACCGGCACCGTGGTTGACGCCGCCATCCGCTGGTTCGAACTGCGCAAGTCCGGCACCGGCAACTGGGCGCTGCATCAGGAAGGCACCTTCAGTCCGGGCGACACCAATACCCATCACCTGCTCGGCGCGATCTCCCAGGACAAGCAGGGCAACATCGGCATGGGATACAACGTCTCCAAGACCAGCAGCCCGACGGTCTATGCCTCACTGCGCTACACCGGCCGCCTGAACACCGATGCTTTGGGCGTGATGACCCAGGGTGAGACCGAAGTCGCCACCGGTGCTGCGGCTGAAACCTCCGGTCGCTGGGGCGACTACTACCAGATGGTGGTCGATCCGGCCGATGACTGCACCTTCTGGTTTGTAGGCATGTACCGCCCGACCGGCAGCTGGGCCACCCGCGCCACCGACTTCAAGTTCAGCAACTGCGGCGGCACGCCGCCGGCCACCTACTCGATCTCGGGCCAGGTCACCACCAGCACCGGCGCCGCCATCAGTGGCGTGACCGTCAGCACCGGCTCGGCCTCGACCACCACCGACGCCAGCGGCAACTACTCGATTCCGAATCTGGTGGCCGGCAGCTACACGCTGACGCCCAGCCGCTCCGGCTATACCTTCAGCCCAACCAGCCGCGCCGTCACCATTGGCAGCGCCAACGTATCGGGTCAGAACTTCACCGGCACTGCAACCGTCAGCACCTACAGCATTTCCGGCACGGTCTCGGCCAGCACCGGCGGCGGTCTGGCAGGCGTCACGGTCAGCACCGGCTCGGCCAGCGCCACGACCAACAGTTCGGGCGCCTACACCATCAGCAACCTGGCCAATGGCACCTACACGCTGACGCCCTCGCTGAGCGGCTACACCTTCAGCCCGGCCTCGCTGTCGGCCACCGTCAGCGGCGCCAACCTGACCGGTCGCAACTTCACCGGCACTGCGGCCACGGGTGGTGCCACGGCGCTGTCGAACGGTGTGGGCGCAGCCGGCTCAACCAGTTCAACTTCGGCCAACAGCAGCTTCAAGGACTACACCGTGGCCATCCCCGCAGGCGCCACCAATCTGACCATCGCCACCAGCGGTGCGTCGGGCGATGTGGACCTCTACGTCAAGTTCGGCGCCCAGGCCACGCTGACGGTCTATGACTGCCGTCCGTACACCGGCAGCGGCAACGAGAGCTGCGCGTTCGCCACGCCGAGCACCGGCACCTACTACGTGCGGGTGTATGGCTACGCCACCGGCACCGTCAACTTCACGGTCACGGCTTCCTGGACGACGGGTGGCGGCGGCGGTGGCACCACGGTTGTCGAGCGCCTCAGCAATGGCAACTTCGACAGCATCAGCTCCAGCACTAATGCTGCTCCGGACGGTTCGTGGTCACGCACGGCATCCTCCGGCACCTCGTTCAACACGCTGCTGGCGGGTCAAAGCAATGCGCAATCGCCCAGCAGCTATGCCTATCTGGGCGTCAATGCCAAGACCAGTTCGCAAACGGTGGACAGCAAGGCCACGCTGATTCCGGCTGGCGCGACCACGGCGACGCTGTCCTTCTACACCTCGATCGTCACGAGTGAGACCTCGACCACCAGTGCCTACGACAAGCTCCAGGTACAGCTGATCGATGCCAGCACCAACGCCGTGATCACGACGCTGGTCACGCTGTCCAATGTCAACAAGACCGCGAGCGCCTCCACCTATGTGCAGCGCAGCTACAACGTCGCGGCCTACAAGGGCCGCAACGTCAAGGTGCGCCTGTACGCCACCACCGACAGCTCGCTGGCGACGACCTTCCGGGTCGATACCGTCAGCCTGCGCACGGACGGCTGACCGCCGCAAACAGCCTGAACCGGGTACGCTCGGTTCAGACTGACGGAGAATCGTGGCCTCGGCGAAAGCCGAGGCCTTTTTTTGGGGCATCACGGGTGCCCGCTAAACCCGTGAAAACACAGGGCTCACCCACTCTTCACGTGTCCGTACAATTCAGGTGACGCACAGCGTCACCTTCTGTCCCTTGTTGACACTTGAATCAACACTGAATACAGTGCGCGCCCATCCACCTCAGGGCTGAAGCCGGGTGGGCTTAAGGGGGAGTTCAGCGAAGCTGGACGCCGGGTTTGCTGGGGAGCAGCTCGACGCCACAACAGCATCGCCGCGGAATGGGGTCATCACGGGTTATTGTGCTGAGGGGCGCGCGGTTCGGAAGGGTCTGGACCAGCGCGCAGCACGATCAATGAACACGTCGGGGGGACATGAATGGTCGCGAGAAGCTGGATCGTGGGTTGTCTGGTCCTCTGGACTGCAGGTTGCGCTCAGCAGCCCGTCACGGTCAGAGCAGACGCCCCGGATGCACCTGATCCGGCGGTTGCCGCCAGCGCCGATGTCGACCCCGAGACCTTGATCGAGCGCAGCGACAGCACCCATCTGCTGGCGCCCAAGCAGGTCGTCCGTATCGACAACCCTTTCGGGGATGTGCGCATCCGCTTCGGTGGCTATGAATCCCAGCTCGAATGGCGCGGCGTGGCCCAGAACGCGGGCAGCGCTCACAAGCTCAGCGCCACCGGCAGTGCGACCGAAGCCTTCGAGATCGCAGTGCGTCTGCCTGCGGGAACTACCGTCATTCCGGGCCAACGCCTTGATTTGACAGCTTATGTTCCGGAAGGTCATGACCTGCAGATCAACACTGAACAAGGACTGATCGAAGTCCGCGGCTTGCATGCCAATGTCTACGCCCGAAGTCGCAGTGGCGATATTTCATTTCGGGGCATTCGCGGACTGGTCGATGTGGAAACCGGCGGCGGCAACATCGAGGGCCAGCTCAACAAGGCCCCGGCAGGCAGCCAGCAGCGCGTCGCCACGCAGACCGGGACCATCATCCTGGGCCTGGTGGACGAGCTCAATGCCGCCCTGACACTGGCCACATCCGGCGTATTCGCCACCGATTTCAGCATCCACATTGATCCGCAACCGGGTCAGGAACCAAACAAGACCGCGCGTGCCGAGATCGGCAAGCCGGAAGCAAACATCGAGGTCGTCAGCAAGCGTGGGGAAATTCGTTTGCTGCGACGGTTGGGGTTCCGGCCCGCTTGACGGGTCAGGAGCGTTGGGGAACGCGAGCTGGGGTACTCGATGACGCGCCCTACAAGCTGGTGATCCGTGCCGCTGATGCAGCCTTCGGGCTTTGATCGGGGCGGACACCACTTTCATCTAGGAATTCAATCCATGAAGGTCAAGAACTATCTCGCCCTGACGGCAGGTCTGGCGCTGACGCTGGTCAGCAGTCTGCAGGCACAGGGGCTCGGCGGCGTCGACGGCCAGCCGGGCAATGGCGTCCAGGTTGGGGAACCGGTGACGCCGGTGGAAATCAATGTCGATCTGCGCAATCTGCCCACCGTGAATGACTGGAAGCCGGGCGAAGCCATCCGCGAAGCACAGCGCCGCGTCTACCATCCGCTGACCGGGCGGGCCGATCCGAGCGCGCCCGCCGACTGGATCACCTCGCCCGATCGTCTGGGTGATCTGCAAGCGACCTTCGACAATCTGCGCATCCCGGCCGACGGCATCGAGAACACCGGTCGGGTGACCATCAGCAACGGTTCCACCGGCGTCAGCCCGGGCGACCCGGTCATCGAAGTCAACAACGACTACGTGCTGTATGGCATCAACAACTCCTCCGGGACGACCTTCACGATCTACAACAAGGCCGGCACCAAGCTGTCGGGGCCGACCACCTACAAATCGCTGGCCCCGGCCGGCGATCCCTGCGCCACCTCGGTCAGCGACCCGATCATCCATTGGGATCGCCTCGCCAACCGCTGGTTCATGCTGGAAATGGGTGGCACCTCCAGCGCCAATCGCCTGTGCGTGTATATCTCCAAGACCGCCAACCCGGTCTCGGGCGGCTGGTGGTTCTACGGTTTCTCGACCCCTAGCGTGCCGGATTACCCGCACTGCTCGGTCTGGCCGAATGCCTATGTCTGCGCCACCAATGAAGGCGGCAGCGGCATCGCGGTCTATGCCTTTGATCGCGCCAACATGCTCAATGGTGCCACGGCTCGTCCGGCCCAGCGGTTCACCTCGGTACCCAAGCTTGCCGGCTACGGTTTCCAGACGCTGACGCCAGTCACCTTCATGGGCAGCACAGCGCCGCCCGCGAATGCACCGGTGATCCTGGCTCGCCACAACGATGACGAAGCGCACGCCGGTAGCAGCGCCAACACCAGCGCCGACTTCATCGATCTGTATGCCATGAACATCAACTGGACCACGCCGTCCAGCAGCAGCATCAGCACCCTGCCGCGCGCCCAGATTACGGAATTCAACAGCTACTTCCGCAACTACTCGGCCTTTGCCACGGTGCCGCAGCCGGGTTCGACTTCGCTGCTCGATCCGATCCGCGAAGTCATCATGAATTCGCTGAGCTATCGCAATTTCGGCAGCTACGAGTCGATCGTGGGCAACTTCGCGACCAATCAGAACGCGGCTCGCACCGGCACCGTGGTCGATGCCGGCATTCGCTGGTTCGAACTGCGCAAGTCCGGCAGCAGCAACTGGGCGCTGCATCAGGAAGGCACCTTCAGCCCGGGCGACAGCAATACCCATCACCTGCTCGGCGCGATCTCCCAGGACAAGCAAGGCAACATCGGCATGGGCTACAACGTCACCAAGACCAGCAGCCCCACGGTCTCGGCGTCCTTGCGCTACACCGGCCGCCTGAACACCGATGCGCTGGGCGTGATGACCCAGGGCGAGAATGAAGTGGCCACCGGCAGCGCCGCAGAAACTTCCGGCCGCTGGGGCGACTACTACCAGATGGTGGTCGATCCGGCCGATGACTGCACCTTCTGGTTTGTCGGCATGTACCGCCCGAGCGGCAGCTGGGCCACCCGCGCCACCGACTTCAAGTTCAGCAACTGCGGCGGCACGCCGCCGGTGACCTACACCGTCTCCGGCCAGGTCACCACCAGTGCCGGTGCCGCCATCAGTGGTGTCACTGTCAGTGCCGGATCGGTCTCTACCACCACCGACAGCAGCGGCAACTACTCGATTGCCAATCTGGCCGCGGGCAGCTACACGCTCACGCCCAGCCGCTCGGGTTACACCTTCAGCCCGAGCAGCCGCGCCGTCACCATCGCCAGCAGCAACGTGGGCGGCCAGAACTTCACCGGCACGGTGGTCACCACGGGTCCGGGCGTGCTCGCCAATGGCGTCCCGGCCAGCGGCTCGACCAACTCGACCAGCGCCAACAGCAGCTTTGCCGAATACACCGTGGCCATTCCGGCCGGCGCCAGCAACCTGACCATCGCCACCAGCGGTGCCTCGGGTGACGTCGACCTGTACGTACGCTACGGCGCCGCACCCACGCTCAGCACCTACGACTGTCGGCCGTACAGCGGTTCGGGCAACGAGAGCTGTCCCTTCGCCAGCCCGAGCACCGGCACCTACTACGTGCGCGTCTATGGCTATGCCACCGGCACCCAGACCTTCACGATCACCGCATCGTGGACCAATCCGAGTGCCAATGTGCCGCCCACGGCAAACTTCAGCTTCACCACCAACAACCTGACGGCCTCGTTCACCGACACCTCCACTGACAGCGATGGCTCCATTGCCTCGCGCAGCTGGAACTTCGGTGATGGCGGCACCTCCACGGCTGCGAATCCGAGCCGCACCTACGCGGCTGCGGGCACCTACACGGTGTCGCTGACAGTCACGGACAATTCGGGTGCCAGCAGCAGCATCTCGAAGTCGGTCACGGTCTCGGCACCCGCCAACGTGCCGCCGACGGCCAACTTCAGCTTCAGCACCAACAACCTGACGGCATCGTTCACCGATACCTCGAGCGACAGTGACGGCAGCATCGCGTCGCGCAGCTGGAACTTCGGCGATGGCGGCACCTCCACCGCCACCAACCCCAGCCGCACCTACGCTGCCGCCGGCACCTACACCGTGTCGCTGACGGTCACCGACAATTCGGGTGCCAGCAACAGCATCTCGAAGTCGGTCACAGTCACCGCAGCACCCACGGGCAACGCGCTGAGCAAGGGAGTTCCGGTCAGCGGCAGCACCAATTCGACCAGCGCCAACAGCAGCTTTGCCGAATACACGGTGGCCGTACCGGCAGGTGCCAGCAACCTGAGTATCGCCACCACCGGCGCCAGCGGTGACATCGATCTGTATGTACGCTTCGGTGCTGCACCCACGCTGTCGACCTACGATTGCCGCCCCTACACGGGTTCGGGCAACGAGACCTGTACTTTCGCCGCACCCAGCGCGGGCACCTACTACATCCGCGTCTATGGCTACGCCACGGGGACCGTCAACTTCACCTTGACTGCCGACTGGACGGTAGGCGGCGGTGGCACCCAGCCGAGCTTCTTCGAGAACCTGACCGACTACAACATTCTCGACAACACGACCATCGAGAGCCCGATCACGGTGTCCGGCCGAACCGGCAATGCGCCCTCGAATCTGCAGGTGGCGGTGACCATCTACCACACCTACAAGGGCGATCTGAAGGTGGACCTGATCGCACCCGACGGTTCGGTCTATGTCCTGCACAACCGCAGCGGCGGTGGTACAGACAACATCATCCAGACCTTCACGGTGAATGCCTCCACCGAAGTGGCCAACGGTACCTGGAAGCTGCGCGTGAACGACAACGCCCGCGGCGACACCGGCTACCTCGACAAGTGGAGCCTGCAGTTCTGAGAAGCTTTCACTGAGTAGCAAATCAAAGCCCCGGCGCGAGCCGGGGCTTTTTTTGGGGTGAAAGGTGAAGAGCGAATTGGGCGAGGGGCAGGGGCTCAACCTCGCTGCAAGGTCAGATAGTGCGGCGGGGTGGGTCCCCTGCCGCCTGCCCCCGCTCTTCCGACTACATCCGGTTCACCGGCAGGCAATGGATACTCAGCGGCCCTTGCCCGCCAGAGCCGCCGTGCCTGAAGGTCCAGAAATCCGGCGTGCCGCCGATCGACTGGAGAAGGCGATCCTTCATCAGCGATTGCGCTCGGTCCATTTCGCCTTTGATCGACTCAAACCCTTCGAGGCGCCGCTGGCTGCATCTTCGGTGACGCGTATCGAGACCCGCGGCAAGGCCATGCTCACGCACTTCGACTGTGGCCTTGCGGTCTACTCGCACAACCAGCTCTACGGCCGCTGGTACACCAGCAAGCCGGGACAGACGCCACGCACCGCCCGTTCACTCCGCTTCGCGGTCTACGGCACGCGTGCCGACATCCTGCTGTACAGCGCCTCGGACATCGAGGTGCTGAACGCCGATCAGATCGTGAAACACCCGTTCCTCTCGAAACTGGGGCCTGATGCACTCGACCCAGACCTCAATGCGGCCGAGTTGGAAGAGCGACTGAAAGATCCCCGGTTCCGGCGCCGCCGCCTCGCTGCACTGCTGCTCGATCAGGGCTTTGTCGCCGGTTTGGGCAACTATCTGCGCAGCGAGATCCTGCATGCCGCGGCGCTGGCCCCCTCCCGCAGCGCGGCCGGGCTGTCAGACACGGAGCGCCATGCTCTGGCCGACGCCTGCCTGGACATCACCCGCCGTTCCTACCGCCATGCCGGCATCACCAACGATCTCGCCCGCGCCGAGGCGCTGAAGCTCGCTGGCAGCCGTTTTGAACAAAGACGTTTTGCCGTCTTCGGGCGCGACGGCCTGCCCTGCTACCGCTGCGACACCCCCATCCTCAAGGCCGAGATGGCGCGCCGCATCTACTGGTGCCCAGACTGTCAGCGCTGAGGCGGATCGCTGCTTGCAAGGCTGCACGAAGGCCCTGATCCATGTCATAACATCGCACCTTCTGCATTCGGAGCGAAGCCGTGAGCGAGACCCGCAGCGCCTGCGAACACGTTCTGATCGCCTTCGATTTCGAACACAAGACCGAGACCGCGATAGACCTCGCGGATGCGGCCAGGGCCGTAAAGGCCGGACAGTTTCTGTGGCTCGATCTGTTGGCCCTGGATGTCGAGCAGGCGCGCGTCCTGCTGTCGCGACTGGGCCTGTTCTCGGACATGGTCATCGAGGATGCACTCAGCGGCGAAGAGGCCACCCGCCACGCCCGCTACGACGACTATCTGCATATCGTGGTCTGTGGCTGCAGGCCCAGCCATCGCAGTTTCGAGCTGGAGCGGGTGGACATCATCCTCGGCGAGAGCTTCATGGCCACCATCCATCGCCGGCCGGCGCTGTTCATGGATGCCGTTCGGCGCGACTACCGCAGCGACTTCCACCGCTTCGCCAAGAGCCCGAGTTTCATGCTCTACGAGCTGTGGGATCACTTGCTCGAAAACTACCTGGCGGTGCAGCGCGACATGGAGGAGCGTGTGGAGGCGCTGCAGCTGCAGCTGGGTGCGGGCCAGGTCGATGAGAAGATTTTCGCCGTGATGTCGACACTGAGTTCCGATCTGCTGCATCTGCGCAAGGTGTTGCTACCGGCCCGAGCGGTATTGGTGGATCTGTCCACCCGCAAGTCCCTGTTCATCTCCGATGCCACCCAGGGCTTTTTGCACAATATGGTCGGCACCCTGGAACATGTGCTGCAGGATCTGCTGGTCGACAGAGACATCCTGTCGGAATCGCTGAATCTGTACATGTCGATGGTCAGCTATCGCACCAATCGGGTGATGACCCGGTTGACGGTGGTCAGCGTGGTGTTCCTGCCGCTGACCTTTCTGGTCGGCATCTACGGCATGAATTTCGAAGGCATTCCGGAACTGCACTGGAAGTATGGCTACGCCTATTTCTGGGGCGTGGTGCTGCTGATCACCGCGATACTGGCCGTCTTCCTGCGGCGCGCGAAAATACTCTGAACCCCAGCAGACCCTGCCGAGCAAGCTCGGCACTACAAGAGCCTCGTACTCCCTGGCTTTGGTAGAGCGGAGCTTGCTCCGCTGCTTTGGCTGGGCTTTGGCTTTGCCTTGGCAAGGAGAGCGTCCAGACGAGTCTGGACCTACAAGAGCGGTAGACCCTGCTGAGCAAGCTCGGCACTACCACAGCCTGGTACACCAGCGCCCTGACGACAAAACCCGGGCCAAGGCCACTTGCCCGCCCTTGGCTGTTGCGTCCGTGGCTCATGCCATGCAGCATCCCTGCGCATCGCGCCGGGTTGGCGCCGTTCACGAATCTTGCTGAAAACCCATGACTGCACGCTACAACGCCGCCGATATCGAAGTCCTGCAGGGTCTGGATCCGGTCAAACGCCGGCCGGGCATGTACACCGACACCACCCGCCCCAACCATCTGGTGCAGGAAGTGGTCGACAACTCGGTCGACGAAGCCCTGTCGGGCTACGCCAAGAGCATCGACATCCGCATCTACAACGACGGTTCCATCGAAGTCACCGACGATGGCCGCGGCATGCCGGTGGATATCCATCCGGAACATGGCGTACCCGGTGTCGAGCTGATCATGTGCAGGCTGCATGCCGGCGGCAAGTTCTCGAATCAGAACTACAACTTCTCCGGTGGTCTGCACGGCGTCGGCGTCTCGGTGGTCAATGCGCTGAGCACGCGGGTGGATCTGAACATCAAACGCGATGGCCAGGAGTACAGTATCGGTTTCGCCAACGGCGATCCGGCCTCGCCACTGCAGGTCATCGGTACGGTCGGCAAGAAGAACACCGGCACCCGCGTGCGTTTCTGGCCGGATCCGAAGTATTTCGACACGCCCAAGCTGTCGATGCCCAAGCTGCGCCACGTGCTGCGCGCCAAGGCGGTGCTGTGTCCGGGCCTGGCGGTCACGCTGTGGGATGAAGCCACCGGTGAGACCGAGCGCTGGTATTACGAGGACGGCCTCAAGGACTATCTGAACGGCCAGCTGGCCGATCGCGAGGTGATTCCCGGCGAGCTCTTCACCGGCTCGATCAAGCGCACCACCGAGGCCGCAGACTGGGCGCTGGGCTGGACACCCGATGGCGAGGTCATCCAGGAAAGCTATGTCAACCTGATTCCCACCGCCCAGCACGGCACCCACGTCAATGGATTCCGTTCCGGCCTGACCGACGCCATCCGCGAATTCTGCGAGTTCCGCAATCTGCTGCCGCGCGGAGTCAAGCTGGCGCCGGAAGACATCTGGGAACGGTTGTCCTTCGTGCTCAGCTTCAAGCAGCAGGACCCGCAGTTTGCGGGCCAAACCAAGGAACGCCTGTCCTCGCGCACGGCAGCACCCTTCGCCCAGGGCGTCATGCACGATGCCTTCAGCCTGTGGCTGAACCAGCACACCGAACTTGGCGAGCGCATCGCCACGCTGGCCATCGAGCGCGCCCAGGCGCGTCTGAAGACCGAAAAGCAGGTGGTGCGCAAGAAGGTCACCAGCGGCCCTGCCCTGCCCGGCAAACTGGCCGACTGCGCTTCGCAGGATCTATCGCGCACCGAGTTGTTCCTGGTCGAGGGCGATTCCGCCGGCGGCTCCGCCAAACAGGCGCGCGAGCGCGATTTCCAGGCGATCCTGCCCTTGCGCGGGAAGATCCTGAACACCTGGGAAGTGGAATCGACCTCAGTACTGGCGTCGCAGGAAGTGCACGACCTGGCGGTGGCCATCGGCCTTGATCCCGGCAAGCCCGACCTTTCCGGCCTGCGCTACGGCAAGATCGTGATTCTGGCCGATGCCGATTCCGACGGCCTGCACATCGCCACCCTGCTCTCGGCGCTGTTCCAGCGCCATTTCCGCACTCTGGTGCAGGCCGGACACGTGTTTGTGGCCATGCCGCCGCTGTTCCGAGTGGATGTCGGCAAACAGGTTTTCTATGCACTGGACGAGAGCGAGAAGACCGAACTGCTGGACCGCATCGCCCGCGACAAGATCAAGGGCCAGATCAGCGTCACCCGCTTCAAGGGCCTGGGTGAAATGAATCCGCAGCAACTGCGCGAATCGACCATGCACCCCGACACCCGTCGACTGGTGCAGCTGACCATCGACGACGACGACGGTACCGATCGCATGCTCGACATGCTGTTGGCCAAGAAGCGCGCCAGCGACCGCCGCGAATGGTTGGAGACCAAGGGCGATCTGGCGCAGGTGTAATCCCAGGTCGCGCTCTGGTAGGTCACGTTGGCTGCGCAGCAGCCTACGTGACAGTTCAGGCCACCGATGTCAGGTAGACCGCTACGCGGCCAACCTGACCTACGACTGCCGCACCTCTCCCGTGCAACTTGGCACCGCCGCTACACCGCCGTGCCCGCCGCGTGCCCCGAAGCCCAGGCCCATTGGAAGTTGTAGCCGCCGAGCCAGCCGGTGACATCGACGACCTCGCCGATAAAGTACAGCCCGGGGACCTTGCGCGACTCCATGGTCGCTGATGACAGCTCATCGGTATCCACCCCGCCCAACGTGACTTCGGCGGTGCGGTAGCCCTCGGTGCCACTGGCCACCAGTGGCCAGGCTTGCAGCAGCTCGCCAACACCGCGCAGCTCGCGCTCGCCGTACTGGCGCATCGGCTTGCTCGCCACCCAGTGATCGCACAGGCGCTGGGCGAAACGCTTCGGCAACAACTCTGCGAGCACGCTGCGCAGCTCGGCGGCCGGCCGTTCACGTTGCAGGTCCCGCAGCGTATAGCCCGCATCCTGCTGCGGCAGCAGATCCAGCCGCAGCTCGTCGCCGGGCTGCCAGTAGGACGAAATCTGCAGGATCGCCGGACCGCTGACGCCACGGTGGGTGATCAGCATGGAGTTGCTGAAGCTGCGACCATTGGCACTGGCTGTCACCGGCAAGGCCACACCACTGAGGTCCTGCAGGCGCTCCTGATGGACACCGCTCAGCGTCAGCGGCACCAGCCCGGCCCGAGTGGGCAACACCCGATGGCCAAACTGCCGTGCCAGATCGTAGCCAAAGCCGGTGGCGCCCATGCTCGGGATCGACAGACCGCCCGTGGCGACCACCAGTGCCGGCGCCGACATCGACCCGCGCGCAGTCTGCAGACGGAACCCCCCATCGACCTTGGCCACCTCGCTGATGCTGCAGCCAGTCTCGATCCGCACACCGGCGTCGGCACATTCCTGCAGCAACATCGCCACGATCTGCTTGGACGAGATATCGCAGAACAGCTGGCCCAGCTCCTTCTCATGCCAGGCGATGCCGTGGCGATCGACCATGGCGATGAAATCCGCGGGCCGATAGCGCGCCAGCGCCGATTTGCAGTAATGGCGATTGGCCGAGATGAAATTCTCGGCGCTGGTGCCGGTGTTGGTGAAATTGCAACGCCCGCCGCCCGACATCAGGATCTTCTTGCCACACCGATTGGCATGCTCGATCAGCCGCACCCGCCGCCCGCGCTGCCCGGCCGTGAGCGCACCCATCAGGCCGGCAGCGCCGCCGCCGATGATGATGACGTCAGTGTCGGTGGTCATCGGCCGAGGGCACGAGGGCACGAGGGCGAGAGGGCATGAGGGCGCGAAAGAGCCGCAATCTCGCTGCCAAGCCGCCGTTGCGTGCCCTCGCGCCCTCGTGCCCTCCACGATCGGTTTATCCACGAAGAAGCGCAACGCCGGGGCCCACCGGGACTCCCGCAGGTACGGCCAGCCATCACCTTCACGGCAGCGGCCGGCGCCAGATCGGCGTCAGGCTGACGCTGCCGCTTTCGCTGAGCACCTGCACCTCGCCATCCTGGATCAGGCATTGCAAGGTCAGATTGCGCTGGCACAGCGTCGCCAGTTCCTCGGCACTGGTCGATGGGATTTCCAGCACGCCGAGGTTGCTGCAGCGTTCCAGTCCGGCTGCGTTCTTGTCCCACCACTGGCCGAAGCCACGGCCGCTGTAGCCCACCACCACGACCTGGCGCGCGCGCCCGCAAGCCTTGCGCACCCGGGACTCGTCGGGCTGTCCGAGTTCGATCCACTGTTCGATCTCGCCGGTCAGCGAGCGCCGCCACAAGTCGGGCTCATCCTCGGTGCTCAGGCCGCGACCGAAACTGAGGCCCTCTTCGGCCAGCAGCGCGAAGGCCAGGACTCGGACCATCAGCCGTTGCTCGGTTTCGGAGGGATGCAGCGCCAGCGTCAGCGCATGGGTGCCGTAGTAATGCCGGTCCATGTCGCTGATCTGCAGTTCCACCTTGTAGACGGTGGCCTTGAGTGCCATGGGGTCATCCTGTGCCGACGAGCGCGGATTCTAGCCCGTGCATGCCGCAAGCTCGAACTGCATGTCACTCGCCCCTGCGCAGCGCAGCCGTTCCCAGGATGGGCTGATGCACTCGCGACTAGGCGATCACGCGCAATCGGGCGGCCGCATCCAGCGCAGGCACGTGACAGACAACGCGGTTACGCCCCTTGCGCTTGGCCTCGTAGAGTGCGGTATCGGCATCGGTCATCAGCCGACGCAGATCATGACCACACGTCTCGGTGCCCGCCACGCCAAAGCTGCCGGACAACCGAGTGAGCTGGTCCTCGACGCCGAAATGAATCTCAAGCAGAGCCAGTCTGCAGCGCTCGGCGAGTTCCATGGCATGAGCGATGCTGCCCGGCACCAGAATGCCGAATTCCTCACCCCCCAGACGACCGAAGAGCTGGTCCGGCGCCAGCAGCTCGCCACAGGCAAAAGCCGCGCGCTGCAGCACATCGTCGCCGGCGGCATGCCCGAAGCGGTCGTTGACGCTCTTGAAGTAATCAAGATCGATGACCACCAGCGCCGCCGGCTTGTCTGCGCGTGCCAATTGCTCCAGAGCAACAGAAGCCTGCTCCATGAAGTGCAGGCGACTGGCTACGGCCGTCAGACTGTCGCATTGAGCCAGTTGCTGGAAATGTCGCTGCATGCGTCGTGTACGCAAGGCCCACACGACGGCGAAAACCAGGATCGTCAGCAGCAGCACGATGGAGAGCCGAGCCATCGCCACATTCTTCTCGGCCACCTGCTGCTGCAACTGCAGCACCTGGTTCTGTCGGTTGAGACTCTCAATCTGCAAGCTCTTGGCGCGCGCCTCATGGCGAGCCATCTCGTAGGCCAGCGCGCGACGACCGACATCATCCAGATAGGCCAGTTCCACCTCGCGATAACGCTCAAGCGCCTCGACGGCCTGCTGCAGGTCGCCACGCTTGAGCGCCACCTGATACAACACCCGCCAGGCTTCAGTCAGCGATTCGGTGTAGACACCCGCGCTGATCTGGTCGATGGCCGTCCTGGCATTACTGGCAGCTGCATCCAGTTGTCCCAATGCCAGTTGCGCCGTGGCCAGAATCGAGGCCACATCACTGTTCAGGAAGGGGTATCGGGCGGCCGACAGTTCTGCTCGATGAGCTTCCAGCGTGTTGATCGCGTCGGCGTAACGGCCGTTCTGCAGATGCAGACGGGACACATAGGTCCGCAGCAGACCGGCGAAAATGCCCTCTCCCTGCAGCGCACATTCGTCCGCCCAGCGCTCCAGCTGCGGACTGACGTCGGTCAGTTCACCAGACTTGAAGCGCGCCTCGAATTCCAGCTGGGCCGCGCCGCAGCGCGCCCAAGGCAGCTTGCTCTCCTGCAGCAGCTCGGTCGAGTAGCGCAGACTCTCGCCGTACTTCCCCACCTGATTGAGCAACTGCGCGCTCACCCCCAGTGCCTGGGCCCGGGCTCCGGGATCCGTGACCGTGTCGATCTCGCCCAGCAGCACATTGAGCTGATCAAAACCCTCCGCATAACGCCGAGACAGCGTCAGCGCGTTGAGCAGCGTCGCCCGGCTGCGAAAGCGGATCAGCGGATCCTCGGCCTCCCTGAGCAAGGCACCGAAGCGGGCAGCGGCATCACCGTACTGCCCGGCATAGGTGGCCTGCCAACCGCGCAGATAGGCCAGGAATTGGCGTTGCCGCGGGCTGAGCCTGGCGTCAGCGGCTTCGAGTGCATCCAGCTCGGCAGCGAAGACCGCACCCTGCGAGCGCTTGATCTCATCGGCACGCAACAGGCGCGCGTCGATATCGTCGACGGCGAAGGCCGGCGACATCGTCGCAAGCAGAAGCAGGCAGGCCGCCAAGCGCTTCATTTGCAGGGCTCGACGTTCGTGCGCTCAGGCGGCAGCCGCCAGCGCCCCCCGATCGGTGGCCGGCTCCTGCGCCGGTTCCTGTTCGGGCTCGTCTTCGCGCGGTTCGTCGCCGTCAGGTTGCACGGGAAACACCGCGCACACCAGATTGCTGCGGGCGCCGAGCAGCGATTCGATGCAGGCGCGATCCCGCCTGCTCAAAGCCTCCCTCAATTCGGATGGCAGATCTGCGCTTTGCAGCATGGCCGCCAGCGCCTGATCGTCGCCGGCCACAGCGGGCTGGGTACCCAGCCATTCGATAAATGCCAAAGTCTTGTTCATGGTAGATGCCGTCCCCCTGACTGATTGTGTTGCACAAGATCACCATGTCGCCGGTAGATCACCGTTGCCATGTCGACAGACTCACGACGCTGCGCCGTGAAATCGAGTCGACTCGCCAATCGTAACATTGCTTCATTGCGTGGATCTGCTCTCAGCTGCGTCCGCAACACGCCCATCTGCTCGAGCCGCTGAATCAGGGCACCCAAAGCTTCATGCGCCATGCCGTGCCCGCGCAGCGAATGCTGCAGCAGCACGCCCACCTCAGCCGTGTATGGGCTGGAACAACCGTCGACCGCCAGCAAGCCTTCAAGCTCGGTGTGCTCATTCGAACTGATGGCAATCCGCAGTCGGGCGCCGGGTCCGGCCCAGGGCTCATCCTGCCGCTTGACGGCCTCCGCGAAGCTGGCGGACGCAGCGGCGACACTCAGCGGGCGACCAATGTAGTCCATGGTCTCGGCGCATTGGTAGCAGCGGCAATAGGCCACGAGATCGGCAGGTCGCAGGCGTCGCAAGAACAGCCGGGCAGTGGCGCCGTAAAGTGGCTTCGGATCGTCAATCTGCAGCATGGCCATGCCGCGCTTCAATCTCCAGCTGGTCCAACTGGTCAAGCCGAGCCCTCACACTTGCATCCGCAATCATGGCCGTCAGTGGCGGAATCACCAGGGTGTCCGCGAGCGTCAGCTCCGCCGATGGCAGATCCTGCAGCGCCAATCGGGTCATGCGCGGCGCTTCGATACCCAGCGTCGCCGCCCGGTAGAGAATGACCTCATGTTCCGATGGATAGTCGCGATTCAGCACGTCCACCAGCAGCTGCAGATAGGCAGAGCCGGTGCTGAAGCGGGCGGTCGAGCGATCGCCGGCAATGGCGGGTTGCCACAGGATCAGACAGGCGCTGGTGTCGATACGACGGCGAAACAACATGAACTGGCTGGCCTCGTAGTGCTGACAGCCGGTCTGACCCGGATCGAGGCCCAGATCCGCATACAGGCAGTCTTCTGCCGAGATTCCGGGTTCCAGTCGAGCATCGAAGCCCAGGCGGCGCGCTCGGCGCACCGCTTCGTGCGGCACCCAGGCGAAGACCGCGGGATGGCCATAGAAGGCACCGCACACTCTTTGCCCGGCCGCCACGGCGTCAATCAGGGTACGCACCATGGCCTCGTAGGTCTGGGTGCGTGGCAGGCCCTCTTGGTAGAGCGGCTGCAGGCTGTGAAAGGCGGGATTCAGCTCCCGCAGCCAAAGCTCGACCAGCCCGTCGGACATCGCGGCGTAAACCACATCGGCCTGCTCGATCTCCGCCCGCGCACGCGGACTCAAGTGACCGCCCAGCATCATGCCGGTGCCCACACAGACCAGGCTCCCGCGCACATCGCTCGCCATGCTTCTCCCCCGTTGCCGCAAACGACTGGAGCGACGATTCAATAGCAGACCGTGGGATGGGGCAAGGGCGCGAGGGCACGAGGGCACGAGGGCACGAGGGCACGAGGGCACGAGGGCACGAGGGCGCGAGGGCGCGAGAAGGCTACCGTGTTCGAGCTGTTGTGGGCCTCCGAGCTTCTGCCAACTACCGGTACCCGGCCGCCTGCAGCGAAAACAGCCGCGCATATTGGCCATCCTTCGCCATCAGCGCCTGATGGTCGCCGCGCTCGAGGATGCGGCCGTGGTCGATCACCAGAATCTGATCGGCCATGCGTACCGTCGAGAAGCGGTGCGAGATCAGGATGGCGATGCGGTCGTGGGTCATCTGCCGGAAGTGCTCGAAGATGGTGGCTTCAGCCGCGGCATCCATGGCCGCGGTGGGCTCGTCCAGCACCAGGATATCGGCGTCCTTGCGCATGAAGGCGCGGGCCAGGGCGATCTTCTGCCATTGGCCGCCGGAGAGTTCTCGGCCCTGGGCAAACCATTTGCCCAGCTGCGTGGCATAGGCTTCGGGCAGCGAATCGATGAAGGGCGCGGCCATGCCACGCTCGGCGGCTTCTTCCCAGCGCGCCAGTTCATCGAAGGCACTGACATCGCCGGCGCCGATGTTCTCTCCGACCTTCAGCTGATAGCGGGCGAAGTCCTGGAAGATGACGCCGATGCGCCGGCGCAGCGTGGTGGTGTCCCAGTCGTTGAGATCCAGCCCGTCGAGCAGGATCCGGCCCTCGCGCGGCCGGTACAGACGACTCAGCAGCTTGATCAGCGTGGTCTTGCCCGAGCCGTTCTCGCCGACCAGCGCCAATGACTGTCCGGGGCGCAGATGCAGATCGATGTCGGTCAAGGCATCGCTATCGGCCCCCGGGTAGCGAAAGTACACGTGTTCAAAGCGAATGCCGTCACCGGGCCTTGGACCCGAGGTGGCACCGCTGGCCTGATCGTTGCCGCCGCTCGGTGTGTCCAGGTATTCGTACAGCGTCGACAGGTAGAGATTGTCCTCGTACATGCCGCCGATGGCCGACAGGCTGGCTGACACCGCCGACTGACCCTGGCGGAACAGCAGCAAATACATGGTCATCTGGCCCAGACTGATCTGTCCCTGCACTGCACTCCAGGTGATCCAGACATAGGCGCCGTACAGCGTGACGGTACCCAGCAGACCCAGCGCAAAACCCCAGCCGTCGCGCCTCAGCGCCAGCTTGCGGTCTTCCCGATAGAGCTTGGTGAAGATGTCCCGGTAGCGCTGCATCAGCAGCGGCCCGAGATTGAACAGTTTGACCTCCTTGGCGTGGTCTTCCCGCGCCAGCACGGTTTCCAGATACATCTGCATCCGCGTTTCCGGCGAACGCCAGCGAAACAGACGGAAGGCATCGCCGGAGAACTTGGCCTCGACCAGAAAGGCCGGCACACCGGCCGCCACCAGCACCAGCACCGTCAGCGGCGAGAACTGCACCAGCAGACCGCCGAAACTCAGCAACGCAATCGCATTCTGGGCCAGGCCGAAGGTGCGCATCACCAGCGACAGCGGTCGCGAGGAGGCCTCACGCCGCGCCCGGGTGAGCTTGTCGTAGAACTCCGAGTCCTCGAACTGCACCAGATCCAGCGTCAGCGCCTTTTCCAGGATCAGCGCGTTGGTCTGCTGCCCCAGCAGGGCGCGCAGCAGCGACTGGCACAGGTTCAGGCCCCGCTGGGCGCCGGCCAGCAGAGCCACCAGCAGTCCTTCCAGCAGCACCCAGGTCAGCACCATCGAAAAGTCGGCGCTGCCACTCTCGGCATGGACCCGCGCTGCAGCTACCACGGCGTCCACGAGCCTGGCGCCGATCAGCGCAATACCCGCCGGCAGCACGCCTGCGACCAGCGTCAACGAGGCCAAGCCCAAGGTCAAACCGCGACTGGTCTGCCAGACCAGCGTGATCGCGCGGCGGCTGTAGCCGAGCACACCCAGCAGACTGCGGGTCAATTCGGTGCTTTCGCTCATGCCCACCCGACGCCATCAACGGTCGGCGATCTTAGCCCGCAACAGCGCACGCACGCAGCCTGAGCTGAACCCATATCGAATTTCCGCTTCAGGCTTTGTCCAATTCGGATGCCTTCTCAGGTCTGTGAAGGTATTGTGCAGGCATGAATACTCTCCCGAACTGCCCCAAATGCGATTCCGTCTATACCTATGAAGACGGCCATCAGCTGATCTGCCCCGAATGTGCCCATGAATGGCCGAAGGACGGCGCTGCCAACGAGGAAGCATCCGGCCCCATCGTCCGCGACGCGGTCGGCAATGAACTCAAGGATGGTGACAGCGTCACCGTGATCAAGGATCTCAAGGTCAAGGGTTCATCGGCCGTGGTCAAGGTCGGCACCAAGGTCAAGAACATCCGCCTGGTCGACGGCGATCACGACATCGATTGCAAGATCGACGGCATCGGACCAATGGGCCTGAAATCCGAGTTCGTCAAGAAGGTGAACGGCTGAGCTTGGCGGCGGCCGCTGCGGGAATCGCAGTGACTTTGCGCATTCTCACCGAACACACGGTAAGCCATTGATTTATCGACCTGGAAAAGAAGGGGCAAGGGGCAGGGGTCCAACCTCGACGCACGATTTGACCGCGCCGCGACGTGGGTCACCTGCCCCCTGCCCCTTGCCCCCTTGATTGATGCGCAAACCAGCGCACCAACCAGGGCGACCCCGAGGTTCACCAGTGCCCAGTCCCAGGCTCTCCCTTGAACGGCCCGACGATCTCGTTTGTGACCCAGCCGCCATAGAAACTGCCGGGCTGCGGGCGCACCCGCTCACCGTCGATCTCGCATTCGACCCGCCCCGGATAGAAAGACAGCCAACCGGCAATGGCAGCAAAGGCCACCGTGGGTTGCGGATAACTCCATCCAACCTGCGGATACTCTCGACCGTCCGCGAGTCGCACGCTCCAGTAAACCGCCCGCCCCTTCCATTCGCACATCGAGCTGCCAGGGGCAGCTACCAGCAAGCCCAGATCCACATCCGTCGGGGGCAGGTAGATCGTCGGAGGACTGGCCGTTTCCAGCACCCGGATGGCGCCGCGGGTATCGACCACGATCACCCCACCAGCACGCACAACGATACGACGCCTATCGGGCGCCAGTCGCGGCGGCCGCGGATAGTCCCATACGGATTCCTGGCCGTCGCCGGGCACCCTTGCGAACATCGGTCGAGAACGCCCCGTGTTTTCCCACATCTGCCGAGCTCCCGTCGTCCAACTTCGAGCACCCTGCCGCACTGTCGATCAATCAGCGATGAAGACTCATCGGGCCTGCAGCCGCTGACGCCGATCCGAGCCCTCAGCCCGCCTGCGCCTGCATCTGACGCATGATCTGGTGGCGCTGCCAGTAACGGCCGATGGTCTGCTTGAGCTGCTCACGATCCTTGGCGACCACGGCCAGCTTCAGCTTGCTGGTCTTGCTCAGGCCCAGTGCGCGTTTTTCCGGATGGGTGATGGTGATGACATCGCGACTGCCGAAACTGCCGTCCTCGTATTGCAGCTGGTGCACGGCATCCCAGCTGGTCGTGCCTTCCGGCGTCTCGATGCCCGCATACGTGATGCGCAGCGTTTGTGATTTCTTCAATGCAAAGAGCACGTCCGGGAAGTACTTGAGGACGATGGCACGCTCTTCCTCGCTGGCGGGCTCATAGCGGAACGCCAGATTCTGTTCGTGCTCGTCGACAAAGTTCGTCTCGTAGCTTTGCCACAGCGGAGCCTCGATGGACTCGGCCTGTTGGATGAAGTCAATCCAGGTCTGATCAGGCGCTGAGGTGATCAGCATCGGGAATTCCATCGGCTGAATGACGGCGCCAACCCTTTCCATGCGCTGCTGCAGCGGCGGATGAGAGTCAAAGGGATGCGGCACGTCGGCGTGGGTCATGGCTTCGCGGAAGGCCGGCGACTGGGCGAAGGATGAAAGCCCCTGCGCGACCCGCCCCGCAAGATCCAGCGGCCCCTGATGCCTGTCGTTCTGATTGAACAGCTCTTGCTCGACACTGTTCCGATAGCTGGCGTAGGCGCCGATCTTCACCAGCGCGCGCGACAGCGCTCCGGCCGAGGTCAGCCTGGCGGCCGTGGCATCGGCTGCAAATTCGCGGGCCCGACTGGCCCGTGACAGCGCCAGTTCGAAGGCAGCGCGAAACAGGTTCAGCACGAAGAAGGCCAGCAAGGTCAAACCGTTTTCGCTCAGCGTCTGCATGTATTGCTCGTAGGCCTGCAGCTTGGGGCCGAGCGCGGCGCCGGTTTCGGTGTCACCGCCGCTGAAATGGGCCATTTCATGGGCCAGAACGGCATCTGCCTCATCTCGCGCCAGCACCCGAAGCAAGGGCAAGCTCACGAACAGACTACGACCCTGCACGTGCGCCCCGGGCAATTGCAGGGGCATCTGGGTCACGAAGAAGTTGGCGTCTATCCCGCCCACGAGCTGCGTGGGGGCTGCCGTGCCCAAGGTTTGCGAGAACTGCTTGATCCGCGCCCACAGCTGCGGCGCCTGATCCTCGCTGATGAGTTCACCCGCCACCGCGTTGTTCGACTGGGCACGCTTGAAGATGGCCGTGATGGCGACAAAGGCCGCGACGACGGCCAGGGCCGCAGCAATGAAGACCAGTTTGAGTATGTAGATGTGGAAGAAGTACGCGGTCAGCCAGTACGACAACCAGACCAGCATGGCGGCCTGCACCAGCACTTCAACCGCCGCGATCAGCCGCAGGCACCACCATCCGGTGGTGAAAGCCATGACCTGGAAGGCTGGTTTGGCATAGGCCAGCAGCGCCAGTCCAGCAATCAGCACCAGCGTGAATGCACCGAGCACCAGACTGTAGAAGGAGATCTTGTGGGCCAGATGGAACTGTCCGAACTCCTCGCCCAAGCCACAGGCCTGAGCCTGGAGTTGGCCCAGCTCCGGATAGGCACCATCACACAACGCCGCAATGGTCATCTGCGAGATGCGCGCCCGGGCAAGGGCCTTCTCGGCCTCACTCAGACCGTCGGCAGCCGCCAGGTCCTCGGCGAACACCCGCTGCATCTCCAGCGAGTTCTGATGTTGCTCATGGCTGGTGAACACCCAGGTGATGGCTGGCAACAGAAACAGGCCCAGGGCCGCAAGGCCCAGCAGTTTCAGGAATGCACGCTTGAGTTCTGGCATCGGATCAGGGCCTTGCGACGATTCAGGAGGAACTTCCTGTCGGGCGATCTCCGCATTCCTGCGGATTCCGCTCGGCGACAGCAGTGAAGCCACTGTGAAGACAGCGGCGAGTATTCACAGTTCCTGACGATCACGAAAGTCGCAAGTTTGTGCCGCAATCGCCGCCGGGATCGCCGAGTTGTACTCGGCAGCTCCTGGCTTCGGAAGAGCGAAGAGCAAGAGCGCCGACGGCTAGTCGGCGATCCCGGCTGGCACTCAACCAGCTGCCTTCTTCAGACGCGGCGCCACAAAGTCGTCATGCACCGCCTTCTTCAACACTTCCGGCGGCAGCAGTCCCTGGTTCAGGATGAAATCGTGGAAAGCGGCTGCATCGAACTGATCCTTCAACTGCAACTCGGTCTCGGCGCGCAGGGCTTGCAGCTGGGTGTAGCCGTAGTAATAGGCCGTGGCCTGGGCCGGTGAGCGGAAGGTGTAGCGATCGATCTCGGTCTGGGCGTTGAGGTCGTCCTCCACGACTTCTTCCATCAGCACGCGCTTGGCTTCGGCCGGCGTGACCAGGCCGAGGTTGATGGCCGGATCCAGCCAGATCCGGGCAGCCCGGAGCAAGCGGTATTGCAGCGACGCCAACTGGCCATCCAGCGGCATGTGCGGCTTCATGATCGATTCTGCGTACAGCGCCCAGCCCTCGACATTGGCCGAGTTGAAGGCGAACAGGGCGCGCGCCGTCGAAACACCACCACGCAGCATGGTGGTGAACTGCATCTCGTGGCCAGGACGGGCCTCGTGTGCAGACAGGCTCCACATCATCGCCCGATAGGCGTAATCGCTGTCCGGCCAGCTGCCATCCTTGTTCTGCTCGATGAGCGGCACGATGAATTCCGGATACTCGCCGGTGTTGCCGACCAGCCGCGGTGTGTCCAGATGTGCGGCTGGCTGCTGTGCCGTCTCCGCGGCGGTAGCCATGCGCACTCGTGCCGGCTCGTTCGGCAACGTCGCCAGCTTCTCGCGGGCAATGATCCGGTCGATCTCGGCCATGACCTCCTGATAGGTGGCCATCAGCGCGTCACCGTGGATCTGCTCCTTCTTCAACAGCCGCAGGACTTCGCGATAGTCCTTGGTGTTGTAGCCCTTCTCCTTGGCCACCAGCGGCGCCAGCGCCATCATCTCGTTGCGGATATCCATGAAAGCCACCTGGCCGATGACCATCAGCTCTTCCGGGCTGGCGTGCACGCCAAAATTCTTCAGCTGCAGCTCGTAGAGTTCGCGCGGCAACATCGCGCTGTCGCGGGTATTGGGCAGAATGGTCTTGCGCACCCACTCGTTGTAGTCGCGCAGCTGCGACTGCAGCAGTGCCAGCGAATCCTGCCAGCCGTCGAGCCCACTGGCCTGGAACACCTGCTCCAGACCCTCGATCAGCTTGGGCGCGTCTTCCAGATCCTTCTCGACCTCGCCGCGATAGGGCAGGATCAGATCCTTGACCCCCATGCGCTCGGTCAGACGTTCCTTGGCCAGCTCCAACAGAGGCTCGAAACCCTCCGCCTCACCGGTGTACTTCTTCAAGCGCACCAATGCCGCCTTGCGCTGCTCCATCGGCACCTGCTTGTCGAGCTGACCACGAAAACCGGCAAAGATCAGGCCGTTGATGTTGCCGTATGGCATCACCCGATCGTAATTCACCTGCGTGGATTCAATACTGTCCTGCTGCGACTGGATCATGATCTGCAGATCCTGCGCCACCCGCGGATCGGATTCGGTGGCCAGCAGGCCTTCCAGCCTGGCGATGTGCTTCTGCGCCTCGGCGATCTGGCGCTGGGCCAGATCCGGACCCAGATCAAAGATCTGCTCGTCGAAACCCGTCACCCCGACCTGACTGGCAAACTCAGGCGCGAACTTCGCCTGCGATTCCAGCACCTCGTGGGCGATCTGGTTGGATCGCGCCACCCAATCGCCGTCGCCCTTGCCGGGCGCCGCGGCCATTGCCGAAAACGAAGCCGCCAGCAAACCGGCAGCCAAGAGCTGTTTGAACATGAGACACCCCGCCACTCTGAAAGTGAAGGGAGCGTAGAGAGCAACCGCGGCACGCGCATGGGCGGGAGGTCACTGTGACTGATGGCGGCCTCAGCGGTCGGATGCGCCCTCAGAGTCGCGGATCGACCGGCTCGCTTTCCAACGCCAACACGCCAAATACGCACTCATGGACGCGGTACAGCGGTTCACGCTCTACGAATCGGTGCAAGGCTTCAAGCCCGAGCCCGAACTCGCGCAGGGCCAGGGCTCGTTTCGGAGCCAGCGCGCGCTGACGCAGGCGTTCGAGGTTGGCAGGCTCGGTATAGGCCGGACCGTAGATGATGCGCAGGTATTCGCGGCCGCGGCACTTGATCGCCGGCTGCAGCAGGCCCTTCTGGCCAATCACGATGCCTTCGACGGGCTTGATCACCATGCCCTCGCTTTCAGCGCTGGTGATCTCATGCCACCACGCGGTCGCTTCCGCCTCGCTCACCGGATCCGCCAGGTCGACATGGCGGCGCTGGGTGGGTCGGAACAGACCGGGATCCGCAGTACACAAGCGGTCGATCAGATCCAGATGCCAGCGGTGGTCGTTCTGCAGGCTCGCTGCACCTTCGTATGCGAGCACGTGGAACGGCGCCAGGCGCAGATCATCAACGCCATGCACTGGCCAGCAGTAGCGTCGGTATTCGGCAACATACTGGTCAATGCCATCGGCACGCTGCGCCAGCGTTGCCGGCAATGAACCCAGGTCGATGCCGCGGGCAGCGGCCTGAACGGCCCAGTCGCGAGACGCGTGCAAGGCATGGGTCCCTGCCGCACCGGTCGGCGCGTATTGCTGCCGCAGCAGATCGCCAGCCTTCGCCGACCACGGCAACAGTTCGGCGTCGAGAGCGATCCAGTCACTGGCCAACTCATCCCACAAGCCACTGGCCTGCATCGCCGCATCCAATTTGGCCAGCAAGGCTTCCTCGGTGCTGCCGTCGTTGAAAAACCGCCGGCCCGTGCGCGTGTAGATCACGCCTCGGCCATCGCCGCGAATACCGAAGCGGCGGCCGGCGACCTCCTCGTCGCGGCACAGCACCACAACCGCGCGCGAACCCATGTGCTTTTCCTGGCACACCAGCTGGGTCACGCCTTCGGCGCGATAGTAGTCGAAGGCTTCGGCCGGGCGTTCGAGCCAATCGCCGGTCGCGGCCGTGGCCGGCGGCGACATTGTCGGTGGCAGGTACACCAACCAACGCGGGTCAACCGCGAAGCGGCTCATCACTTCAAGCGCTGCGCGCGCGTTTTCATCGCGGATGGTCACCGTACGCCCCAGGCGTGGCTTGATCACGCGCTTGCCGAGCACATCCTCGACATCGAGCACACTGGCATCGCGCGCGGGCGCAGCAGGGCCGGCGAGCGGCTTGATCGGTTCGTACCAGGTGCGGATGGCCGGCACGCTGACCAGTTCGCGCTCGGGGTAGCGCAAGGCGGTGAGCTTGCCGCCGAACACGCAGCCGGTGTCGACGCAGATGGTGCGGTTCACCCATTCTGCGTCCGGCACCGGCGTGTGGCCGTAGACCACCATCGCTGCACCCCGATAATCGCCGGCCCAGTTGTATCGCACCGGCAGGCCGTATTCATCGGTCTCGCCGGTGGTCTCGCCGTACAAGGCGAAATCTCGCACGGCGCCCGAGGCGCGGCCCTGCATGCTCTCTTTCATGCCGGCGTGGGCAACCACCAGCTTGCCGTCATCGAACACCAGATGGCTCACCAGCGTATGGATCCAGTCGCCGACCTGCTTTCGGAAGTCGTCAGGCTCGGATTCGAGCTGTTGTAGTGTTTCCGCCAGGCCGTGGCTGATCTTGACGTCACGCCCGCGCAGCTTCTTCATCAGCTTGACGTCGTGATTGCCCGGCACGCAGAAGGCCGTCCCATTGGCCACCATCGCCATGACCAGCCGCAACACGCCGGGCGAATCCGGACCGCGGTCGACCAGATCGCCAACGAAGACCGCCCGACGCCCTTCGGGCGCCGTCACTTCTGGCGCCTCGCGGCTGCCGGTGATGGTGTAACCGAGCGTGCGCAACAGCTGCACGCATTCATCCAGGCAGCCGTGCACATCGCCAATGATGTCGAAGGGGCCGTGCTGATCACGGCGATCGTTCCACGCCTTCTCACGCGTGATTTCGGCGTCGGCGACCATCTCGACGCTGCGCAGCACCGCCGCCACCTTGAAGCCTTCCTTCTCCAGCCCTCGCATCGACCGATGCAGGCTCTGCGTCTGCGATCTGATCACATGCGGACCGAAGTCGCGATCCGGGCGCAGCGCGTTGCGTTCGTGAAGCAGGCGCTCGGGCAAATCGAACACGATCGCCGAGGCAAGAACGTGGTGCTCGCGCGCCAGCGCCACCAGACGCTTGCGATCTTCGGGCCGCACGTTGGTGGCATCGACCACGGTGAGTTTTCCGGCGGCCAGGCGCTTGCCGGCGATGTAATAAAGGACGTCAAAGGCATCCTTGGTCGCCGACTGGTCATTCTCATCATCGGAAATCAGCGCACGGCAATAGTCCGAGGAAATCACCTCGGTCGGCTTGAAATGCGTGCGCGCGAAAGTTGATTTGCCGGAGCCGGACGCGCCAATCAGCGCGACCAACGAAAGTTCGGGGACTCGGACGATGCTCATCGGCTGAAGACTCCCATCTGAGTCGGCGGCCCCAGTTCGGGATCGACATCGCCGATGGGCAGAAACTCGACCGAATAGCCGTGGCGTTGACAAACGCCTGCGGCCCAGGCCTCGAACTCAGCGCGTGTCCACTCGAAACGGTGGTCGCGGTGGCGCATCGTGCCAGCGGCCAGATTCGCGAAGCGCGCGTTGTACTCGACATTGGGCGTGGTGATGACCACCGTCTCGGGCTGCGCGAACTCGAACAAGGTGCGCTCGAAGGCATCCAGACGCGTGGCGTCGATGTGCTCGATCACCTCGATGGCGCAGGCGGCGTCGAATCCGGCCATGCGCGCGTCGCGATAGGTCAGGCTGCCCTGCTGCAGATCAATGCGGGCGCGCTTCATCGGCGCCATGCGGTCGAGTTTCAGGCGCTCTGCGGCGCGTTCGAGCGATACCGCCGAAACGTCGATACCCAGGATCGTCCGGAACTGCTTGTGTTCGAGCAGACGACCCAGCAGCCGACCTTCGCCGCAACCCACGTCCAGCACCGATCCCGCGCCACAACGCAGCAGCACTTCCTCGACCGCGGCCATGCGCCGCTCGTTCAGGCTGAGAGCGCGCTCAAGCTGCTGCTCGCCAGCTTCCTTCTCCCGGTCGGTCGCGCCGACTTCCTCCTCTGGCTCAGCCAACAACTTGCCCAGCGCCTCACGCACCAGCGAGCGCTGCCGTTTGAGATAGTTGGAGAGTATCCAGTCACGCTCTGGGTGCGTCGCCAGCCAGTCGCCGCCCTTGTCGAGCAGCTTCTGGACCTCGTCGCTGCCCACGTAATAGTGCTTGTCGCCATCCAGCGCCGGCAACAGCAGATACAAATGCTGCAGCAGTTCGGCCAGGCGCAAGCAGCCACGCAAATGCAGTCGGAAGTAGCGGCTCGCGCCCCAATCCGGAAATGTCTCGTCCAGCGGCAGCGGCTGCACATCGACCTGGTACCCCAGAGGCCCAAAGCATGCGCGGACCTTGTCTGCACCCGCGCGACAGCGCAGCACCGGGATTTCGGCCTCAAGCGCAATCGCCGATGCCGCCAGATCGGCACGCGCCTTGCTCGTACCCGCCATGGCGCTGGAAAACACCTGGGCGATGGCCACCGCCAGGAACGACGATGCGGCGTACGGCCGGTCGTTCACGTACTGCGTCAACGGACCATCCGCATCACCTCGCCCACGCACCAGCCCGACTGGATCGACATCAACCACCAGCGCGACTGCGCATCGCTCCACCGTGGCCTCCGGATAGAACACATGCGCAGTGCCGAAGGCCAGAGGGAATTCCTGGTGCCGATCCGGGTTCTTCGACAGCAGATAACCGAGGTCGGTTGCCGGCTGGTGGGTTGTGCTGATCAGGAGCTGCATGGCGGGACGGCGGAGCCAAGGGCCAAGCATGATGCTTCAGACTAGCCGCGATGGCGAATGTGCGGCCGACTGTTGTCTGGACAGCCCGCCGACGCTCCGGCCTAATGCTCCGGCATCGCCGGAGAAAAATGACATGTCGCGCGCCCGTCTCGTCGCTGCGTTGCTGGTGGCCACCTCGCAGGCTGCAGCCGTCGCGGCGCAGGGTACTTCCATCGTGATGCAGCGAAATAGCGAACCCGGCGATGCCGGTGAAGTGTTGGTTTTCGTGGGCGAGCAGCTGTCTTATGAGCCGCTGGACATCAGCTGCGATGGCTGCCTCATATTCGATTCCTGGCACACCGCCCGCTACCGGGTTGTCGAAGGGATCCACGGCGTCCGACCCGGCGAAGAGCTTGAGTTCGCAGTAGCAGAACATGCCATATTGATTCCGTTTGGGCACTCCCGCTTTGCCTTGGCATTCGTAGAGCGGCGCGGCGACCAACTGACGCTGATCAAGTATCAGCAGGTGCCGGTCTACCCCACCAGAGACCTCAGTTTCGCATCCTGTGGACCGCTGGGCGGCGGCCCGAAGGATCTCAGCGAGCCACTGGATCCGCGGGGCCCAGAATTGCGCGATGTACTCTTCTCTCCGAAGCTGGTGGTGGACGATACCCATCGCATGTCAGCGCTGGGTCGCAAGACGGCATACGACCCGCGCTGGCACGAGGTCGATGGCAATGAAGTCGTATGTCGCCGGGGAATACCGGTGGCCGACCTGGTGTCGGCCTTGGTGCGCGATGACGACGTGCTCAAGGCTGCACTGCCCGAATTGGCGGGAGCGGCGCGATGATCGCTGAAGCTCTGGTACTCCTGCTTGCAGCCTCCGCGGCAGCCACGGATACCAAGGTGCCGCAGCCAGATCGGAAGCCGACGCACCTGTTGCAATTCGTCGGGGAGCAGTTGGCCTTCGATCCGATCGATTGCGTCCCCTACCGCTGGTCGACCGAGGATATGAGCCAGTCCCAGGACGAGGCCGAGGCTGAGGCTGAGGACGACACGGACAGCACCCGATGCGGTGGGGACGATTTGAACTACATGGCTCGCTATCGCGTGCTGAAGACGATCAAGGGCGAAACGGGTGATACCGTCGATTTCATTGCCTCGGGGTGGACTTCCTTCTACGCGGAAAGCCGCCACGCCCTGCTCTACGTCCTTGTATCACCCGATGGAGCTTTGCTTCCCCCGGGGCTGGCGGTCTCGGTCTACCCCACCGTCGATGGCGACTGGGCGAGTTGCGACAATGACGACGGTAGCGAACTGGTTGAGTTCGCCGATAACCTCGTGTTTGGTCGCACCGACGGCATGAGTGCTCACGGCATCGCCGAACGTTTCCCATCATCCGATTACGCGATCATTGGCGACGAGGCCTTCTGCATTCGCGGCAGGCGATTGCCAGCGCTGGCCCAGGATCTGGAGCGCGGAATCGGCAACTTGCGCGACGAGGGCTTTCCGAACCTTCCATAGCGTCCGTGTGAATGTCGAGCCAGCGGCGCGCGATATCCCAGCCTTGGACGCAGCCCGATGCTGGCCGACATTGTGGCCGAAGAATGAACCCGGAGATCAACGCTCAAGAGCCGTGGCCGCCGGCGCGACCAAGGCACGAGCAAGGTTCCAACCTCAGCCGCACCGGAACCGAGCTACCGTTCTGGATACCATCCAACTGCGATGCCCCCCAGAACGAAAAAACCCCGCCGGAGCGGGGTTTCTGGTGTTTCTTCGGACGAATCTGGACCCGTCCGGATGTTCAATTGGTGCCGAGGAAAGGACACAAACCACAGCCAGAAAACGCGCCGCGCGTGGGTTTCCCGTTTCGTCGTTTTCAATATGCCCCCAGATGTGCCCCCATCTATCGCCCGGTAGGCTGATTCCAGACGCGGGAGCGCTCCGCCCCCCGCGCCCGCCCGTCGGTTGCAATTCACTACAACACGGCACCCCCGAGCCGAGGAACACCACCAGCCCGCAAGGCGGCGCGCGCCGTGGCGAGCGAGGGGGCATCGATGCTGGTGCCGGCCTGCCCGAGCTGATGAGCCCAGGCGACGCCCCGAGCCGAGGAACACCACCAGGGCGGATCGCCGCACAGCCCGCAAGGCGGCGCGCGCCGTGGCGAGCGAGGGGGCATCGATGCTGGTGCCGGCCTGCCCGAGCTGGCGAGCCCAGGCGACGCCCCGAGCCGAGGAACACGACCAAAGGAGCCCGCGCGCGCCGCGCGCGTTGTCCGGTTGCGTCCGGCAACGTCCAAAGCCTACCGCTTGTCCGAAATGTATACACAGAGAGACGCCGCCCATTGCGTCTCAAAAGTCGTTCCACTATGCTGTCTCACAACATCTAAGGATATAGGAGACACGGAAATGAGCCAGCAAGTCGGATACGCCCGCGTCTCGTCGGTTGGTCAGTCCCTTGACGTGCAGATGGAAAAGCTGACGAATGCAGGATGCGCGCGAATCTTCGCCGAGAAGAAGTCGGGCCGCGTCTCCGAGAACCGCCCGCAGTTGCAAGCATGCTTGGCATACGTCCGTGAAGGCGACACCTTGGTTATTTCTCGGCTGGACCGGATGGCCCGTTCCGTTCTGGATCTGGCCAAGATCGCCGACAGTCTGGAGAAGAAAGGCGTTGCGCTGCGCGTGCTGGATCAATCCATTGATACGTCAACATCCGAGGGGCGCTTGATGTTCGGCCTACTGGGTGCTTTCGCGCAGTTCGAGGCGGACATCCGCGCAGAGCGTCAGCTTGACGGTATCTCGCTCGCGAAGCAAAAAGGCGTCCAGTTTGGACGCAAAGCAGTGCTCACGGATGACCAAAAAGCAACCATCCGCCGCCTGCATACGGAAGAGAGCTTCTCCGTTGGTCAGCTTCAGAGCAAGTTCCAAGTCGGGCGCGCCACCATCTACCGCGCACTTCAGGAAACCGCCGGCAGCACACCCTAACCGGAGCCAGCGCACAGCCGAGCCGGCGCCCGAGCTGGTGAGCCCAGGCGGAGCCCGAAGCCCGAGGGGCACCACCAGGGCGAAGCGTCGGCCAGACCGCAACCCGGCGCGCGCCGTCGCGATCGAGCGGCGCCGGCGGGCCCGAACTGGCGAGCCCAGGCGGAGCCCGAAGCCCGAGGGGCACCACCAGGGCGGAGCTCTGGCCAGACCGCCCGGCGGCGCGCGCCATGGCGATCGAGCGGCATCGGCGCCGGCGTGGCGATCCGGTGCCGGCGGGCCCGAGCTGGCGAGCCCAGGCACAAGCGCCAGCCCGAGGGGCACCACCAGGGCGAAGCGCCGGCCAGATCGCAACCCGGCGCGCGCCGTCGCGATCGAGCGGTGCCGGCGGGCCCGAACTGGTGAGCCCAGGCGGAGCCCGAAGCCCGAGGGGCACCACCAGGGCGGAGCTCTGGCCAGACCGCAAGGCGGCGCGCGCCGTGGCGATCGAGCGGCATCGGTGCCGGCGTGGCGATCCGGTGCCGACGGGCCCGAACTGGTGAGCCCAGGCGCTGCGGTTCATCGCGATTGCGCCCGATAGAGCCCAATCCGGCCCGCGAGTCCTCCACAAGGATTCGAACCCGCCCGCTACCAAGCTGTTTTCACAGTATTTATTGAGCACGTCGTTAGACAGTACCCCGCAATTTACCCCACATTCGCGCCGCGCAGCGGGGCAAATTCGGCCCGGAAGGTCCGACGGCAGGGGAAACAACACGCGCGGAAATTGACACCCTCCGGCAGTTGCCGCGCGCTTGCGGAATCAAGAGGCAGCACCAGGGCGGAGCGATGGCCAGACCGCAAGCCGGCGCGCGCCGTGGCGATCGAGCGGTGCCGGCGGGCCCGAGCTGGCGAGCACGGCCGCGGCGCAAGGCGCAGCAAGTTTGAACGAACGAGGCGCACCACCGGAACCAAAGCCGGAACCCTAAACCTGCACGAAATTTGCGGCCTAGCGAACCCGCACGAAGGAGGCACCAGGAGGACCCGCGAACAGTGCCGAGTGTCCGACGCAGCGCGCCAGCGTCCGACATTTCCGCATTTTGTCCCAGTAGTTGCCCGAAACTGGGACAAACTGGGACAGCCTAAGCCATTGATTGAAAAGGCTGTCCCAGTTGTCCCAGTTGTCCCAGCTCGGAAAGGTGAATGTGTAGGAGGATTGCGGATGGCAAGCGACACGGAAGCCGAGTCAGGACCGGCAGGGAAGCGCGCGAAGCTATGTATCTGTGTGAAGCACTGGGACACTGGGACACTGGGACACTATGGCTCGCCTTCGTAGGTCTGCCGTATATGCTCGTCCGCCTCAGCATCCGACCACCCGTAGAAGACGCGCCCCTCTATCCGATCCCAAAGGCGCTCAAACGCGTCACCGTCCGCCTTGCGACAATCCGAAAGCTGCCCCCATGCCGCGTCAATTTGTTCAGCGAAGGCGCACAGCTTTGCGGCCAGGTCATCAGCGGACAAGTGCCGCTCCTTCCTGAACGCGACCTCCGCAGCAAGCTGCCGAGTCAGCTCTGCAACTTGCGCCTTTAGGCTGCTGACCTGACGGCTCGGGTCTCGCTGCGCCGCATCTTCTGCCAACAATCGCCGGATGGTATCCACCGATCCGCTACCTGAAACGCCGGCATTGCCACGCAGCCCACCCCGCGAAGGGTCGGCAGTTGCTAGCAGCTTGGTCAGGCTTGTGACCACCACCACCCGCCCATGCTTGTTTAAGTCCAACCTGCCAGCCGCAGCCCATCGGCTCACGTTCGCAGCGCCAACACCAAGCAGGCGCGCAAATTCCGCCTTTGTGCATTCATGGGGAAGGCCGGCCACATCCGTCACTTTATTCATTCATGCACCCCGCATTTTTATGCAAAACACAACAAAACTTGCGCTCAAAATCAACTCAATTGACCGATATGTACATGATCTGACTACACATTTTGCGCGGCCATGCACACCCGCACAAGAAACCTTGTGGGGAGGACCCAAGTCGATATGAATATTCATGGCATAGATAGGCCGCGCGGATGAATTTCCTGCGGCCCGTCGGCCGCCGCCGGTCCCTATTTCTAACCACACATCACTTACACTTTCACCTTTCCGAACTGGGACAACTGGGACAACTGGGACAGCCTTTCTAATCAATAGCTTAGGCTGTCCCAGTTTGTCCCAGTTTTGGGCAACTACTGGGACAATTCGCACACCATCCGGACGCCAGCGGATACGGCCGGACGATCCGACGCAATGCGCCACCTTCACGGCACCGCGTCCCATATCGCCGGCAGCACGCGATAGACCCGCATCAGCGCACCGTCGGGCATCCGTTCCTTGCGCGTGGCGCTGTCGCCTTGTGGCATCAGTGCACCGCACTTCACCAAGAGCCGCGCCACTTCGCGCGCGTCGAACCCTGCGCAGACTTCATGCCGGAAGGACTCTGGGAAGATCAGGTACTCTTGCCCGCCGCCTTCGGCCTTCTTACGCCACCCGCAGCGCATCAAGGTACGCGGCGCCCGGTCATCCTCGCCCCGGTCATAGCCCGAAAAGCGCGCCTCTCCGTTCTGTTCCAGGAAGTGCCGAACCTGAGCCAGCATCGCCGCCGGTTCGCTCTCACCCTTGCTACCGCGGTTTGCCAGCCAGTCCGCAAAGCAGCGGCGCACGGCGTCCGGCGCTTCCCATGCCTCCCACCCGGTTAGCCCGAACTCAGAAGCCAGGCGCCCGCCGGCAGCGATCAGCGCGAACCGCTGCGCCACACGCCGCACTTGTCCGGCCGCGTCGGTGCCGGCCAGGTCGGCAGCCAGGCTAGGCACGTACTCACGCAGGAAGCCGCGGGCCTGCTCAAGGTTCTTGGTCAGCGCATCAAGAAACCCATTGATCGCAGTCCCGTGGTAGCGCGACGCAGCGGCGCGCAGAGCGTCCGCGAACTCACCCGGCCGCATTCCCTCGGGCACCACGTCAAACACGCCCAGGCCGGCGCCCGCGTCGGCTGGAAGGTCAACAACACGAACCGCCATACCTCCGCGCTCGCGCCCTCCAGCTTCCTGCATCAAGTTTGCCAACCCGATTTCGCCGGTAGAGAGAAACAAGACGCGCCAGGTTGCCGGCGCACGTAGCGAACCATCGCGACGCGAGCGGGCTTTACCGCAACCATTGCCCAGCAGGTAAGCAACTCCCGCCGCTGATTTCGCTTCTAATTGCCCCAGCTCATCCAGGCAAAGCAGCAGGTCCGAATGGAGCGCGGCCACACTTTCTAGTGCGTTATCCGTCTGCTTCCACTGCCGCACGTAACCATCCGAAAGAGGCGAGCCATAGACCGACGCACCGAGCCAAAGCGCCGTTGACTTGCCCATGGTCGAATCGCCCTTCAAGTTCAACCCGCCACCTTCAGCGCCACAAAGTGCGAGGCACGGGGCGGCAAAACTCATGCTCACGGAAAGGACCAACCGGCTATTGCCGGCGCACGGCGCCGACACATGGCGCCGCCATTCATCCAAGGTCCCGGAGCTGGACAGCTTGGCGCCTTCGCTGGCGCCCGTCTGAAGGATGACGGCTTCCTCCCCGGTGTCGCCGAACACCCGGCCAGGCAGCACAAAGGCGGCGCGATCCCAGCCAGTGCGACCAACGCAGCGAGCGAAGCGGCCCGGCGTAGCGCCCAAGATGAACTCCACCAGGCGCCGCCGCCGGTTCGGATCTGGTGTGATTTCCAGCCCTTGCCGTAACAGTTCCTCGCGCAACTCGTCGCCGCCGCGCGCTGTCATGGCCGCCGGCATTGCCCAGGTGTGCATGGTCCCGTCAGGGTCAGCGAAGGTCAGCAGCCGCCCCCATTCGTTGCCGGTGGCGTCGCGGGTCAATGCCTCCACCTTGAGCGGCGCACAGATGAACTGCGGCTCACCTTCCACCATCTCCCCGCTTCCGCGAACCGTGCCGACGGGTTGCCAGTAGACGCCCGGCCGCAGGCCGCGCGCGTCGCCTTGCTTGATCTCAACAAAGCCGGAACGGGGCGCACCCTGCCCGGTCGGAGCGCGCGCCGGCTCACGGGTGCGGCGCGCGCCGCCGGCCGGCTTGCTGGCCTGCATGTGCGCCAGCACACGCGCCAGCGCTTCCCGGTCGATCCCTTCGGCCAGCGCATCCGCCGCGCCCCAGCCCTCGGGCAACGGCTCGCCTCGCACCGATTCGGGGCGATGCTCGGCTATGGCTTCCGGTTTCACGATCGCCACCGATTGCGCGCCCGCGGCAGTTGCGAGGCGCACCACGTCGGCCGCATAGGCCGCGCCCGGGCCGTCAGCATCCGGCCACACCAGGACACGCCGGCCACGCAGAGGCGCCCAATCAGACTTGCCCGCAGATCGCGCGCCGTTCGAGCTGGTGACGACTGCGAACCCCGGCAGCAACAATGCCGCCGCGTCCGCGTCCTTCTCGCCTTCCGTCACAAGAACGAACGCGCCCGGCCGATCGCCTAACCGATCGAGCCCGTACAGGGGCCGCGGTTCCGGCAATGCACGCCAGTGCCAACGCAGCCCGCCCGGATCGCGCCAACAGGTCAGGGGCAATACTTCCTTACCCTTGCCGGTATCAAAGCGGCAGACGCGCGCCAGCTCGAGCCCGTCGCGGTCGCGGTATGTCCACACCGCGGACGCCTTGCCGTGCCTCGGGTGCGCGTCCGGCGCCGCTGGCGCATCGTCGGGCACGGGGCAAACGGGCGCCGCGCCGCCCTTGTCTGCCGCTTGCGCAGCGCGCGCCGGAGCCGCCGGAGCTTCGCCACTTCGAAGCCCCAGAAACTCCGCCAGCTTGTTTGCCGCCTCGCCTTGCTTGCATCCTTCCAAGTAGGCAATCAGTGCGATCAGATCGCCGCCGCGCGCCCCTCCATCGCTGGCGAAGTCGGCCCATTGCCCGGTGTTGACGTTGATCGAGAATGATCCGGGTTTGTTGTCGGCGCGCGTCGGATTGCGGGCCTTGTATTCGTGGCCCTCGCGCCTGCCTTCCGGAAGCCAGCGCGCCAACACCGAATCGACCGCCGCCAGCGCCGCCGCTGCGATGGTGGCGAAGCCGTGGCGCTGCCTTGTGCCCCCGGCCCCACGGTCATTCGGCATGGTATCGCCACCTCTTGGACGGATTCGCACGCCAATACGCCACGTAGGCCGCGGCGCGCGCTTTCTCGTCGCGTGTGAGGATTGAGGCGCAATCATCCGTGCGCTCAATCACATCACCACGAGCGCGCCGCGCTTGGATTAGGTACAGCGAACGGGCAAGCTGCCACGCATTTTCCGCCGGCTCGTCAGGTATCGCGCGAACCACTTCGCCGATGCAACGGGGCGGCGCGCACAACGGGAAGTGCTCGCCACGGTGGAACGCATCGCAGCGACGACAGAAGAACGTGCCCGGCGCGTGTTCTGCCTCGTCGCCGTGAGCATAGAAGCGCGCGATGGTGCGGCGTGCTGGGACGGGATTAGCGCGCCAGTGGCTTAGGCGTGCGTCGGTCATGGCTGTTCCCCGGTGCCGGCGTTGGCGATCAGCTCCCGTATGGACGAGGCATGCCAGCAGGTGCAACGCGGCCCGATCTTGACCGCCTTTGGATATCGCCCGACGCGCACGCCTTCCCACCAGGTGGAAGCGCTCACAGGGAAGACGGCGAGCACTTCGGGCAAACGTAGCAGACCATCGCCCGCCAGCAGAGCCGCGGCGCGATCTGCGGCTAATTTGTGGCGTGTGGCGCTACGCTGGGCAGGGTCAACACGCCGGGAGGCGCGTTTCGGTTTTGGCTTGGCCGCACTCGCGGCAGATTGTCCAATGTCCACAATACTCTCCAGACACGGGCGAGACTGCCCGGCGGAGACAAATACTGTGTACTAACAACCGCTTCGGCTACGCGGCTAGGCCTAAGTTCGCACCGATAGGCCTAGCTTCGCGCTGCTAGGCCTATCGTCGCTTTACGTCAAGGCCGACGGCTTGGCTTTACGCCATTCCGTGATCCACTTCAACGCGGTTGAGTAGGCCGCGTGTTTTGCCTCTTCAATCGCTAGCGCAACTAGGTGGTTGTTCGGCTTTGGCTCTTTGTTGCGCATCGCAACCCATAGTGCTTTTGCTTCCTCCTTTTTGCTTTTGGCGTGCTTCGCAATCCCGCCCTTCCGGCCAGTTTCGGCAAACGCAGCCTTGATCTCGGCATGCACATCAGGCGCAAAACCTCCGCCTAAAGCTATCCCGGCACACATTGAAGCGGACGCAATACAGCGCCAAGCGCGCTGCAGATCGCCTTGTACTTCTGCCCTTGCAGCCTTAATGACGGAGCCAAGCGAACGCCGAAACATTGCACTTACGATAGGTTCACCGGAAGACCAATCTTTCTCGCCCCCGTGAGCCTCCCAAGCAGCATTCCACTTGGCATCCAACGGCCCCAATAGTGCCGACAGCAGCCGCTCGGCTTGCTCGCAGTGCGACCGCGCATCGTAACCGTTAGGCCTCTGCTCAAGCCCGTCACTGTCCATTTCATACCCGCTAGGAAGCGTGGGCTTCAGCTCCAAAAGCACACCTTGTAACGCGAGAGAAAGCGATTCAAGCCCGCGCTTCTCTAGCGGCTTGGTGAACATGCGAAGCACAGCGATGCCAGCCACAGCCGGCGGAATCTCGCGCGGCCCCATCTCGAAAAACATAGCTACCTCTCAAGCGGCGCGCGCCGCATAGAAGCACACTGCAACGTATCGGCCCGCAGTGGTGAGCGCTACGGGCCACCGATCTAGCACAACCGTCAGCGACCCACACCCGCGTCCGTCCGCCGCTCTCGCGGCTCAACAATCGGAATGCTGGCGTACTCACCTTGCGGCCCGTCGATCTCTTCCGGTATGTGCGGAGCGCTGGCGTACTCCAGTTCGGCGCGCGCCGCATCTGCGATCAAGCGAACCTGCACAATGGAGCCAAGCCGAGCCAGCAAGTCCGGACGATGCGGCAATGCCCGCACATCCAAGGTATGCCATTCCAACGGGTTGCCGCCGGCCGGATCATCCACGACCAACGCCAGCTCGGGGCCTTCCATGTGGCGATGCCAGCGGGTGAACGGGCGCCCAATCACGATGCACCCCGCGCGCAGAATCAGCAGAAGCCCTTGAGGCCGCTACTGCCGCGTCATCCAGCAGTGAATCGAGCGCGGCCAATGCGTCGTGCTGGACCCCAGGCGGAAACTGCGTGAAGTGGTCAAAGCCTTCGCCAGTCAACAGCAGTGAAAAAGCCCGCGCTTGGGCAAGGCGCTGGTACATCACATCAAAAGGGGCCAGCACCTCCGTGGTGAAGCGCGGTACTGCATCAAGCTCTGCCTCTGCCTTGCTCGTTGTATCGTCCTTCGTTGCCATGGTCGCCTTCTCCTAGTGGTCGGCGGTTGTGGTAGGCGCCCCGCGGTGTTACCGCACCGCGGGTCGCCGCTTCATGCGGCCGGGGCCGCGGTGTTCTGAATCTTGGTCACGGTCGCGGGCACGGTCAGCTTGTCCAACCAGTCCGCCCATTTCTGCATAGCCTTCACTCGGGCATCGCCGAACGTGGTCCGGTCATATGCCTTGGCCACGTTGCCGCGCTTGGCGTGCGCCAATTGCGCCTCCAGCACATCCGAATCTATCCCCAGGCGCTCCCGGCCAGCGGTGCGCAGCATGCCCCGGAAGCCGTGCGTTGCATGCTTCCCGGCAAAGCCCATGCGGCGCAGCGCGTTGCTCAATGCGTCCCGATGCAAATGCGGTGTGGTCTGGCGCGCCAGCGGGGGAAACACGTAATCGCGGCCCGCGGTGTAGGCCTTCATTGCCTCCAGTAGTGCCAGCGCTTGCCGCGGCAGGGGCACAATGTGTGCGTGCCGGGTCTTCATGCGTTCGGCAGGAATGCGCCACTCGGCAGCATCCAACGCCAATTCGTCCCAGCGCATAGCCGACACCATGCCCGGCCGCTGAGCCGTGTAGGCGCACATCAGCAGCGCCGCGCGCGTTACTTCGGATGGGTAGGCGCGCACCGCCTTCAGCAGTGCCGCAATTTCCTCGGGCATCGTTTCTGCGGGGATATGCCCGCCCTTCGGCGCCGCGAAGACATCATCCAGAATCAACAGCCGCCCTTCGTCGCGCAGATCCTCGCGGATCGCGTACCGGATCACGCCTTGGGCATATTGCCGAGCCTTGCGCGCCAGGTCCGGCGCATGCTCGGCAATGCCCTTAAGCACCGCCGCCACATCTTTGCTGGCCAGCGTGGCGACTTTCTTAGTCTTGAGCTTGGGCAGCAGATAGGTGCGCGCCACGTAATCCGCTTTGCGCAGGCTCTCGGGCGCCCAAGCCTTGCCCTTAAATGCCAGCCAGTCCGCACACACTGCGCCAAAAGTGCCGCGCGAGGCGCGCAGCTCGTCGGCTTTGTCGGTCTTGCGTTGCTCGCTCGGGTCCGTTCCCGCTTGCAGCAGCTCCCGCGCTGTGTCGCGGCGCTTGCGTGCCTCGGATAGCGACACCTCAGGGAAGACGCCAAAGCCCAAGCGCTTTTCCTTCCCGCCGTGCCTGTACTTCCAACGCCAGTAACGGCCGCCCTCCGCAGTCACTTCCAGGTAAAGCCCGCCGCCGTCCCAATGCCGCCCGACTGCGGGGTTGCGCAGTGCTACTGCCGATAGCTTGTTGGATGCCTTGGCCATGGCTTAGGTCCCGATATGCCCCCGCCTGGGAATGTGCCCCCAAGTGTGCCCCCAACTGGGGCCGGATGCAATCGGACGCTATTCGATGCCATAGAACGCAAAAACCCCGCCGGAGCGGGGTTTTTGATGTTGCTTCGGACGGTGTTGCTTTCGTCCGGATGTTCAATTGGTGCCGAGGAAAGGACTCGAACCTTCACGGGTCGCCCCGCTAGTACCTGAAACTAGTGCGTCTACCAATTCCGCCACCTCGGCATGTCGCTCAGATGCAAGCACACCTGCGCGAGCCGTGCAGATTAGAGGGGGATGAGGGCCTTGTCAATGGGGGGAAGTTGAAGAAATCGGCGGGATCGATTCGAAACCATCATTGAAGGCAGTCCGCGACCGGGAGTGCCCTTGCGGCGCGAGCGGGACCGGGAGCGGAACGCGAGGCAACGAAGGAAAAGCAGCAAGGACACGAAGAAGAGCTGATCCAGAATTGCCGTTGCCCTACTTTGCCTTCTTTCTGCTTTTCCTTTGCGTCCTCCGCGTCCTGCTTTCCGCATCAACCCGCCGCGGTTCCCGGTTTTCGCCGAGCGCGGCGGTCGCGACACGAGGTCACTCCTACGGCCGCGGGCTTCGGGTAGGCGCGCCCTTGCGGCGCGACCGGGGCCACGGGCGGGGCGCGAAGGTATCAGTCCTCTGCCAACACCACGATCATGTCATCGGCGGCGAAGCGGATCTTGTCGGTCTTTTTTGGATTGAGCTTGACCCCGTAGCCACGATCGGCGTCATGGGCGAAGGCCATCTGGCGGTAGCCAATGGCGGTCTCGCCGCGGCGGGCTGCGGCTTCGGTGAGGGTGTAGAAATCGACCATGTGCTCGGTGCTGATGTAGTCGCGCACGGGGCGGATGTAGATTTCCGAGCCTTCGGCGCTGAACAGGATCTGCAGCACCTTGTCCAGCGCCTTGCTCTCGGCCAGTTGCGACAGCATCAGGCTGACCAGCTTGTCACTGACAATGAAGTCATCGGCCTTGGCCACCTGCGCCAGCGTGCGATTGCGCATGTCCATCATCTCGCTGACGATGTTCAGATCCACACCCTGCTGCTCGGCGATATTGCGCAGGTGCAGCAGCGAGATCAGCGTTTGCGCGTCGGCCTGCTGCACCGGCAGATCGCTGTAGCTAAGCAGGATGATGTGGTGGTAGGTGTGCACCTTGAGGGCATCCAGCTTGCCGCGATTGCTGATATCGCCATCGGCAAAGCGCAAGCGCTGGCGCTGCATGGTCTTGGACAACTGCAGCAGCCTGTCACGCACGCCTTCACGCTGGCACATGACCACGACTTCCGAGCCCGGGGATACATAGTTGTCGAGTTCGCGAATGATGGCCTCACCCTTGGGATTCCAGCCCAGGATCAACGTTCGTTCCGGCGGTGCCGCGTGCTCAGGGGCTGCCACCAGCGCACTCAGGTCTGGCCGCGGCTCGATATCGGCAGCGGCCAGCACCAGCGTGTCATCGTCTTCGCTGACCGCAATGACGCTGTCGCCGGCGGCGAAACGGGTGTCCATCGGCGGATTCACCAATGCTTCGCCGTCGGCGCGCATGATGCCGATGACCGCGGAATCGACATAGGCATCGATGATCTGGCGATAGCTCCTGCCGGCCAGTGCCGGCTCGGGCTTGATGTAGATTTCGGCGCCGTCGAAATCCAGCAGCTCGGTGTAGACCACGCTGAGGCCGGACTGGCGACAGGTCTGCGCCGTGACGCGGGCAATCAGGTCATCGCCACGCACGTAGATGGCTTCGGTGCCGCCCACCAGTTCGGCGGCTTCGAGGTTGGCCTCGTCCCGGATCTCGGCGACGATGTGATAGGGCTCGGCGCGCCGATTCGGATTGTTGGTCAGGGCCAGCACCGACTTGATGACGTGGATGTCGGGGCTGTCGCTCTCCGGCGCGAGAATGACCACCGCGCGCGCCGAATTGGGAGAAACCACGGCCAGATCGTCCAGATCCAGCGGGTCGCCGCTGCGGCAGATCACCTTGGTATTGCCAGTGCTCGGAAACTTGGCGCGGATGTCGTCATCCATGTCGACCTTGTCGCGGTCGGCCAGAATGACGATGCGCGGCTGTTTCTGGTTGGCATTGGCGATGATCAACTCGCCGATGATCGAATAGATCTTGCTCGACCAGCCCAGGATCAGCGTGAAATTGTCCTCGATCACCCGCGAGCGGCCCTTGCGCAACTCGGTCAGGCGCGCCTCCAGACCCGCGGTGATGGTGCCGATCAGGCTGCTGACGATGAAGATGCCGCCAATGGTGACGACCAGCATCAGCAAGCGCAGACCCCAGCCGGCATCGCCGGCGAGATTGCCGGCATCGATGGCGTGCATCAGGCTCTGCCAGCCGCCTTCGAGGAAGCCGAGTCGGGAATTGTCGGCATCGGATGGATCAGTGCCCATTCCGGTGATGGCAATGGTGATCGCCGCCAGTACCACGATGACCACCGACACCAGTGCCAGCCAGGCAATGATCGCCGGCGCGCCCCGCGACAGCGTGTTCTCGAAGCGATAGCGCCATCGATCACGCCAACTGACGTCGCGATGCGGCATGGGTGTCTCCCCCCGAAGTCCAGTGGCTGTGAGCGGACGATAGCCTGAAAGCGGGCATCTGCAGCAGCACCCTTGTGGCGCGACCGGGACCACGGGGAGGACGCGAAGGTCGCGGGGTAGCAGCGCCCTCGCGGCGCGACCGGGGCCAGGGGCAGGTCGCGAAGGTCGGGAAGGAAAAGCAGCAAGGACACGAAGAAGGGCTCATCCAGGATAGCTCTTGCTCTCCTTTGCGTTCTTTCTGCTTTTCCTTTGCGTCCTCTGCGTCCTGCTTTGCGCATCAACCCGCCGCAGCTCCCGGTATTCGCCGGCACCCCGGTCGCGACACGAGGTCGATCCTGCGACAGCGGGCATCGGGTAGCAGCGCCCTTGCGGCGCGAGCGGGGCCAGGGGCGGGACGCGAAGGTCGCGAAGGAAAAGCAGCAAGGACACGAAGAAAGGCTCATCCAAGATAGCTCTTGCTCTCCTTTGCGTTCTTTCTGCTTTTCCTTTGCGTCCTCTGCGTCCTGCTTTCCGCATCAACCCGCCGCAATTCCCGGTTTTCGCCGAGCTCGCCGGTCGCGACGCGAGGTCGCTCCTGCGACAGCGGGCTTCGGGTAGGTGCGCCCTTGCGGCGCGAACGGGGCCAGGGGCGGGACGCGAAGGTCGCGAAGGAAGAGCAGAAAGAACGCCAGGTAGGAAGACCAACTCCGGATCAGCTCTTCTTCGTGTCCTTTCTGCTTCTCCTTCGTGATCTTCGCGTCCTGCTTTGGACATCAACTCTCGACGGATCCCGGTTTTCGCCGCCAACCCGAGCGCGGCGGTCGCGACACGAGGTCGCTCCTACTCAGGCACCCTGCCCTTTTGTACGCTGTCGGTCAGGGGCCCCGATGAACCAGACTCGGGGCTGAGAATCCGGGCAAACCTCATCCATGTCCTTGCTGATCGTCCTTGCCGCGTTGACCTTCCTGATGGTGGTGGCCTATCGCGGCTACAGCGTCATCCTGTTCGCGCCGGTGGCGGCGCTGGGGGCGGTGTTGCTGACCGACCCGGCGCTGGTGGCACCGATGTTCACCGGCCTGTTCATGGACAAGATGGTCGGTTTCCTGAAACTGTATTTCCCGGTGTTTCTGCTCGGCGCGGTGTTCGGCAAGCTGATCGAGGTTTCGGGGTTCAGCAAATCCATCGTCGCCGCCACCATCCGGGTGGTGGGCGCGCAGCGGGCCATGCTCTCGATCGTGATGGTCTGCGCCATCCTCACCTACGGTGGCGTGTCGCTGTTTGTGGTGGTGTTCGCGGTCTACCCCTTTGCCGCCGAGTTGTTCCGCCAGAGCGACATTCCCAAGCGCCTGATTCCCGGCACGATCGCGCTCGGCGCCTTCACCTTCACCATGGATGCGCTGCCGGGCACGCCGCAGATCCAGAACATCATTCCGACCTCCTTCTTCGGAACCGACACCTGGGCGGCGCCGTGGCTGGGCGTGATCGGCGGAGTCTTCATCCTGATCTGCGGGATGAGCTATCTGGAGTGGCGGCGCCGGGTTGCTGCCGCTGCCGGCGAGGGCTATGGCAGCAATCTGATCAATGAACCGGTCAATTTCAGCGGTGGCAAGCTCGCCAATCCGCTGATCGCCATCCTGCCGCTGGTGCTGGTGGGCGTCAGCAACAAGCTGTTCACCCTGTGGATTCCCGCCGCCTACGGCAGCAGTCACGAATTCATGCCCTCGGTGATGGGCAATGCCGCGCCAGTGGTTCAGGAAGTGTCCAAGGTGGCGGCGATCTGGGCCGTGCAGGGCGCCTTGCTGATCGGCATTGCCACGGTGCTGGTGTTTGCATGGAAAACCGTGTTCAGCAGCTTTGCCGAGGGTTCGAAGCAGGCCGTCGGCGGGGCCATGCTGGCGGCGATGAACACGGCCTCCGAGTACGGCTTCGGTGCGGTCATCGCGGCGCTGCCGGGTTTCCTGGTGGTGGCCAACGCGCTCGGTGCCATTCCCAATCCGCTGATCAATGAAGCCATCACCGTGACCTCGCTGGCGGGCATCACCGGATCGGCCTCAGGCGGCATGAGCATTGCCCTGGCAGCCATGTCTGACACCTTTATCGCCAATGCCCAGGCCGCCGGTATTCCGCTGGAGGTTTTCCACCGGGTGGCGTCCATGGCTTCGGGTGGCATGGACACGCTGCCGCACAATGGCGCGGTGATCACGTTGCTGGCGGTGACCGGTCTGAGTCATCGTCAGTCGTACAAGGACATCTTCGCGATCACCATCATCAAGACCCTGGCGGTGTTCGTGATCATTGCCACCTACTACCTGACCGGCTGGGTCTGATCGCCGCGCTGGGGTCACGCACACTGCCCCGGGCCGCGCCTGAGGCAGCAACCGGCGCCCCAGCACCCGTTCGCGCTCTGGTGTAACGTACGGTGATCGAATCCGTCGGAGCTGTCCCCATGCGTGCCATGAGCAAACTCCTGCAGGTGCTGTTGTGGTCCATCCTGCTGACCCTGCCGGCGTCGGCGCAATCCCCCGCGGAAGCACCGGATTCGGCGGTACAGGCGGCCACCACCGAAGCGACCACGGTCGAAGCTTCCCCGCCCCAGGTTCAGGCAACCGTGCCGCAATTCGCCCTGCCAGTCACCCCAGGCCCGACGCCCGAGGCCGATCCGGGCACGAATCCCGACCCCGAAGTGGCAGGAGCTCCCCCTTCAGCGGCGATGGATACCGACACCGAGACCAGCGCCAGCATAGCGCCGCTGACCGATTCGATGACATCCAGTGACGGGACTGCGATCGAGATTCTGAGCAGCGGCCAACGTGCCGAGCTGCAGAGCTATGTCAAGGGCGTGGTCAACAGCCTGCGGCGAGAGCACAGCCTTGCTGCGCTGACGCTGTCCGTAGTCAAGGATGATGCCCTGTGGCTGGAACAGGGCTTTGGCCAGTCCGGACTTGCCGCTTCCAGGCCTGTGGTGGCCGACCAGAGCCTGTTCCGCATCGGCTCGGTGTCCAAGACCTTCATCTGGACCGCCGTGATGATGCTGGTGGAACGCGGGCAACTCGATCTGGATGCCGACGTCAACAGCTATCTCAAGAATGTGCGCGTGGCTGAGGCGTTTGGAGTGCCGGTGACCATGCGCCAACTGATGCACCACCGCGCCGGCTTCGAAGACAGCATGCGTCTGTATGCGGTGGCCGACGATGATCCGCGCAGCCTGGCCGAGCTGCTGAGCGAGCACCAGCCCAAGCGCGTCTATCCGCCGGGCTTGCGCACCTCTTACTCGAACTGGGGCGCGGCGCTGGCCGCCCAGGTGGTGGAGGATGTCAGCGGCAAACCCTATGGCGAATTCCTGCAGGGCGAAATCCTCGATCCGCTGGGCATGACGGCCACCACCTGGACCGCGCCGGGAAAGCTCAACGCCATCCAGCGCCAGGCGTTGGCCACCGGCTACAAGCGTGACTCGGGCGGACTGGACGTGCAGGGCTACATGCAGCTCGGTGCCTATTGGCCGGCGGGAGGCATCGCTTCCACCGCCACCGACATGGCGCGCTGGATGCGCTTTCATCTGAACGGTGGCGAGCTTGAAGGCACTCGATTGATGAGTGCCGACACCCATGCCGCGATGTGGACCCGGGCCTATGACGACCGCGCTGCCGCCGCCGACGTTGCGCACGGATTCCAGGACCGTCCCTACCATGGTCTGCGCCTGCTCGGACATGGCGGCGGTACCGCTGCCTTCCTGACCCAGATGGTGCTGGTTCCCGAACTGAAGCTCGGGGTGTTCCTGTCGCAGAACGGTACCTACACCCGTACGACCATCACCCAACTCCCCGAGTTGATCATTGATCTGATCAACGGCGGTGGCGACTACACACCGGCGCTGGCGGTGGAGCCCGGCGATGCGGGCACACTGGCTGAGGTCGGCGGCTCATACCTGCAGAATCGGCGCGTATTCAGCAGCTTCGCCGCGATCATGGCCCTGGATGGTGGCGCCAGCATCAGCGTCCGCACTGCCGATGTGCTGCTGCTGCAGAGTGGCGACAAGTCCACGCAATACCGGCGCGTCGATCAGGAGCGTGATGTCTTCGAATCGGCCGATGCCGGTCGCATTGCCTTCATCCGCGAAGGCGGACGCGTGGTGGCGATGGCCGACAGTTCGGGCGTACACACGTTCGAGAAGGTGGGCGTGCTGGGCGCACCCAACACTTTGTTCATCGCTGTCGGCGCCAGCCTCCTGCTGGCATTGACCTGCCTGCTCGGCTTCTGGTGGCGCCTCGGCCGCGGCGCGGCCCACGGTCAGGGAATGGCCGCTGGATTCGCCGCGACCATCCAGTTGCTGTCGGCGCTGTGCATGCTCGGATTTGCGGTGCTGGTGGCAATGATGCTCGCGGATCTGGCCGACTTTGACCTTTCCACGTTGGCCGGGAACTATCCCAGCCAGAGCATGTGGCATGTCCATTACGCGGGCTGGGCCGTTGCTGGTGCCGGCGCAGCCATGCTGCTGGCCCTGATTCCGGCCTGGCGAGCGACTGGCTGGAGCTGGTGGCGACGCCTCAACTTCACCGCCTTTGCGCTGGTGCTGGCACTCAGCGGCTACCTGCTGTGGCAGTGGCGGGTGTTTGATGCGCCGGTGTACTGAAGCGCAGAGCAGGTCGTCGACAATTGACAAGGTGTCGGATCGCGCGCCGAGTGCTTGACTCAGCACGGCGCAGGCCCAGCCATTCCCATCATCGCGCGCTCGCCCATTGCCTTGTCATCCTGTGCAGGCGCAGTGTTGTCCTCCATTCTTGCTGCACATTCCGGTCCTAATCTGGCAACAGTTCCCGAACGAGGACCCGGACCATGCGCACGTTTCTGAATTTCGTCCTTGCCAGCGCGATCGGCGCTGCCGCGCTGCTGCCCGGCGCGGCCCAGGCTCAGGGCGGTCCGCCGCCGCTGCCCCCCCTGGGCCCGCCGCCGATTCCCGCCGGCAATCCGCAAACGCCAGCGAAGATCTCGCTCGGACAGGTGCTGTACTGGGACGAGCAGCTGTCGACCACCGACACGGTCGCCTGCGGCACCTGCCATATGCCCCGCGCAGGTGGCAACGAGCCGCGCACGCTGAGCCCCAATCCAGACAGCGTGCATCCGGGAGCAGACCAGCTGTTCGGCACCGCCGATGACATCGTCGGGTCGATCGGCGTGGCCAGCCACGGCAGCAACGGCGTCTATCAGTTGAGCACCCTGTTCGGCATGGCGCCGCAGGTGGGCACGCGGCAGTCGCAATCGGCGCTGAACTCGGCCTATCCAACCACGCTGTTCTGGGATGGTCGCGCCGGCGGCACTTTCGTTGATCCGGACACGCAGACCACGCTGATTGCCAATGGCGGCGCGCTGGAGAACCAGGCGCTGGGACCGGTGGTCAACAGTGTCGAAATGGCGCACGCCGGGCGCTCGCTCACGGATGTGGCCACACGCATTGCCAGCGCCAGACCCTTGCGCTTTTCGCCCAGCATCCCAGCCGCGCTGCAGAGCTGGATTGCCGGCCGCGACTATCCAGCCCTGTTCAACGAAGTCTTCGGCAGCAGCGAGGTGACACCTGCGCGCATCGCCCTGGCCATCGCCAGCTACGAGCGCTCGCTGGTGGCCAATCAGACCCCGCACGATCTGCAGGCTGCGGGCACGCCCTCGCTGACGCAGGCCGAGCTGCAGGGTCTGCAGACCTTCCAGCAGGCCGGCTGCGGACGCTGTCACGGTGGACCGCTGCTCAGCGACAACCAGTTCCACTACATCGGCGTGCGCCCGCAGAATGCCGATGCCGGCCGCTTTGCGGTCACCGGCAACAATGCCGACCGCGGCCGCATGCGCACGCCGCCGTTGCGCAATCTGCAACTGTCGGCACCGTACATGGCCGACGGCCGTTTCCGCACGCTCGAAGAAGTGGTGGATTTCTACAACCGCGGCGGCGATTTCAACGCCCCCAACAAGGATCCGCGCATCGTCCCGCTGGGACTTTCCCCGCAGCAGCGTGCGGCCATCGTCACCTTCCTCAGCCGACCGCTCACGGACGTGCGCGCTCGCGACGAAACCGGCCCCTTCGAACACCCGATGCTGTTCAGTGAATCACCGCTGGCACCGCAGCCGGCCGGAAGCGGCAGTACTGGCCTCGGCGGACTGATCCCCCGCTTGACGGCCGTGGAACCGCCGGTGGCGGGGGGCAGTGAGTTCACGATTGGCCTGGATCTGGGTCGGGCTTCAGCCAACGCCCGCGCCGTTCTGGCATTGGCGAACCCCGTCAGCGTGGCAGCGAGCGCTTTGTTGACGCACGATTTCGCGCTGGACGGCAACGGCAGTGGATCGGTGAACCTGCCCCTGCCCAGTGATCCGGATCTGCAGGGACAGACGCTGTATCTGCGGGTATTCGTCGAAGATGCGGCTGCTGCCGGTGGCTGGTCGGCCAGCAACAGCGTCAGCTTCCAGCTGCTGGAGCTGAACGATCGGATGTTCGCACAGGGATTCGAGGACTAGCTCGCCTCATCGGCGTTCCATGAACCCACATCGTAAGTTGTTGATGCGTGATTGCGAGGAGCGCAGCGACGAAGCAATCCAGGGTAGCGCCGCTCGCCCCTGGATTGCTTCGCTACGCTCTCCATGAACCCATATCGTAAGTTGTTGATTTGCTGTTGTAGGTCACGTTGCTCGCGTAGCGAGCTACGTGACGCAACTCGATGTCACGTAGTCCGCTGACGCGGACAACATGACCTACGACGGCGGGTTCATGGCCGGTGGGCAGCATCGGGCCGATACAGGTGGCTCGCAATGACGCCCGGGGGGGGGGATTCATGGCCCATGGGCAGTTTCGGGCCGAAACACGCGGCTCGCAATGACGCGCCAGGGACTTACGGCCTATTGATCGCTCAAAGCTGCGATCTGTACTATTCGTACTAGTACAGTTGAGCAGCCCTCATGTCACGACCACAAGCTTTGATGATCCAGATCGCCACCGGCGATCCACGCCCCATCGGCAAGCAGATCGTCGATGCCATCCGCATGAAGATCGCCACAGCCGAATTGCTGCCGGGCGATCAGCTACCCAGCGTGCGTGGTCTGGCCCAGCAACTCATGGTCAATCCGAACACCGTGGCCAAGGCCTATGGCGAACTCAGCAGCGAAGGCTGGCTGGATGCGCGCCAGGGCCTGGGCCTGTTCGTGGCCGCGCCGCGCCAGCGCCTGAGTCGGGGCGAACGCGAGCGCCGGCTGGATGAAGCCGTGCAGCGCTTTGTGCATGAGGTCATCGCGCTGGATTTCAGCGCCGAGGACATTCGCCAGCGGCTGGAGGCCGAGCTGCGCGAACTGGTCCCACGAAAGATCGCGTGAGCTGCGGCTCAGCCCCCACCCTTCAGGATCCCAAGCCATGTCCCCTGATTCCGATCTGGTGATCGAAACCCATGAGCTGACGCAGCGCTACGGCGGCAAGCTGGCGCTGGATCGCCTCAACCTCTGCATTCCGCGGGGGCGTGTACACGCCATCGTCGGCGCCAACGGAGCCGGCAAGTCGACGCTGTTCCGGGTGCTGCTGGGATTCCAATCCGCCACCTCCGGCAGCGCCCGCATCCTCGGGCAGGACAGTCGCGCGCTCACCCCCGAGCTGCGCGGCCGCATCGGCTTCGTCAACGAGGAGCACACCTTGCCCGGCTGGCTCAGCGTGGCCGCGGTCACCGCCATGCAACGACGCCACTATGCCCGCTGGAACGAGCGCGCCTATCTGGCGGTCATTGGCCACTATCAGGTGCTGCCGGATCAGCGCATCAGTCAGCTCTCGCGAGGCGAACGCGCCGGTCTGAATCTGGCGCTGTCGCTGGCACAGTCGCCCGAGCTGCTGATCCTGGACGAACCCACGCTGGGGCTGGACGTAGTGGCCAAGCGCGCCTTCCTGGAATCGCTGCTGTACAGCAACGCCAGCGAGGACTGCACCGTCGTCTATTGCTCGCACCAGATGGATGAAATCGAACGCGTGGCCGACAACCTGATCATCCTGGAGCGGGGGCGGCTGAAGTGCATGTCGCCACCCGATGAATTCTGTGCCCGCGTGAGTCTGTGGGTGGCCGACATTCCATTTCGCGGACCATCGCCAGAACGCATTCCCGGCTTGCTGAATGAGCAGCGGATCGAGGGGCTGCAGCACTATCTGGTGCTGGATCAGGACGAGACCTTCTCCGACTTCCTCAAGGCGGAAGGGGCGCGCTCGGTAAACAGCATGCCGGTCAGCCTGGATCGCGCCGTCAACGCCATGCTGAGTCAGAACCATGCCACGCCGTTGGCGCCCGCGGAGTCCAACCATGCGTGAGATCTATCTGGCTGAATTGCATCGTTTCCGCCGATCCGGGCTGATCCTGATGCTGCTGCACCTGGCGGCCCTGGCCTTCTGCCTGCGCATGATCGATCCGTTGCAGCAACGCGACGTGTTCTATCAGCTGATCGGTACTGCCTACGGCTTGCTCGGGCTGCTCTTTGGTCTGTACCAGATGGGCAGCTACCGGCGCCCCAATCTGTGGTTGCAGCTATTGCACCGACCAGTACACCAGCGTCGCATCGGTCTGGGCCTGATGCTGGCCAGCGCCACACTGGCAGGGATCGCGATTGCCGTGCCCCTGTGGCTGGCGCTGCTGGGACAGGATCTGCTGACGGCGCGCGTGGTCGACAGCCGGCACTACCTGCTGCCGCTGGCGATCTGGCTGATCGTGCTCTGCTGCTACCTGGCGGCTGCCTACACCATGCTGGCGCCCAAGCGCTATTCGGCAGCGATGTTGATGCTGCCTCTGCTGCTGTTCAGCAGCGCCGCCAGCGGCTACGCCGCGCTGTTGCTGCAGGCGCTGGCGCTGATCTGGCTGGTGCTGGCGGTGCTCGACGCCTTCAAGCCCGACCTGACCCGCCCTCCCGACAGTGCAGGCGGCGCGCTGTTGGTGGGGCTGCCGCTGCAACTGGGCCTCTACGTCTTGCTGGTGTTCGCCGCATTGGGATATCAGCTGGCGTGGATTGTGGTCGGCACGCACCCGCTCAATGGCACGCCGCCAGCCGGTGGCTATGTGGAGGCCACCCGCGCCGACGCCGCCGACTTGATCGATGCCGCCCTGATCGACAGCAAGAGCCCCGAGAGTTCGCTGTGGCGGCAGCAGATCCGACTGGCCGACACCTACGCCCTGGCTGCTGACGCCAGTGGCTATCCGCTACGGCAGCAACTGACCAATCTCAGCCCGACCGTGCTGGTTGATGGCGAACGGCGCCAGATGTGGACTTTCAGTCATGACAGCATGCGCATGCAGGGCGTCTCGCTGGTCGATCGCCGCGATCTGGGCAGTCTGGGCGCAGGCCCGGAAAACTCGGCCTTCAGCGAGCCGCCGCTGGCCATCGGTGAGGGTCTGCTGCTGACCCGCAACGCCCTTTATCGTTACGACAGCGAAACCCGCCGCATCGATCTGCGTATCCAGCTCCCGGCAGACGAATCGGTCGCCGGCGCGCTGGTGCCGGTCGGCGAAGCTCTGGCGCTGCTCAGCGATCGGGCGCTGTATTTCTTCGATGCCCGTGAGTTTTCCCAGACCGCCATGCCGCTCAAGCCTCGCTTGCGGGTGGCGCTGAACGATGCCATCGGCTCACTCACACGGGTGGACCTGATCGAACTGCTCGATGGCTATCTGATCTCCGAGGTCTACGGCCGCGGCAGCACCGATGGCCCGGGCAAGGCCTACCAGGTCCTGACCCGCACCGACGCCGAGGGTGGTTCGCAGACCGTGGCCGAACGCGCGCTTACGCCGGACTTTCCATTGGCGCTGCGTTACTACGCCTGGTGGTTGTCGCCGACCTTGAGCGCTGTGCGCCAAGCGGCGGTCAACGCCTTGAGCAGCGCGGAACCGCTGTCGCTGCGCAGCGAGACCGAAACCCCCGATTCCATGTACGCCCTGGCGCTGTCGCTGATGGCACTGTCGGCGCTGGGATCGTTCTGGCTGGGCCGTCGTCAGAACCTGGGCAGCGCCTGGCGTTGGGCCTGGGTGGCGGTTTGCGCCTTGCTCAGCCTGCCCGCTCTGCTGAGTCAGCGCCTGCTGTATGCCGATGCCGAGCGCCCGGTCGCCGGCCATGCCCGCAGCGGTCGCCCAATCGAATTCCCAGTCATCAGCGGAAGCCCGTCGTGAGTGGCAGCGGCGAGTCAGCGATGGCAGCAAGGGACATCCCGCCTGTGGGAGCGGGCTCCGCCCGCGATGCTCTGACTTTGCCGAAGCGCCAGTCGCGGATGAATCCGCTCCCACAGGGGTGGGGGGTGCATGGCCTGGCGGGCGGACTGCTGTTGCTGTGCCTGGCCCAACAATCGGTTCTTGGCGCCGGGGTCGAGGACACGCGAAATTCAGCCGACAACGCGGTCGAACTGGCCGAGGCCATTGCCATCGAGCGTGCTCGCCCGGCGGCGCCAATCCTGGATCGGGCAGCCTTCATTCGTGAGCCCGCGCTCCAGCAGGTACTGCAATCGCCCGATGGTTTGCAGATTGCCTGGCTGCAACGCGGCGCAGAGCGCGCCAGCGTCTGGGTGATGGACACCGATGGCGCACCCGCGCGGGCGCTGCAAACGCAAGGAGATACCACCCGCCTGTATTGGTCCAGAGACAGTCGCTGGGTGTTCGCGCAATCGCCGACACGGCTGTTGGCCCTGTCTGCAGCGGGATCCGAGGGCTCTACCCTGATCGCCACCCTGAAGCCGGGCAACAAGCAGCAGGTCTACGGCGCCGATCCCGGACACCCTGCAGCCATGTTGCTGATCGAAGAGACGCAGCTAGCCGACACGGGCCAAGCCCCGGCACATCAGGTCTGGCGGGTGGATCGGCAGGGCGAACGCACGCTGTTGCTGGAGGACCCTCGGCCGCTGGTGGATCTGGCCTTCAATCCGGAAGGCAGGCTGAGCTACTTCAAGCGCGTCGACGGCGACGCCTTCGCCATCCTGCATCTGGATGGCACGGGAAGCCGACGGGAAGTTGCCCGCTGCAGCGACCTGCGGCGATGTACGCTGGTCAGTGCGGATGCCGACGAGTCGCTCTGGTTGATCGGAAACCTCGACACCAATCTGGCCTCGCTGCAGCGCATCGATCCGGATGGCCGCACCCAGACGCTGCACCACGATCCGCGCGGCGAGGCCGATCTGCGCGAACTCACGCTGGATCCGGCCAGTTTCAAACCGCTGATCGCCCACTACGGCAGTACGCTGCTGCACAGCCACGCGCTGGATACCACCACGAAGGCCTGGTTGCAGCCGATCATCCAGGCCTTCCCCGACGCCCGTCTGCAAATCTCGATGGGCACGGACCCCGGCGCTCCCGCATTGATCGGTGTCAGCAGCAGTCAATCCGCGCTGACCCGCTGGTTTCTGCGCTGGCCCACCGATCCTGCCGTCCACGTCGTTCTGGATGATCTTCGGCAAGCCAGCCTGAGCGTGCCGGAGTCCGCTGCGGCGCGCAAGATTCCGGTCCAATGGCCGGCGAGTGACGGCCTGCAGTTGCACGGATTTGTCTCGGTGCCACCGGGCAGCGAGACAGCGAACCTGCCGCTGGTGGTGAAGGTGCACGGCGGGCCGTGGACCTTGACCGATCCCGATTACTCGGCCAGCACCCAGTTTCTGGTCAATCGCGGTTACGCCGTGTTCGAGCCCAATTTTCGCGGTTCCACGGGCCTCGGTCGTCACTATCTGCTGGCCGCCAAGGGCGATTTCGGCCATGGCCGGGTGCAGCAGGACATCGTCGAGGGCACGCGCTGGCTACTGGCGAACGGCATCGGCGACCGGCAACGGGTCGCGATCATCGGCGCCTCCTTTGGCGGCTATGCGGCACTGCTCGGCGTCACCCATGAACCCGAGTTGTTCAAGCTGGCCATCGCCGCCGTGCCGCCCAGCGATTTCGCCTGGACGCTGCGCTGGGCGGTGGAGTTTCAGGTGCTGGAACTGGAATCGACCGTGCCCTTTGAACAGACCTTGCGAGCTCTGGATCTGGACGTGAACGATGCACCAGCGATGGCGAGGCTCAGCGCTGGATCACCCCTGTCCCAGGCGGACAGACTGTCGCGACCGGTGGTCCTTTTTGCCGGCGGCCAGGACCAGCGCGTGGCCATCCGCAGCGTCACCCACTACGCGGCGCGTCTGCTGGAACTGGGCAAGGATGTGGACCTCTACATCGAAAGGCGCGCCGGCCACGAACCCGACGGTGCCGTGCCTCGCGAAGCCTGGCTGTATCTGCTGGAGCATTCGCTGCAACGGGAATTGGGCGGCAAGGCACCAGAAGCTCCAGGCACCGCCATCGCCGAATATCTGCAGCGCCATCAGCGTATCGCCCGCGGGCGCCTGCTGCCATAGACAAACGCGCGCTTGACGCGCGCGTTTGCTTGCTCAGGGGATGCGCCCAGCGGCAGCGCGGGGTTCCGCCGCTGTGACCCGGGCTCAGGTCTTCGGACTGCTCGGCGTCACGCCGATGTCCTTGAGCGCGTCGGTCAACGCATTCTCACCCATCACATACTCGCCTGCCTTGCAGTTCTCGGCGCCCCGATTGCGCGCGGCAGTGGCTTGCGCGGCCTTCGGGTCATTGGCGTGAGCTGCCTTGGCCGCGTCGAACTGAGCAATCAGCTGCTCACAACGGGCCTTGCCCGGCGCAGGAATCTGGTTCGAAGCCGAGGCAAAACCGCTGATCGCCAGACTGGCAATCGCGATACTCAGGCTCAGCGTCTTGGTGTTCATCGATCATTCCTCATCTGGTTTGGGCGGGGTCCGGCATCGAGCCTCTGCGTTGCCGGTGGAGGCAGATTGATCGCTGGCGGTTAACCACGAGCTTGCAGCCGGATTACAGATTGGTAAGGGTCTGCCCGAGGCCGGGACGCACGGCGCAGAATGCGCTCATCCCCACTTTGAACCCGGGAAGCCGAATTCCGATGCGCGTGCTGCTGATCGAAGACGACGCCCAGATTTCCGACTACATCGCCAAGGGCCTGCGCGAGCAGGGCATGGTGGTGGACCAGGAGAGCGATGGTCGCCAGGGCTGGTTGATGGCCTCCACCGAACCCTATCAGCTGCTGATCGTGGATCGCATGCTGCCGGGCATGGACGGACTGGCCATCGTCAAGGCACTGCGCGCCATGGAATCGAAGATTCCGGTGCTGATCCTGAGCGCGCTTTCGCAGGTGGACGACCGCGTCAAGGGTCTGCGCGCTGGCGGCGATGACTACCTGTGCAAGCCCTTTGCCTTCTCTGAACTGCATGCCCGCGTCGAAGCCCTGATCCGTCGTGGCCAGACCGCCGGCGAGACCAGCACGCGCATGCAGGTCGCCGATCTGGAAATGGATCTGGTGGCGCACTCGGTGCGTCGCGGCGGCCGGGCCATCGCCCTGCAGCCGCGCGAGTTCCAGCTGCTGCAATACCTGATGACCCATGCCCACCAGCTGGTATCGCGCACCATGCTGCTGGAGAGTGTCTGGGGCTATCACTTCGACCCGCAGACCAATGTCATCGATGTGCACATCAGCCGATTGCGCCAGAAGATCGACCGCGAACACGAGCTGCCGTTGATCCGCACCGTGCGCGGCGCCGGCTACACGCTCAGCGATCGGGAGTTGCCGGCGTGAGCGTGCGCCAGGCGCTGGCCACCACTGCGGCCCGGGCCGCCTTGTTTCACGTCGCCCTGTTCTGCTCGGTCGCGGCCATCGCCATCGGTCTGGTGTACGTGCAGACGATGACGGTCACCGACCGCGAAACGCATGCGGCGCTGAACGAACAGGTACTGGGCTTGAACGAGGTCTTTGCCGATGGCGGCTCCGGCGCGCTCGTCGATGCCATCAACGAACGCACCCGGCTGGCGATAGATCCGGAAGCACTGTACGCGCTGTGGAACGGGCAAGGGCAATTGCTGGCTGGCAATGTCGCCATCCCCTTTCCGGGCGTCACCGCGGCACCGACACTGATCAGTTTCAATCTGGAACTGCCCAGCGGGGAACAACACACCGCCAGCGCCCTGATCAGCCGACTCGCGGATGATTCGACGCTGCTGGTGGGGCGCGATGTCGAGGGACGCTTGCGCAGCCGCGGCGCCGTGCTCTGGACCGCCAGCCTGAGCCTGCTGCTGGTGGCCGCCGTGGTGGTCGGCAGCGCCTGGTGGGCCGGTCGGCGATTGCTGAAACGGGTCGATGCCGTGGCCTCGACCACCGCGCGCATCGCCGCTGGCGAGATGCAGCAGCGATTGACAGTCAGTCTGGCCGATGACGAATTCGACCGACTTTCCGGCGCCGTCAACGCGATGCTGGAGCGCATCGAGGATCTGACCGGCGGATTGCGCACCGTGATCGACTCCATCGCACACGATCTGCGTATCCCGCTGATGCACGCGCGCCAGGCACTGGAATCGGCGGCAGAAAGCGCGAATGCCGATTCGCAGCAGGATCTGCAGACCGTCGGGCGCGAACTGGAAACCCTGCAACAGGTGATCAACGCCCTGCTGCACATTGCCCAGGCCGAATCCGGCGCAGCGCGCGAGCAATGGCAGGCACTGTCGCTGGCCGATCTGGCGCGCGATGCCGTCGAATTGTTCGAGCCGGTGGCCGAGGAATGCGGCCTGACCCTGAGCTTTTTCGAAGACGACCCCGCGCAAGTGCTGGGACATCCGCAACTGCTGGCCCAGGCCCTGGTCAATCTGATCGACAACGCCATCAAGTTCTCACCCACCGGCAGTCGCATCAGCGTGCGCACCGAGCGCACCGTTGATCTGGTGCGGGTGATGGTCAGCGATCAGGGGCCGGGCATCCCCGAGGGCGAGCGCATGCGCGTACAGCAGCGCTTCGTGCGCCTGGTCGGCGCCGACGTTGTGCCTGGATCGGGGTTGGGCTTGAGTCTGGTCGCCGCCATCGCCCGCTTGCACCGCGGCAGATTCCTGCTGGAAGACGCCCATCCGGGCCTGCGGGCAGTGCTGGAGCTCGCGCGCGGGGGCGATGCGATATCCCGCCATCCTTGAGGAGATCATACGACGGCCGCTGAGCCGAAAGACAGTGCCAGCGCTTGTCGATGGCCGGCCTCTGCTAGCGTTTGTCATGCCCGCCCCACAACGAAAACCGACCCATGACGACTTCAGCTCCGGCTGCAGATACACCCGAGAACTCCTCAAGCTCCAACCCCTTGCCACTGGGTGACTGGAGCGGAAGCATCCAGTACGGACAGAGTCAGGTGCCGATCGTGCTGCATCTGCAGCTCGCCGCCGGCGGCCTGAGCGGCACGTTGGACTATCCGCGCCATCACCAATTCGGATTGCCCATCCGCGAGTTGCACTACTACGACACTCACCTGCGTTTCTCCACACGATCCTTCGGCGACTTCCGCGGACTTTGGACCGAGGATCGCCAGCGTATCGAGGGCGGTTTCGGTGAGGGCGAATCGCAACACCCGCTGACGCTGCAGCCCGGCAGCAATTGCTACCCAAGCGCGCGCCGCCCCCAGACGCCGCAAGCGCCCTACCCTTATCGGAACGAAGAGCTGACCGTCGAGCATCCGGCGGCGCCAAGCACCTTGGCCGGCACCCTGTCCTTGCCAGACTCTGGCACGATCCGCGCCGTGATCCTGCTGATCACCGGCAGCGGCGCCATGGACCGCGATCAGACCGTGTTCGAGCACAAGCCCTTCTGGGTGTTGGCCGATTTTCTCAGCCGCGCCGGCTACGCTGTGCTGCGCCTTGACGATCGCGGCGTCGGCGCTTCCACTGGCGATCGTTCCGCGCTGACCATGGACGATGAATTGGCCGATATGTCCATTGCACTGGACCATCTGCGCGGTCGCGCAGATCTGGCCAGCCTGCCCCTGGGCCTGATCGGCCACAGCATGGGCGCGCTCACCGCCATGCGCCTGGCCGCCAGGAGAACAGATCTGGCTTTCATCATCTCCTTGGCCGGCCCGGCCCAGCCACTGGGCCCGGTCTTTGCGGAGCGTGAATGCCAGGCGCTGAGCGCCACAGGTATCAACCCGGACGTCATCGACCGGCACCGTGCCTTCACGCTGGCACTGTACGCGCATCTGCAGAACCTGGCGTTCGACGAGCCCATTACCGCGGCGCAGATCGAGTTGCTGGCCCAGCATACCGGCGCGCAGCGCACCGCCACCGTTCAGCGGCAGGCGGACTGGATTGCCCGCTTCAACCTGCCGTGGTTCAGATCAGCGCTTGCGCAGGATCCTGCCGATTTCCTGACCCGCATTCAGTGCCCCTTCCTGGCTCTCGGCGGCAGCCAAGACACCCAGGTACCCAGCCAAAGCAGCCTGGGCGTGATGAACGCGCTGCTGGCGCAGCGCCAGCATCCAGACTTCCAGACCATCGAGCTGAAAGCCTTGAACCACCTGTTCCAGACCTGCATTACCGGAGGCGTCGAGGAATACGCCGCCATCGAAGAGACCTTCGCCCCGGCGGCGATGAATCAGATCCGCGACTGGCTGGACCAGCGCACCCCAACAGCCATGGCTGCGGATCACCCGTGGGCAAACTCTCGAGATTACCCATGAACCTCTCCCCCAGAGAAGCCCTTCAACTCGAGATGCGCCGCGCTTACCATGACGGCGCGCCGGGCATCCTGGTGTCCGGGCTGGAACCAGGGCGCTGGGTCATTGAGCTGCGCTCACTTCGCTGGATGGGCATCTTGATTTTGTTAGGCAGCCCTGACTTGCAGGATTGACGCATTCGGCGCTGACTTGCGAAGGCGCCAGAGACTGAGTCAGTCTTGGCGACAAGATCTTCACAACAAACGTCTAGAGGAGATTTCATGAAGGGGATCTTCCTGATTCTTCTGGCTGCCGTTTGTTTCCACGGCAGGGGCTTCGCCGAGACACCCCAGAATTCACCCTTGTTCGGCAGGTGGGCGGTGGATACGGCGCGATTGCCGATGCCACCCGAGGCCAGGCCCCAGCGCGTGACGATCAGCTTTGCGCAGGAGGAATCGGGGCGCCTGATGACCCAGGTGGAAGTCATTGATCCCACGGGCACGGCGCTGTTGGCAGAGGGTCTCACCCCGCTGGATGGGACACCCACGCCGGTCAAGTCGAATTTCGAGGCGGACATATCCGCCACCACCATGCCCACGCCAGATGTGCTGATCATGCAACTGGCCAAGAACGGCGAACCGGCCTCAACGCGCATCTATGCGGTGGCTGCGGATGGTCAGTCGATGATCGAGACCGTGGCTTACTTCGGCCCGGACGGTCAGCCGGTCTCGCGCAAGAACTATTTCTCGCGCATTCCCTAGCCCGCTTCGGTCTTCGCTACCCCACACCGCGCCAGCGACGGCGCTCTCAGTTGTTGAGGTGAGTCCATGCAAACCGTGCAACGCTCATCCATGGGGCGCCTTGCCCGTCGCATCGTCTGGACGGTGGCGTGGATGGCGCTGGGCCTGCTCAGCGTGCAGTTCCTGCTGGAGGTGTACGCCAAGTACCACGAGACGGCGGCGGAAACCTACGACATGTTCCTGTCACGCCGTGGCTGGCTGTGGACGCATCTGGCGGGCGGAACGATCACCATCGTTCTGGGGCCACTGCAATTTCTGAGTCGCTGGCCGCGGGTCTACCCGCGTTTGCACCGCTGGGCTGGCCGGGTGTACCTGCTCGGCATGTTGATTGCGGCGACCGGCGCCACCGGCTTGATCGCCACCTCGCCAGCGCCCATGGAGATCCGCACGGCCTTCGCTGCGACGCAACTGGCATGGCTGAGCACAGCGCTGATCGCACTGGTGGCAATCTACCGCGGTCAGGTCACCGTACACCGACGCTGGATGAGCCGTCACTACCTGGTCACCCTCTCACCCATCAGCTTCCGGATGCTGCTGCCGGCAAGCATCGCCATCGGCCTTGTCCCCGCGCCGACCCTGATCGCCACGCTGCTGTTGTTGAGCTGGGCGCTGCCTCTGCTATTGATCGAGGGCGTATTCCGCAGCCTCGAGCTGGTGCGTAAACCGGCCCTTGCAGAGGCCCGAGGTGCCGGCAACGCCGCCGCAATCTGAGCACAAACCAGGATGTAGGGACGCTCCACAGCTGCACCAGTGCGGTGGCCGACTGCCTGGTGTCAATCCACCAGCTCACAGCCTTCCGGCCACAGCCCGTAGCGGCGGGTGTCGCCGATGCTGTCGGGACTGCGTTCGTCCTGGGTCACGGTGAGATCGAGGTCGCTTTCGATGCCTAACTGGCCGGCCTGCCAGTCACCCATGCTGATGGTCCCGGGATAGGGATTGACGCTGCAGGGCGACTGGTAGCGATCGAGTTTGCGCCACTCGCGCAGGTCGGCGATCTCCAGGATGGGGTGACCCTCACCGACCGAGATCAGGGCCAGCCAGCGGCCATCGGGCGAGGCCTTGATCTCGGCGACTTGATGCAGTTCGGTGACGTCACAGCCGAGCTTCCGCGGCTCGGCATCGGCGCACTGCAGACGCCAGCAGGCCGGTGTTTCATCGCGGCGTACGTCCACTTCAATCGTGCAGCCGTCGGGCAGTTTGGCGCTGAGCGTCTTCGCCGAGTCTTCGGCCAGGACTTGAGTGCCCAACGTCAGCACCGCCATTCCGAACATGAAACGAGTCGTCGAACTGATCATCGCGTGTCTCCGTAGCCAATGTAGCTGGGTCCAGGCGCAGCTGCGAAACAAGACGCCCGGTTGGGCTCCCCTGTCACGTAGATCGCTGCGCGCTCAACGTGACCTACATTCCGGATAAGGTCTATTGGCCTGGTACGCGTACCCAGCCTTCCATGAGGATACGTGCGCTGCGGCTCATCACGGCCTTGGTCACGGCCCATTGCCCGTTGACCTGGGTGGCCTGCGCACCCACGCGCAGGGTACCGGAGGGATGCCCGAAGCGCACGGCCTGGCGCTCGCCACCACCGGCAGCCAGATTGACCAGTGTGCCCGGCACCGAGGCGGCAACGGCGATCGCCACCGCGCAGGTCGCCATCATGGCGTGGTGCAGCTTGCCCATTGACAGCGCCCGCACCAGCACATCGGTATCGGCCGCGGCGATGGTCTTGCCGCTGGAAGCCAGGTATTCAGCCGGCGGCGCCACGAAGGCAAGCTTCGGTGTGTGCTGGCGGGTCTGCGCTTCGGCCAGATCCTTGATCAGCCCCATCTTCAAGGCGCCGTGTGCACGGATGGTTTCCAGGCGCGCCAGCAAGGCAGCATCGCTGTTGATGTCATTCTGCAGCTCGGTGCCTTTCAGGCCCAGATCGGCAGCGCGCAGGAAGATGGTCGGGATACCGGCGGTGATCATCGTGGCCTGAAAACTGCCCACGCCGGGCACCTCCAGCGTATCGATCAGATGTCCGCTGGGAAACAGCGCGCCGCCATCGTCATCATCGGCCGGATCCATGAACTCCAACACGATCTCGGCGGCCGGAAAGGTCACGCCGTCCAGTTCGAAATCGCCGGTTTCCTGCACCTGACCATTGCTGATCGGCACATGGGCGATGATGGTCTTGCCGATATTGGCCTGCCAGATGCGCAGTACGGCGACGCCGTTGTCGGGAATGCGCGACGGATCCACCAGACCTGCAGCAATGGCAAAGGGCCCGGCGGCCGAACTCAGATTGCCGCAATTGCCGGACCAATCGACAAAGGGCTGATCGATGGAGACCTGACCGTAAAGGTAGTCAATGTCGTGATCGGGTTCCGATGAGCGGCTGATGATCACGCACTTGCTGGTACTGGAGGTAGCGCCGCCCATGCCATCGGTGTGCTTGCCATAAGGATCCGGGCTGCCGATCACGCGCAGCAACAGCGCATCCCGCGCAGGCCCCGGCACCTGGGCCGCGGGCGGGAGGTCTTCGAGGCGGAAGAACACCCCCTTGCTGGTACCGCCGCGCATGTATGTGGCGGGGATGCGAATCTGGGCAGGAGCTGACATGAGGGAAAGGCACCGGAATCGATCTTGGTAATGCGCAAGCCTGCGCAAAGCACGGCACGGCTGCAAGCCTGCCGACATGGCTGTTCAGCAACAGCCACCGAAAAGTCCGCGACCATGCCCGAATCGCCGCCGGGATCGCCGCTGGGATCGCCGAGTTGTACTCGGCCGCTTCTGGCCCCGGATGAGCGCAGAGCAACAGCGCCGACGGCAAGTCGGCGATCGCCGCACCGATGCCGGCTCAGCCGACGGCGCGTCGGTTGCGGTTGACCAATTGCGCGGGGTCGATGCCCTCAAAGGCGCACAGCTCTTTCAGGCCGTACTCCATCACCGCACGTGCATGGCCAGTGACGCGGGCCAGCAGGCGGTGCATCTTGGCATCCTTCTCGTTCTTGTTCTGGCACTGGGCGGAGTAAGTCTCGAAGGCGTTCAGTGCCAGCACCAGATCGGCGACCTGATTGGGACACTCGCAATCGACCGCGCTGACGATGTCCTGCAAGGCGGCCAGTTGCATGTCATCGAAGCGACGCATGGGCGCCGGCTGCTCGATCCGCAACAAGCCGCTCTCCGCGGGTACGGCCGCGGCAGCCGCTGCCGGCGCCTGTGTCAGATGCTTGACGATCAACCCGAGCATGTTCGACCGCAGCGCTCTGGCGCTGACCGGTGCGCGCATCAGCTGCCTTTGCGGGCCACGAAGACGCTCGATGACGTCCCATTTGGCGAAGGCGTAGACAATGACCGTCAATTCCGGCTTGAGGGCTCTTTCAAGCTCGAGGATCGCGCTTTCCGGTGAATCTCCGAGCAATGCCAGATCCGCCACCAGCGCATTGACCTGCACCTTGCCCGCGGCAGCCAGCAGGGCCGAGTGCTGATCAGTGGCCAGCACGATCTGCATGTTCCGCTGATCGCCCTCGTGGGCGGTGGCTTTCAGGTATTCGGGCAGTGACGAGTGAAAAATGGCGAGATTGACCATGTAGGCGGATCCGTAGCAGCAGAGGCTGCGAAGCCTGACAGCAGACCAGTCAACACCGGGTTCCGGATCAGTGAACTTCGGATGAGCACCCGGTCAAACATCGAACCGGGCGTCTGGAATGGCGACGGCGCAGAGCAACAGCGCCGACTGCAAGTCGGCGATCCCAGTCTCAGGCGGCGCTGGCCAGGAAATCCTGGGCGAAGCGCTGCAGTACGCCGCCGGCTTCGTAGATCGAGACTTCCTCGGCGGTGTCGAGGCGGCAGATCACCGGCACATCGACGGTCTCGCCGCTGCGACGATGGACGCTCAGCGTCAGCGTGGCGCCTGGCGTGCGTTCGCCGCTGACGTCATAGGTCTCGGTACCGTCCAGGCCCAGAGTCAGGCGCGTGGTACCGGGCTGGAACTGCAGCGGCAGCACGCCCATGCCGACCAGGTTGGTACGGTGGATGCGCTCGAAACTCTCGGCCACGATGGCCTCGACCCCGGCCAGGCGCACGCCCTTGGCGGCCCAGTCGCGGGAGGAGCCCTGACCATAGTCGGCGCCGCCGATGATGATCAGCGGCTGCTTGCGCGTCAGGTAGGTCTGGATCACCTCCCACATGCGCATGACCTCGCCCTCCGGCTCCAGCCGTGCCAGCGAGCCTTCGCGGACCTTGCCTTCCGCATCGCGCACCATCTCGTTCTTCAGCCGCGGATTGGCAAAAGTGGCGCGCTGGGCAGTCAGGTGATCACCGCGGTGAGTGGCGTAGGAATTGAAGTCTTCCTGGGTCAGACCCATCTTGGTCAGGTATTCGCCGGCGGCACTGGTGGGCAGGATGGCGTTCGAAGGCGACAGATGGTCGGTCGTGATGTTGTCACCGAGCACAGCCAGCGGGCGCATGCCCTTCATGGTGCGTTCCATCTGGAAATCGGCGTCCCAATAGGGCGGGCGGCGAATGTAGGTGCTCATCGGGCGCCAGTCATAACGCGGCTGGGCCTTGGGCCCGCGCAGTGCGCTGGCGGCGAACATGGGCCGGTAGACAGCGTCGAACTGCGAGGGTTTGACGTGCGCCGCCACCAGCGCATCGATCTCGGCATCGTCCGGCCAGATGTCCTTGAGCATGATCGGCTCACCCTGATCATCGATGCCCAGGGCGTCGCGTTCGATGTCGACGCGGATGCTGCCGGCGATGGCATAGGCGACCACCAGCGGCGGCGAGGCCAGATAGGCCTCGCGCGCATGCGGGTGGATGCGCCCTTCGAAATTGCGATTGCCGCTGAGCACGGCCGTGGTGTAGAGCTTGCGCTCCAGCACTTCCTTCTCGATCACCGGATCGAGCGCACCCGACATGCCGTTGCAGGAGGTGCAGGCAAAGGCGACCACGCCGAAGCCAAGCTTCTCCAGATCGTCGAGCAGCCCTGCTTCGCGCAGGTACAGTTCGACCACCTTGGAGCCCGGCGCCAGTGAGGACTTGACCCAGGGTTTGCGCGTCAGGCCGCGTCTGGCGGCGTTCCGGGCGATCAGACCCGCCGCGATCATGTTGCGCGGATTGGAGGTGTTGGTGCAGCTGGTGATCGCGGCAATGATCACCGCGCCATCGGGCATCTGCCCCGGCCGGCTCTGGTTTTCCTTGGCCAGACCCCGCTCGCTCAGGGTCGAAGTCAGGATCTTCTGATGTGGATTGGCCGGGCCGGCGATGGTGCGGGCAACGCTGGACAGGTCAAAGCTCAAGCGTCGCGGGTATTGTGCCTGGGCCAGCTCATCGGCCCACAGGCCGGCAGCCCTGGCATAGGTCTCGACCACCGTGTGTTCGCGATCGGTGAGCTTGAGGTAGTCGATGGTGCGCTCGTCGATCGGGAACAGCGCCGCGCTGGCACCGAATTCCGGGGTCATGTTGGAGATCGTGGCGCGATCGCCCAGTGTCAGATGCTTCAGGCCCTCACCGAAGAACTCGATGTAGGTGCCGACCACTTTCTCGCGACGCAGGAACTCGGTCAGGGCCAGGACCACGTCGGTTGCGGTGATACCCGGACCCGGACGACCGAGCAGTTCCACGCCGACGATTTCCGGCAGGCGCATCCACACGGCACGACCGAGCATCACGCTCTCGGCCTCCAGACCGCCGACACCGACGCCAATCACGCCCAGCGCGTCGATCATCGGTGTGTGGCTGTCGGTGCCGACCAGAGTGTCGGGGAATGCGAAGCCCTCGCTGACCTGCACCACCGGCGACATCCGCTCCAGATTGATCTGGTGCAGGATGCCATTGCCCTGCGGCACCACCTCGACATTGCTGAAGGCCTGCTTGGCCCACTGGATGAAGTGGAAGCGGTCGGCGTTGCGGCGCTCTTCGATGGCTCGATTCTTGGCAAAAGCCTCGGGATCGAAGCCGGCATGTTCGACGGCGAGCGAGTGGTCGACCACCAGCTGCGAGGGCACCACCGGATTGATCTGGGTGGGATCACCGCCGTTTTCGGCGATCGCATCGCGCAATCCGGCCATGTCGACCAAGGCGGTGGCGCCGAGAATGTCCTGCAGGATCACGCGGGCCGGGAACCAGGGAAAATCCATGTCGCGGCGGTTCTCGATCAACTGCGTCAGGGCATCGTTGAGCAGGGATGGATCACAACGGCGCACCAGATTTTCGGCCAGAACGCGACTGGTGTACGGCAGGCTGGCATAGGCACCAGGCTTGATGGCATCCACCGCAGCGCGGGCATCGAAGTACTTAAGCTCGGTTCCGGCAAGATTCTGGCGATAGGCGTGGTTCATGTGATTCCATTCGCAGCAAGACAATGACTGGCCCGCAGACGAAGGCGGGATGATCCCCAATGATAGGGCGACGCGGAATCCGGGTTGGGTCAAATTTCGAGCAAGGCGCCGAATCCTGGCGAACAACCGTGCCCCAAACGACAATCGGCCATTCTGCGATCCTGTACAGGACCGCCGGACACGAATCTCACCAAACATACGCTAACAAACTGATTCATAAGCCTTAAAAAGAAGGGGCAAGGGGCAGGGGGCAGGGGTCCAAGCTCGACGCATGATCTGAGCGTGCCGCGACATGGGGCCCCTGCCCCCGCCCCCTGCCCCTGTTTGATGCGCGAACAAGCGCACCGTCAGGGGCGGCATGGACTCAGACTGACGATCGAACAGTCGTGGGTCAGCGCCGAAATTGGCATGATCGGACCCCGAAGCCCAACGCGCAGGTGTCGTGTGTTCGTGATCGGCAGTATCTTTGCAGCCTTGAACCCGCCAGGTCTCCGACCCAGCCGGCCCCTTGTTCCTGAGCACCGCTGCATGGCCCGAGAAGCGCATTGACTTTGCCAGACCCATCATCGGCGGCTGCCCAAACCTGGAACCCCACCCGGGAGCTGCAGCTGACAGTCCATCGAGGACCTGATCATTATCCGGACTGGGTGGTCAAGGGCGCTGGCGGGCAAGGCCTGTACATGCAGAGACTGGGCCTGTCGGCACCTGTTTTCGACACCGGAGAACGGTTGCATCTGCGCTGGACCGATGGTCAGGATCAACTGGTGCTGCAAGTGCTCGGCACCGTTCGCGACAGCGACGAACAGGGCACTCGCCTGCATCTGGATGACGACTCCGTTGCCGCGGTGCCCCAGATTCAGGCCCTGATCAAGCGCGCCGAGCAGACCGCCACGGCCGGAGCCCCTGCAGATCTGCAGACGAGTGAAAAGCTCGGCCGTCAACTGGAACTCATCCGCGAACAGATTCGCCTGGGGCTAGGCCCTCGAATTCGCCGATTGCTGGTGCAAGCCGAGACCGGCCTGGATCAGATTGCCCTGGGAACCATGGTCGAAATCGCCGGAATCCCGGCACGGATGGCGCTGGAGCAACTGCACGCCGCCCGGAGCGAGGTCGCCAATCAGTTCCTGGGGCTGTTACTGCGCCGCTGGGAGATCGGGGCCGGGGCGCTGCCACCGCGCGACCGCAGCATCGCCTCGCTGCAACTGCTGGACGACGATACCACCCAGACTTTCCTCAAGCGCAGTGAATCCGCACGCAAGCTCGAACGCGTCACCCAGAGTGCTTGGCACCAGCTACGAGGGCTGTTGCAGGCAGTGACGGCCACCTCGGGTCAGTTGGAAGCAGATGCACTGGGCGTGGAATCCATTCTGGACGCCTTGACGACAGCAGCGCGTGACGGAGGACTTGAGCCGGGCATGCAACAGTTTCTGCTGCGTCTGGCCGGCCATCCGGAGGTCCTTGATCTCGGCGGCTTTTACCAGAACCTGCAGCTGCAACTGGAGCGCGCCGGTGTCCGCGCACCGGCAGAGGCGACCGCACCCGGCCGACCCATGCCCCATGGCACCGGCAGCAGCAACCTTACTCGCAGCCAACCGGGGACGACGAACTCGCCTGCGGCCCCGGCTGCAGCCGCGCAGAGCTTGCCGCTGCGCGCGCCGCGACAGCGGTCGACCATGCCTGCGCCGACGCCGGCCAGCGCCATATCGACCGCACGAGCCATCTGGTCTCTGGGTCAAAATGCAGCCGGGCCAGATCCGGATTTGCCACCCGCTCCTCCTCTACCGGATGCGGCATTGCTGGAAGCCTTGCGGGAAATGATCGCCAGAGGCCTGTCGGGAGCCAATGCGATTGATTTCAGCGTTCAGCTCCAGGAGCAGGCGGCGATGCTCTCCGGGCATGGCGATGCCCGTGCCGACGAGCGGCAGCTGGAAGCGGTAGACCTGATGGCGCGCCTGCAACAGGCGATCGAGCGAGATCCGCTGCTGCCACAGACCTTTCGCAACTGGTGCCGTCCGCTGCTGGCGCCAATACTGGCCACCCAGCTTCATCCAGACGGGCTCGCCGAGTCCGGCGAGAATCTGCGCGAGCTGTTCGCGCTGCTCGAATTCGGCAGCGTCCTCTGCACTGAACGCAATGATCCGGCCATCCGCCAGATCGGCGAAAGCATCACCCGATTGCTGGAACAGCTGCAGCAATCGGAACGACTGACGCCCGAGCAACTCAGGGCTGCCTGCGAACAGTTGGAGACACTGCTGCGACGACATCGCCGGGCTGGCCACGCCATAGAAGAACGTGTGGTCGATTCCTGCGTCGGCCAGCAGAAATTGGTGGAGGCCCGACGGCTGGTGCAGCGAGAACTGGCGGTGCGATTCGGCGGGCGCGAGATTCCCGAAGCGCTTGCCGACGTGATCGAACAACGACTGGCTGCGACGATGTTGCTGACGGTGCTCCGCCATGGCGCCGACAGTGAGGAATGGGAGTCACTCAGAAAGCGTATCGAGGGGCTGGATCATGCCCTGCGGTTGGCGGCCGAAGGCGCACCTGTCGCGGATGCCGCGCCCCACCTGGCATGGCTGACCGAGTCTCAGCTGGCCGAAGGCGCCGATGCCTCGGCACTCCCTGGGCAGATGACTGCACTCGCAGATTCATTGCGAGGCGAGGCGGTCCGCTGGGTTCCCTACCACAGTCCGGTGATGGGCAATCTGACAGACGGCAGTCCTTCAGCCGCGGCAGATGCAGAGCAAGGTGCGACGCACAAGCAACTGGCTGGCCTGCAATCGGGAGACTGGCTGGCCTTCGGTGCCGACCCAAGCAACGCCCGATTGCTCAAGCTGGCGTGGATGGCACCGGACCGCAGCCGCTTCGTTTTCGTCAACCAACTGGGACACCGCGCCGAAGATCTGCGCCATGACGAGTTGGCTAACGCCCTGCGTGGCGGTCGCGCCCGAGTGGTCGATCAGGGCGATGCCAGCGTCATCGAGCGCGCCTGGCGCAGCATGATGGAGGAAATGCACAACCAGCTTGCAGAGCAGTCGACTCATGACGCGCTGACCGGCCTGTTGAACCGCAAGGAGCTGGATCGTCGCCTGATCGCCTGGACCACAGCCCCGGAGCGACCGCCACTGACCATCCTCTGGCTGGGCGTGGACCATTTGCGCGTGATCAATCAGTCGCACGGCATGGCCGCCGGAGACCTGGCACTGCGCGCGGTCGCCGATACCCTGCAACGCTATTCCGATCGCGCCCTATCCGGACAGAGCTACTGCGCCCGTATCGCCGGCGACGAGTTTGCAGTCGTTCTCGAGGGTGTGGGGCCAACGGCATCCAGACGCAACGCTCAGGCGCTGCTCGATCAGTTGAATGCGCTCGACCTCAGCCTGGAAGGCACCAGCATCCGCATGACTGTCAGCATGGGTCTGGTCGTGGCCGAGGACAGCTGCACCTCGCCCGAACGCCTACTCGCCGATGCCGAACGCGCCTGCAGGGCGGCGAAGGACTCTGGCCGCGGCCGTCTCTATCTGCATCAGGCCGACGACACCCTCCTCAGCCAGATGCGCGAGAGTCTGGACTGGGTTGGAAGGGTCGAAAGCTCGCTGAAAACCCAGTCGCTGATGCTCTACGGCCAGCGGGCCGTTTCACTCAGCGAACGCGCCAAGGCCGATCCGGATTACCTCGAAATCCTGCTGCGCATGCGCACCGAGAATGGCGTCGCCCTGCCCGGAGATTTCATCGTTGCCGCCGAGCGCTACGGCCAGATCATGACCCTGGACCGCTTTGTGCTGCAGGAACTCACCCGCAGCCTGCGCGATGCCAAGGGTCGACAAGGCTTTCGCATCGCCTTCAACGTCTCCGCTCGCAATATCGTGGACCCCGATTTCATCGACGAGATTCTGGAAACGCTGCAACAGCAACCGATGCCCATGTCGCAGCTGTGCATAGAACTGACCGAGACCGCTGCGATCGCGCAACTGGCCGAAGCCACCGTGGGCATGCAGCGACTGGCCGACAGCGGGCTGTCCATGGTTCTGGACGATTTCGGTTCTGGCTGGTCGTCGTATCAGTATCTGCGGCGCCTGCCCTTTGACGTGGTCAAGGTCGACGGCGCCTTCATCAAGGACATCGCCCATTCGGCCGAGGATCGGGCCATGGCCCGCTCGATCAATGAAATCGCCCATCTGCTCGGCAAGCGTACGGTGGCCGAGCACGTGGAAGACGCCGAAACCCTGGAACACGTGCGCGAAATCGGCTTTGACTATGCCCAGGGCTTCTTCGTGGGCCGACCAGCGCCACTGAGTGAGTTTCTGGACTAGGCACGGGGCACGGGGCACGGGGCACGAGGGCACGGGGCACGAGGGCACGGGGCACGGGGCACAGGGCACAGGGCACAGGGTACAGGGCACAGGGCACAGGGCACAGGGCACAGGGCACAGGGCACAGGGCACAGGGCACAGGAAAAGGCTAAGGGCTTCGGGCTCTTGTGGGTCCAGACTTGTCTGGACGCTTCTGCAGCCATGCACCAAGAGCGTCCAGACAAGTCTGGACCCACAAGAGCGAGGGAACGGCGTCATTGCGAGGAGCGCAGCGACGAAGCAATCCAGGGTAGCGCCGCACGTCCCTGGATTGCTTCGCTACGCTCGCAATGACGCCGGCTTTTCGCGCCCTCTTGCCCTCTTGCCCTCGCGCCTTTCTGCCTTTCTGCCTTTCAACCCTTCTGCCCCGACGCCTCCGTGCGCCCCGTGCCCCGTGCCCCCTGCCCCGTGCCTGCTATCCTCGCGCGCCCTGATGTCTTTGCCGCCGCTGTCGATGTCGAACCTGCTGTCTCTGCCCCTGCCACGCGCGCCGATGCTGTGGAAACGCTGGCGCCCGCTGCATGGCGCCGCGCATGCGCTGGCCCTGACCGAAACCGCACGCGTTTCCGGACGGGTGATCGTGGCCGCCACTCGCGACTCCGCCAGCGCCCATGCGCTGGAAGCGGATCTGGCGGCGCTGATCGAGCCCGGCGTGCCGGTCTTGCATTTCCCGGATTGGGAAACCCTGCCCTACGATCTGTTCGCGCCGCACCCCGACATCGTTTCCCAGCGCATCGCCACGCTGTATCGGCTGCCCAGCGTCACTCGCGGCGTGCTGGTGGTGCCCATTTCGACACTGATGCAGCGCTTGCCACCAACGCGCTACATCGGCGATCGGGTGCTGATGTTGAAACAGGGCGATCGGCTGGATCTGGAGCGCGAGGCGGCCCGTCTGGAACAGGCCGGCTATCGCCGCGTGGGACAGGTCATCGAGCCGGGCGACTTTGCCATTCGCGGCAGCCTGCTCGATCTGTATCCAGCGGGCTCGGCCGTGCCCTATCGCATCGAGTTGCTCGATGACGAAATCGACACCCTGCGCGCCTTCGATCCGGAAACCCAGCGCTCGGCGGGAGCTGTCGATCGCATCCAGTTGCTGCCCGCGCGCGAGTTCCCCTTCGACGAGCCCGATCAGAGGCGCGTGCGCGAAGCGATTCGCGAGCGTTTCGACCTGGATGTGCGGCGCTCGGCGCTGTATCAGGATCTGAAGAACGGCAGCGCGCCCTCGGGCATCGAGTACTACCTGCCGCTGTTTTTCGAGCAGACCGCGACGCTGTTCGACTATCTGCCCCAAGACAGCCTGCTGGTGCTGGAAGACAGCGCACTGGCCGCCGCCGATCAGTTCTTCGCCGCCACCGGCGAGCGCTACCAGCAACGCCGGCACGATCTGGAACGGCCGATCCTGCCGCCGGGCGAACTCTATCTTCCGCCCGACGAGCTGCGCGAACGCCTCAACCAACGCGAGCGCGTGCTGATCGGCGGCTTCGAGAACGCCGCCGATACCGGCTCGCAGCCAGCGCCCAGCCTGCCGGTGTTGCGCAAGGGTGAGGAGCCGGCCAGTGAACTCAAGGCCTTCCTGCAAGCCTACAGCGGCCGGGTGCTGCTGGCCGCTGATTCGCCCGGCCGCCGTGAAGCACTGATCGATCTGCTCTCGGCCAGTGATCTGCGACCGCAGACGCTCGATAGCTGGGAAGCCTTCCGCGCCGGTGACAGTCGCTGGGCCATCGCAGTCGCCAACCTGTCCGACGGCTTCGCGCTCAGCGATCCGGCACTGACGGTTCTGACCGAACGTCAGCTGTACGGCGAACGGGCGCGCCAGGAGCGTCGCCGCCGCAAATCCGAGCGCGATCCGGAATCGATCATCCGCGATCTGAGCGAACTTACCGAGGGTGCGCCGGTGGTGCACCACGATCACGGTGTCGGCCGCTATGTGGGACTGATCACGCTGGATGTGGGCGGGCTGCCGGGCGAATTCGTCACCATCGAATACGCCGGCGGCGACAAGCTCTATGTGCCGGTCTCGGGACTGGATCTGATCAGTCGCTACACCGGCGGCGCCCCCGAACATGCGCCGCTGCATTCGCTGGGCAGCGATGCCTGGGACAAGGCCAAGAAACGCGCCGCCGAAAAGGTGCGCGATGTGGCCGCCGAACTGCTGGAACTCTACGCCAAGCGCCGCGCCCGCAAGGGCGAGGCCATGGTCATCGAACGCGGGCTTTACGAGCAGTTCGCGGCCGGCTTTCCCTTCGAGGAAACGCCGGATCAGGCCGCCGCCATCGAGGCGGTACTGGCTGATCTGGTCAGGCCGCAGCCCATGGATCGGGTGGTCTGCGGCGACGTCGGCTTTGGCAAGACCGAGGTGGCGCTGCGCGCAGCTTTTGTCGCCGCCCAGGCCGGCCGTCAGGTTGCCGTGCTGGTACCAACCACGCTGCTGGCCGAACAGCACTATCGCAATTTTGCCGATCGCTTCGCCGACTGGCCGATCCGGGTGGAAGTGCTGTCGCGCTTCAAGAGCGCCAAGGAAATCAAGCAGGCCTTGAATGAGCTGGCCGAGGGCAAGGTCGACGTCATGGTCGGCACCCATCGATTGATTCAGGATGATGTGAAGTTCAAGCAGCTCGGTCTGGTCATCGTCGATGAGGAACAGCGCTTCGGCGTCCGTCAGAAGGAGCAACTGAAGAAGTTGCGGGCCGAGGTCGATCTGCTGACGCTCACTGCCACCCCGATTCCGCGCACGCTGAACATGGCGCTGACCGGGCTACGCGATCTCAGCATCATTGCCACGCCGCCACAGCATCGGCTGGCGGTGAAGACCTTCATCGCCCAGTGGGATCCGCAACTGCTGCGCGAGGCTTTCGAGCGCGAGCTCGGTCGCGGCGGCCAGGTGTATTTCCTGCACAACGAAGTCGAGAGCATCGAGAAGACCGCGCGCGAGGTCGAGGCACTGATCCCGCAGGCGCGCATCCGCGTCGCCCATGGACAGATGCCCGAGCGCGAGCTGGAACAGGCCATGCTCGATTTCTACCGGCAGCGTTTCAATGTGCTGGTATGCACCACGATCATCGAGAGCGGCATCGACGTTCCCACCGCCAATACCATCATCATCAATCGTGCCGACCGTTTCGGCCTGTCGCAGTTGCACCAGTTGCGCGGTCGAGTCGGGCGCTCACACCACCGCGCCTTTGCCTATCTGGTGGTGCCGCACAAGAAATCGATCACCGGCGACGCCCAGAAGCGCCTGGATGCGATCGCCTCGCTGGAGGAGCTGGGCGCCGGCTTTACCCTGTCCACCCACGATCTGGAGATCCGCGGCGCCGGCGAATTGCTGGGCGAGGGCCAGTCAGGAGAGATCGAGGCGGTGGGTTTCACGCTGTACACCGAAATGCTGGAACGCGCTGTCCGCGCGGTCAGGGAAGGTCGGATTCCGGATGATCCAGACGCCGCCATCGACCGCGGCGTGGAGATCCAGCTGGGCATCTCGGCGCTGATTCCGGACGACTATCTACCCGATGTGCACGCGCGACTGGTGCTGTACAAGCGCATCAGCAGTGCCCGTGACGAGGCCGATCTCGACGAACTGCAGGTGGAAATGATCGATCGCTTCGGCATGTTGCCCGAGCCGGCGCGCCACCTGTTCATCATCACCAAACTGAAGCAGCGCGCCCAGGCGCTGGGCATCCGCAAGCTGGAACTCGGCCCCAATGGTGGTCGCGTGCTGTTTGCCGCCAAGACCCGGGTCGATCCGACCAATCTGATCCGTCTGGTGCAACGCGAGCCCAAGCGGTACGCCTTTGAGGGCCAGGACAAGTTAAAGTTGAAGCGGGCGATGGATACTGGCGCGGAGCGACTGAAAATCGCACATGAGCTGATCGGCATGCTGGGAGGACAGGGATGAACGGATGTTATGACGAGGGCACGAGCGTGCGAGGGTGCGGCCACGAGGGCACGAGGGCGCGAGGGCACGGCCACGAGGGCGCGAGGGCACGAGGGCACGAGGGCACGCAAGAGCGTCGGCGCGAAGGCCATTCGGGATTTGCCCGTCTGAAAGCGATCCTCGCCAATCTAGCCCGCTTTTTCGTGCCCTCGTCCAAGCCCTCGCGCCCTCTTGCCCTCGTGCCCTCGTTGCTCCTTCTCGTACTGGCGCTGTTCGCCGCCGGCAGTGCCTGCGCCCAATCCAATCGCATTCAGATCGAAGTGCTGGCGTTCGCCTACAACAACCCCGACAGCGGGTCGGCGCTGAGTCCGGCCGATCCCGATCCGGTCTACAGTGGCATGCTGCTGGGTGAAGGTGGAGCGGTGTATTCGGCCCTGCCGCGCGAAGCACTCAAGCTCGGCGGAGCCTATGACGCCCTGGCCCGAAATGCGCGCACCCGCGCGCTGCTGCACGTGGGCTGGCAGCAGGATGCCGGCAGCACCCGGCCTGTGCGCCTGCGCGGCCGCGCGGAGGTGCGTAGCAGCGATCCCGAACGTGGTGTTCTGGCCACGGCCAATCCGGAACTGGATGGCGATCTCAGGCTGCGATTCGGGCGCGGTGTCGAAGTCCATGTGGATGCCTTGCTGCGGGTGGAGTCGCGCAAGGGCGGCCGCGCCACCGGAGAGCAGCGTTTCCGCCTGAACAGCAAACGCATTGTCAATTACGGCGAACTGCATTACATCGATCATCCGGCACTCGGCATCATCGTGCGGGTCGATCGGGTGGAAGATGCCGCCGCGGATGCCACAGGCTCGCAATGAGGGGGATAATGAGCACTCCGTGCGCACTTGCCCCGTTCGCTGCACGCAAGGGCAAGGAACCCACCCACTGCCGGTGCCGCTGATGATCCCGCGTCTCTCATTTGCCCGCTCCCCGCAGGTTCAGCACCGGGCCGAGCTGTCATCCCATCACGCAGGCCCGTTCCGCTGAAACGCAACGCCCCTCGCCCATCTGGATATCGCTAGTCAAACCATGACCTTTCGCTTAGTCCCCGGCCAACGCTGGTATTCCACCGCCGAACCCGAACTCGGGTTGGGCACCATCAAGAAGGTCGACAACCGCGCTTTGGAGCTGTTGTTTACCAAGGCCGGCATGTTGCGTCGCTATGCCCTGACCTCGGCACCCCTGTCGCGAGCCGAGTTCCGCGTCGGCGACCAGATCAGTGTCGAAGGCGAGATGCTGGATGTGGAGGACACCCAGGACCGCGAGGGACTGATGTTCTATCGCTGCGGCGAATCCTGGATATCGGAGCCTCAGCTGGATGACGTGCAGGCCGCCAGCGCTGCCGATGAGCGCCTGACCGCCGGCCGCACCGACACCAGCGTGCGCTTCGCCATTCGCTGTGAAGCCCTGGCGCGACGCGCGCAGGCACGCTCGGCACCGAGCTGGGGCATCAACAGCGCCCGCATTTCCCTGCTGCCACATCAGCTGGCGGTCGTCGAAGCGGCGATTGCTCAACCGCAACCGCGGGTGCTGCTGGCCGATGAAGTGGGCCTGGGCAAGACCATCGAGGCCGGTCTGATCCTGTCGAAGATGATCGCCAGCGGCCGCGCCCAGCGGGTGCTGGTGCTGGTGCCTGAAGCGCTGATGTACCAGTGGTTTGTGGAACTGCTGCGGCGTTTCAATCTGCGTTTTTCGATCTTCGATGCCGAGCGCGCCGATTCCATCGAGCAGTCCGACGACAGCAAGAATCCCTTCCAGGATGACCAGTTCATCCTGACGGATCTCGGCTTCCTGACCGGCAGCAGCAAGCGCGCACGGCAGATCGTCGAAGCCGGCTGGGATCTGATGGTGGTTGACGAAGCCCATCATCTGGCCTGGTCGCCGGAAGACACCTCGCCCGAGTACGCCCTGGCCGAACAGCTCGCCCTGCAATGTCCCAGCGTGGTGCTGTTGACCGCTACGCCGGAGCAACTGGGCCGCAGCGGCCATTTTGCGCGGCTGCGGCTGCTCGATCCGGCGCGTTACAACGATCTGGCGCATTTCGAGAAGGAAGCGCAGAGCTACCACGCCATCTCCAGACTGGGCGAGGCCCTGCTCAGTGACGACAAGCTCGATGCCAAGACCCTGAAGAACCTGCGCAGCGTGCTCAGCGACGAGGAAGCCCTGCTCGACATGGTCAAAGCCGACGCCGATGGCAAGACCCGGCAGCGACTGCTCGGCGCCTTGATTGATCGCCACGGCACCGGCCGGGTGATGTATCGCAATCGCCGCGCCAGCGTCGGCGGCTTTCCCAATCGCGTGGCCCATCTGCACACCCTGCATCTGCCGCATGAGGACCAGGAGGAATACCTGGCCAGCCTGCGCCAGGAATTCGAAACCGACGTCGGCCTGCGCGCGCCGCCGGTGCCGCTGACCCTGCAGCCTGCCGCCGAGGGTGATGCCGCCGATGCCGTTCAGCCGGCAGTTCTGGCGCTGACTCGCGATCCACGGCTGCACTGGCTGACCGAGCTGATCGAGCGTCTGGCGCCCGCCAAGCTGCTGCTGATCTGCCGTACCCGGGCCAAGGTCGAACTGCTGGAAGCCGCACTGCGCCTGAAGAGTGGCGCCCGCGTCGCCCGCTTCCACGAAGGCCTGAGTCTGGCCCAGCGCGATCGCAACGCCGCCTACTTTGCCCAGGAAGACGGCGCTCGAGTGCTGCTGTGCTCGGAAATCGGCTCCGAAGGCCGTAATTTCCAGTTCGCCCATCATCTGGTGCTCTGGGACATCCCGGCCGATCCGGACCTGCTGGAGCAGCGCATCGGTCGCCTCGACCGCATCGGCCAGACCGCTGATGTGGAACTGCACCACGCGGTGCTGCCGGGTACCGCGCAGGAAGCGCTGGCGCGCTGGTATGCCGAAGCGCTGGACGCGCTGCGCACCAGCCCGGCCGATGGCCGCGAACTGTACCAACGCTTCGGTGCCCGCGTGATCGAACTGGCGCTGGCCCATGCCGATGGCGAAGACACCGCTGGCGCGCCGCTGAGTCAGCTGATCGCCGAGACCCGCAGCGCCCACGAGACGCTGAGTCGCACCATTGCCGAGGGCCGCGATCGCCTGCTGGAACTGGCGACCCGCTTTGGCGATCGCGGTGCGATGCTGCGGATGGCTCTGGCCGCCGGCGACACCCGCCGCGACGAGGACGATTTCGTGCTGCGGCTGTTCGAGCAGTACGGCATCGAGACCGAAGAGATGGGCGGTCGCAATCACCGCCTCGACCCCGAATACCTGTCGAGCGAAGACTTCCCGTGGCCGGCCGAAGGGCCGATGACGGTGACGTTTGACCGCGAGACCGCGCTCTCCCGCGAAGATCTGCCGCTGCTGCGCATGGATCACCCGCTGGTCAGCGCCACCATCGAACTGCTGATCAGCAGCGAGACCGGCAACGCCGCCTTCCTGGTCGATCCCAGCCTGCCACCGCGCTCGGCCTGGATCACCGGCGTGTTCCTGCTCGAATGCGTGGCCGATCGCGCACTCGATGTCGAGCGCTATCTGCCACCACAGCCGATCACGGTCACGGTCGACTCCAAGCTGATCCCGCGCGACTACGCACCGGCGCCACAGGCGATGACCCGCTCCGACGACAAGCCCGTCGACCTGGCCAAGTTCAGGCCGATTCTGAGCGCGCTGGTACCGCCGATGAAAAAGGCCGCCGAGGAGCGCGCCAGCGCCGAGGCGCAGGGATTGATCGCCGCTGCCACCGAGACCCTGGAACGCGAACTCGGCGGCGAGTTCGAGCGCCTGACCGCGCTGAAACGGGTCAATCCCAGCGTCCGCGATGCCGAAATCGAAGCCTTGGCGATGCGGCTTACCGCCTTGCGCGCGGCGCTGCCGCAGGCGCGCGTGCGCCTGGACGCGATCCGGCTCGCGGTCAGCCCGGACTTCTTGAAGCTGGTGGCGTCCTGAGGCCGGAGGGCACGAGGGCACGAGGGCACGAGGGCACGAGAGAGCGTCGCGGATCACAGCTCCGCGGGCGACCTTCATGCCCGCTCTTGCTAACATCCGCAGCCAGGCAAACGAACCCGGATAGCTCACGCATGATTCGAAGTAGGCACAGCGCTGCCATTGGCGCCCTATTGCTCATCGCCGTTTCGGGGCAATGCCTGGCGGCCATCAGCGGCCGTGTTGTCGATGATTCGACCGGTCTGCCGATCGCCGGCGCTCTGGTGCGGGTGCAGGCTACCGACGCGCCGACCACCACCAGCAATGCCAACGGCGAGTTCACGCTCAACGTCTCGCCCGCGGGTCCGGTCAATATCGGCGCCGCTGTGGCCTATCAGCACAATGCGCCGGTCAATTACGTCACCAATGTCGCCTTTGCGGTGGACGGACTGACCAATGTCGAAGTGCGACTGGCGCGGATTCCCAGCGCCAGCAATGCCAGTTATGTGCCGCTCAACGCCAGCGTCTGCGCCGCCTGCCATACCGAACAGCATGAGCAGTGGTCGACCTCCAGACATGCCGGCGCCGCCCGCAATACCTGGGTGCTCGATCTGTATGCGGGCACCGGCACGCCCGGCGGCAGCGCCGGTTATGTGTTCAAGAATCTGCACGATCCTGGTGAATCCGGTTTCTGCGCCTCCTGCCATGCGCCGATGGAGGATGTGTTCACGCCGGGCCAGTTGGCCTATGACGCGATTTCGACCGGGCCGGGCCTGGATGGTGTCAGCTGTCTGGGTTGCCACCAGCAATCTCATGTGGACGACGCTTTCATCAATGGAATCGCCCACGTCAACGGCAAGGTGATCTATCGCTTCCCGGATGATCCGGATTACGTTACCGGCCTGTACGTCTACGGCAACCTGCCTGATGTTGAAGCCGGCACCATGCGCAACAGCCTGCAGACCCAGTTCGGGCAATCGCTGATCTGCGCCGGCTGTCACCAGTATGTGCGGCCCGACAACGGCGCCCCGGGCCAGAACACCTATCTGGAATGGCTGTCGTCGCCCTATGCCGTGGCCGGCCCCAACTTCAAGAGCTGTCAGGACTGCCATATGCCGAACGAGGCCGACGCCGGCCCGATCGCCATCACTGCCGGTTTCGATCGTCCCGCCAGCCAGCGCCACCGCCACGACTTCATCGGTTCCACGCCGACCACCTTGTCACAGGCCATCCTGCTGCGCACCAGCGTCAGCGAAAGTGCGGGCCAGTTGCTGGTCAACGCCGAAGTCGAGAACCGCGGTGCAGGCCACAGCTTCCCGGCCGGCGTGTCGGTGCGCAACGCCCTGCTGGTGCTGGACGTACGCGCCAATGGCCTGCCCCTGACGCAGACCGGTGGACCAGTGGTGCCCTGGTATGCGGACGACAATGTTCCGGGCGTGCAGCCGGGCGATCTGGCCGGCCAGCCGGGCAAGGGTTTCGCCAAGGTGCTCGAAGGCCGGATCAACGATCAGGGCCCGGTGGTGCGACCGGTGCTGTTCATCGACGCCGAGGCGGTGGCCGAGAACACCATCATTCCCTCGGGCGCGACCGACCTCAGCAACTATGCCTTCGCCATCCCGGCCGATCTGCCGGTGGGCACCGAGATCACCGTCGAAGCGCGCCTGCTTTATCGGCGCGCCTGGCGCGCCCTGGCAGTGACCAAGGGCTGGACCGAGACCACCAGCGGCGGCCCTATCGAAATCACCGTGGCGCAGTCTCAGACCAGCGTGCTGTCGGCCGGAACCCGGCCCACCGGCGTGCCCGGACCGGGCGGTCTCAGCCTGCTGCTGCTGGCGCTGGCGATGCTCGGCATCGGCGCAGCCGTCGCCACCCGTTCGCGTCAGGGCTGAGCAGGAGCCGCACATGGATCCCTTTCTGCAAGCCGCCATCGACGAAGCTGAAGCGGGTCTCGCCGAGGGCGGCATTCCGATCGGTTCGGTGATCGTCCATGAGGGCCGCATCATCGGTCGCGGCCACAACCGTCGGGTGCAGAAAGGCAGCACCGTGCTCCACGGCGAAATGGATGCACTCGAAAACGCTGGTCGATTGCCGGCGAAGATCTACCGCGAATGCACCCTCTACACCACGCTCTCGCCCTGTCCGATGTGTTCGGGTGCCATCCTCCTGTACGGCATTCCGCGAGTGATCATCGGCGAGAATCGCAGTTTCATGGGCGAGGAAGCCCACCTCGCCAGCCGCGGCGTGCAGCTCACGGTCGTGGACGATCCCCGCTGCGTGGAACTGATGCGCGGCTTCATGCGCGACAAGCCGGAATTGTGGAACGAGGATATCGGCGAGTAGGTCGGGGTCACACGGGCACCCGGGCGAAGGCACCTCGCCGTAGCGCGGCTCCGGCGCGCGTGGACTTGGGCGAGTACCAGGTGGGTATTCGCGCCGGCGGCCGCGGCTCTGTCTGTCGCAATGCGCCGGGCGCCTCGCGTATGTAGCCTGAGGCCAGGGCGGGCGATGCCGACGCGAGGACCCGGCCTACGCCAGCTTGCACGGACCCTGCCAGGATTACAGCAACAATCACGACGCACGGCCTGACCTTGCCGCGAGGCTGCCCCCCCGCCCCCCTGCCGCCCCGTTCGATGCACGACCAAACGCCCCAGCAGCCGCGACCGCGACTCGCCACAGTCGTGCAAAGGCTAAGATGCGGCCTCTGCATTCCCGCCCCTGATCCGGATCACCGATGAGCAAGTACACCGCCAACACCGCCGGGCCCACCGCCGCGGCCATCGTGCTGTTCTGGCGCGAAGCCGGACCATCGCGTTGGTTCAAGAAGGACAACAATTTCGATCGCGCTCTGACCGCACGCTTCCACTCGGCCCATCTGCAGGCTGCCGAGCGCCAGCTCGACCGCTGGAACGACAACGCCGAGGGCGCGCTGGCCTTGCAGATTCTGCTCGATCAACTACCGCGCAATGTCTATCGCGGCAATGCCCATGCCTACGCCACCGATCCCCTGGCGCGCCACTTCGCACTGGCCGCCATCGACGCTGGCATGGATCAGCAGGTGGACCCGGAGCTGCGACCTTTCTGCTACATGAGCCTGATGCATGCCGAGGACCTTGCCCTGCAGCGTCGCTGTGTCGCGCTGTTTGAGGTACTGGGTGGATCGGCACTGAGCTATGCCCGCGAGCACTGCGAGATCATCGAGCGCTTCGGGCGCTTTCCGCACCGCAATCCGGTCTTGGGACGAGTCGCCACTGCAGAAGAGAAGGCCTTCCTGGCCGCCGGCGGCTTCGCCGGCTGATTGCCGTAGCCCAGGTTATTGAGGCGTCATTGCGAGGAACGGAGTGACGAAGCAATCCAGTGCTTCTGAGGGTGCGCTTCTGGATTGCTTCGCTGCGCTCTCCATGAACCCATATCGTAAATTGTTGATTTGCTGTTGTAGGTCACGTTGCTCGCGCAGCGAGCTACGTGACGCAACTCGATATCACGTAGTCCGCTGACGCGGACAACATGACCTACGACGGCGGGTTCATGGCCCGTGGGCAGTGTCGGGCCGACACAGGTGGCTCGCAATGACGCTGGAGTTCATCGCTCGTCTGCACGCGCCGACACACGCGGCTCGCAATGACGCCACTGAGAGGTTCGCGGGCCGCGCCCGGCAGACACATGACAGGCGATTCAGAGCATCCCAACGATCTGGGCGCTCTCCTTCGTGTTTGCTCTGCTTTTCCTGCATTCAGCTTCTGGCCGCGACCTGCCTCAGCGACTGGGCTTGCCTACGCACCCTGCCATCCGGCCTATTGCAGACTGATATCACAATGATATCTTTCACTCACCAACCCGGAGAGACACTCATGACCAAAGAAATCCGCAAATCGACCTGGGCCGGCATTCCGGTGCTGCTGATTCTGCTGGCCACCCTGATCGCCACCGTCGCCGGCTTCATCAGCTCGCTCGCCGCGCAATCGGTTGCGCTGGCCGCAGTGCTGGCCCTGCTGGGATTCGTCGAGTTCTTCCTGCTGTTTGGCCTGTTCATGGTGCAGCCCAACAATGCCGTGGTGCTGCAGCTCTTCGGCCGCTATGTGGGCACCGTGCGTGATGAGGGCTTGCGCTGGGCCAATCCCTTCTATTCCAAGCGTGCGGTCTCGTTGCGGGTGCGCAACTTCGAATCGAGCAAGCTCAAGGTCAATGAACTGGAAGGTTCACCGATCGAGATCGCCGCCGTGGTGGTCTGGCAGGTGGTGGATTCGGCCGAAGCCCTGTTCCTGGTCGATGATTTCGAGAACTTTGTGCACGTGCAGTCCGAGTCGGCCTTGCGGCAGATGGCGACCAGCTACCCCTACGATGCCCATGACGAGAGCAAGATCGCCCTGCGCAGCCATTCCAAGGAGGTCTCCGAGAATCTGCTGGGCGAGATTCAGGAGCGGCTGGCGCAGGCTGGCGTCAAGGTCATCGAAGCGCGCATCAGTCACCTGGCTTATGCGCCGGAGATCGCCAACGCCATGCTCCGCCGCCAGCAGGCCGACGCGGTCATCGCGGCCCGTACCCGGATCGTCGAGGGCGCGGTCAGCATGGTCGAGATGGCGCTTGAACAGCTGAGCAAGCGCGGCGTCATCGATCTGGATGAAGAGCGCAAGGCCTCGATGGTCAGCAATCTGCTGGTGGTGCTGTGCAGCGACAACGACGCCCAACCGGTGGTGAATGCGGGCAGCCTCTACGGCTGATTGATGATGGCCGAACGCAAAGCCTACCCGCTGCGCATCAATGCCGAGATCCTCGAGGCGGCGCAGCGCTGGGCGGATGACGAGCTGCGCAGCCTGAATGCTCAGATCGAGTATGTGCTGCGAGATGCGCTGCGTCGCAGCGGGCGACTGAAGTCGCCCGCTGTCGACCCTGACACCGAACCAAGCTGATCCATCAAGGCCGGCAGTCGCCGGCTCAGCCGGGAGCATCACATGAATACCTCCTTCGCCTTGGCCGGCGCAGCCTGTGGCTGCGGCCTGTTGCTGAGTTCACTGTCCGTCCGCGCCGAGGACGACGCTTGCCTGGGACGTGCCGAGGCTGTGCTCGCGGCACTGGACGCCGGCGAGTTTGAACAGGCCCGGGCCGACTTCAACCCGAAGATGCGCGATGCCCTGAGCGCCGAGCAACTGGGTGAGATCTGGCAAACCCTGCCCAGACAGGTCGGCGAGCGCCTGAGCACAGGCCCCGCCCGGATCAGTGCCGGAACTCAGGGCACGAATGTCGTGCTGCCACTGCAACACGCCAAGGCCTGGCTGGATCTGTCGGTCAGCTGCAACCCCGAGGGCCAGCTCAGCGGACTGTGGATACGACCGGGAACTGCGCCCGCCGCCGCAGCCATCGAGCCATCGGAGCACTGGACAGAACGCGCAATCACCGTGACCACCGGCAACATCCAGCTCCCCGGGCTACTGACCTTGCCGAGGAAGGCACAGCCAATCGCCGGCGTGGTCCTGGTGCACGGTTCCGGCAGTCATGATCGCGACGAGACCATCGGTCCCAACAAGCCCTTCCGCGATCTGGCACACGGCCTGGCCAAGCAAGGGATTGCCGTGCTGCGCTACGACAAGCGCAGCCAGGTCAATGCCGCCAGCTTTGCCGGCAAGCCCTTCACCGTGAAAGAAGAAGTCATCGACGACGCGGTCGCGGCGTTGGCGCTGCTGGCGGCGCAGCCCGAACTGTCCGAGCGCCCGCTGTTCGTGCTCGGCCACAGCCTCGGCGCAATGCTGGCACCACGCATCGCCGCTGTCACGCCGGTGGCGGGGATGATCCTGCTGGCCGCGCCAGCGCGCGGGCTGACCGAGATCATTCCCCAGCAGATGAAGTACATCGCCCAACTGGATGGCAACGTCAGTGCCGAGGAAGAAGCGTCGATGGCGCAGATGCAATCCACGCTCGACCAAATCGATGCACTGACTGCCGGGGATCGTGACGATCCCAAGCTGCTGATCGGAGCGCCGGCCGCCTATTGGCTGGACCTGGAGGGCTATCAGCCCATCACTGCTGCGCAGGAACGCCAGCTGCCGATCCTGCTGCTCCAGGGCGAAAGTGACTATCAAGTGACGATGACCGACGACTACCGTCGCTGGGTAGATGCTTTCAAGGGCAACCCCCACTTCCGCAGCCAGAGTTTTCCGGGACTCAGCCATCTGTTCATGCCTGCGGGGCAGGCGCCGGGCCCAGCCGACTACGCGCAGGCCAGCCACGTCGATGCGGCGGTGATCAAGGCGGTCGCCAACTGGGTGCAACAGCAGATCAGCAACTAGCCCGCATTTCTCACACCTGCGCGAGCAGATGCCCCCAATTACCTTGTGGTACAAGGCGATTCCGAGGCACGTGCCAGTCACAGATTGTTTGGCTGCATCTGCCCGCTTTGCGGCCCTC